>NZ_CP132745.1:300000-600000 GCF_037477895.1 Mycetohabitans endofungorum
AGGTGGCACTAACTGAACAAGACCGCACCTCGTGTAACCTCGCCTATCTATATACGGGCGCCCTGTTTTTGGTAATTGGCGCGCACTTCTGGCTGTTGTCTTCCCGCGTACCGATTGAACCGCTTGCCTTTGGCGTGCTCGGCAATATCGAGGGTGTACTCATTTCAATGGTCTTGGGTGCAAAGGAATTCTTCCTCGGCTCGTCTTCAACGGCAAAAAAGCAGGCCGCAGTGATTACTGGCTTCGCGACCGATCCGGACGTTTATGCCACAACTCAAGCGCCAAATCCTATGGTGGCACCTGCTGAGACAGCATTGCCACCATTAGATGAAGGTAAACCCGGAAAAGTTTTTAATATTTATGGTTAACAAGCACATTTTCATAAAACGTATAATAACAGCCGCGTCGTTGGCAGTTTCCGTTGTCTCGGCAACGCTTGTTTCGACAAGTTTACGGGTGGCAAACCTTTAAACTTGATGTTGTAGTATATCTTTTACTTTGTTCCCTATCGTGGCTTGATAAACTAGGAGAGAACGATGATTGCAAAATTGTGGGCATCCGTGATCTTTTTAACCATTTTTCCTGTTTCTGCCTTCGCTGAGGCACAAGAAATAGTAGCTCAGTGTAAAACAGAAGGAACTGAAGCCAGCGGTGCTAGACATGCCTGCGACTCACAGGTGAATCGAATTACTTCTCCTAATGGATATGTTTTTGCGGAGAAATCCTTAAAAGGTGAGTTAATAGAAAAGAATGGTTCTGAATACAATTGCCGTGTTGGATGGGCGGATTACGTTGATGTCGTTCCAGGTATCACTCAGCCTAGAACCATTACTTTACAGGCACACGCAAGAAGCCCTAAAGGTCATAGTTCCGGTCGTGGATGGGCAACATGTAAATACACCGTCGATATGGTCAAATTGCCTGAACAATAATAAATGAGTTAAGTATTTAGACCGGCGTGGCAGTACTTGCTGCGCGTGTTGAAAAGGTCCATAGCCACGACTTTTGTTGCTGGCTGTAAGATATTTTTTGCTACCAAACAGTAATTTTGAGTGTGTGTGGCTGTAAGGAAGTTTTGACTTAAGTGCTGTATGCATGATAGTGAAAATTTTTCTTTGCTCTGTTGTTTTTAGTTAACTATGGCTTCTTCCGAGGAGGTCGAAATGAACACTGTTGAAATAGTTGTAATGTTTAATTCGCCGCAAGCGGCGCACGGCTTGCTTCCCAGCTTCGCATCCAATGATGAAGACCTTACGTCCTTCGCCAATCAGCTTAGGCCTTTATTTCCCCATGTGCAGTCCAATTTGCTACCGTCGTCGGCGCCGTCGCCGGAGGTCGCGTCGATATTGAACGAAATGCGTCGCTACTACGTTGCGCAAGTTCCTAATACGATGGCGGATAGCATCGTGCGGCAAATGTCTTCAAATCCCAGTGTAGAGTCCGTTTATTACAAGCCGGCGGCGGAAAACCCCCTAGCTCCGGGCGGGGAGCGGCCATCAAGCGCCAACATGGAAGCCGCCTCCATCCCCGACTTTTCATCCAAACAGGGCTACCTTGAAAACGCCCCTGGTGGTATTGACGCCAAATATGCATGGAGCCTTCCAGGTGGAGAGGGGAACGGGGTGACGATTGTGGATGTGGAAGGAGGCTGGAGACTGTCGCATCTTGATCTGGCTATGTTGAACGGCGGCCTGATTGGCGGAATACCCTATCCGGAGGTAGATTGGCGTAACCATGGTACCGCTGTGCTCGGAGAAATGGGAAGCGACAAGAATGGTTTTGGAGTCACGGGTATATCTTTCGGTGCTGTGGTCAGCGCAGTGTCCCATGGCGATATCGGTTCAGCAAAAGCAATCCAGCTGGCTGCCCAAAGGTTGAATGCCGGCGACATCATCCTGTTGGAGATGCACCGGCCCGGCCCTCGAAATGGATTTCAATCCGATCCTTATCAAAGAGGATATATCGGAGTGGAGTGGTGGCCGGATGACCTACTCGCGATTCAGTTTGCAACAATGAAAGGCATCATTGTGGTTGAAGCAGCTGGCAATGGAGCAGAAGATCTTGACGATCCATTATACGATGATCCCGGCCCTGGATTTCCGGCGGGTTGGAAAAATCCATTTCGCGACCCTACAATCTCGGGTGCGATCATGGTTGGTGCCGGAGCGCCGCCGTCAGGGACGTATGGACCGGACCGCAGCCGGCTCAATTTTTCAAATTTTGGGCAGCGGGTCGATTGTCAAGGCTGGGGTAGAGGTGTCGTGACCACTGGATACGGCGATCTGTTCCATCTTTTAGGCATGCCTAATGACGAAGACAATTGGTATACTAGTACGTTTAGTGGCACATCGAGTGCATCCCCGATTGTCGCTGGCGCAATTGCATGTTTGCAAGGCATCGCCAAACGCAATGGTGAACCATTATCCTCATCAAGTTTGCGTACTGCTCTGCGTGCGACGGGGTCACCCCAAGTTCCTGACGAAACCGAACGGATAGGCAATCGGCCGGATCTGCGTCAACTCATTGACTATTTGATGCCTCATGCAACGACCTGACCGTACCCTAAGCCGGCTAAGCCCTTGGTGTGCGGGGCTATGTGGACGGGTGATTTTTTCCGTTCGTTGACGAGACCTTACGCGAAGTGCCTTCGGCTCCGGCGTGCTCGGCCCACCGAGATGCGAGCTCGGGCTTGGGTGAGGCTACTGCTAAATCAGGGCCGTTCGGAAGTGGAAATTTCCTGCTTTTCGGGGCGGGACGAATCGGCCCGGGACTTGCACTGGTGGGCGAATTCGGCGAGCGTCGTCCACTTCAGTGCACAGTGGAGACGCGCTATGCGATTCACGGACATCGTTTCAACTAAAATGATGTGATGGACCGAGAGATCGCCGCGCGATTACGTTGGGTGCACATGTATCACGAGGCCGGCAACGCCGGCCTCATGTGTGCGCGGTGTGGCATCTCCCGACCGACACTTCGCAAGTGGCTACGCCGCTATCAGGAAACCGGCGAAGCAGGTCTGCCATCCCAAAGCCGCCGTCCACACTGAAGTCCAGGCCAGAAGGTTTCTGATCCAGGATGAGTTGCGATTGCACGAGCAAAGATAACTATCGCTCGCAACCATTCACAAGATCTTGTGCCAGGCGCGTGTGAAGCCATTGGTTCGACCCAGGCGACCAGCGCAGCCGAAACGTTATAGCCGTCCGGTTCTGGGCGATTGCGTCCAGATGGACACGATGAAGATTACGCGGGGCCTCTATCAGTGCACCGCCGTCGACGCGCGATCAAGGAACAAATTGAACAGTGGCACCTCGACTATAACTGGCGCCGCCCGCACGGATCACTCGGTGGCAAGACGCCCTTCGACCGCATAGCAGAACTGGATGAACTAATACCTCTCTCGAAAGAGCTAGCCGGTGCCTACGATGAACCGAAAGAGCGCGTTCAACACCGCTCATCGATGATGAGCAGGCTGTTGCGCGTGAGAAAGCGCACACGCTGCGTCAGGTTACCCTCGCACTCGGCCTTGGCCATCGAAGCGACGATGTCGGCCAGTGAGCCGAAGTACACCGACTTCCCAGCGCGGACAGCTTCAATGCCAAGGGCCACTGCCAAATGATCTCGTACCGACTGTCAACGCTTATTCACGGCCAGAAATAGTGCTCTACGCTGATTGTGGCATGGGCTGGTTCCGACGTGATTGGCGGACTTCGAGCGGCACGGTGAATTGTGCGAGAACGATGCGCTTGCCTTCCTGAACGGTAATCGCGTTACCTTGCTGGTCCCGCAGCACATACGGCTGGCCAGTCTTCAGCACACGATAGATACGATTGATTAGACGCGTGGCGACAGCACATATGGCCTGCTTGTGGTGGTGGCCTTTGTTCACCATGAGCCTCCAGTAGACGGCGGCAAGCTCCGGGTCAATCTTGCGAGCGACGTCTGCGGCGATATACAGTGCCCGCTTGATGCGATCGCTACCGCTCTTTGTTAGCCGTTGACCTGGTTTGTCTATGCCGCCAGATGAATTTTTGGTCGGGAACATGCCGCAGAATCCACGAATATGGTCTTCGTTACGGAAACGCTTCGCGTGGCCGAGTATCCCGATAAGCAACGGGGCCAAAGTTGATCCGACGCCGGGAGTTGACCGAAGCGCATCGGATGGATGCGCCCGCTGATAGATCCGTTCTACCTCGCGCTCTATCGCGCCGATGTGACGATCCCATAGTCGCAAATGTTCGACCTCCTGCGCCACCTCGAACTGCAGTGCGACGAAATCCACGCTATCTCCATGTAGCTCGATGGTCTCGGTAGCAGCTGATTTTAGCTTTTCGACCATCGAGTCAATAAAAGGACCACTCTTGGGATGATTGCCAGAGGCGTTGCGGGAAAGAAATCGGGCGAGCACATCGCGCCTCATGGCAGCAACCTCGCGTGGATTGAATAGCTCGCCGAGAATTGCCAGCGTGAGCTGCGTCACGGTATTGGGTAACACTGGCTCAAGGGCTGGGCAGGCCCAGCGGATGAGATCAAGAACACGACGCCGCGCAGAACATACCAGTTCCTGATAGCGGTGACGTTGCTTGGTCAGTCGTTGCAGTGCATGTTGTTCGGGCACGGGTACATGGACGGGATCGAGGCCCCGACCGCCAAAGCCGGGTATCGCACCCAGTACATGCGCATCGGCCGTATCGGTCTTGGCGTGCTCGCTGAGGTACTTGCGCAATGCCTTGACACGCTGCCCCTTGATTCGAATAACCCTGATGCCCGCACGCTGGAGCCAGTTCGCAACCGGGAACCATGCCATGCCTGTTGGCTCCATCACCGCCGTAATTGGCGTTTCAGCAGTGATCCCGTTCTTGATGGTGAATATAAAGCGCTTGAGGTCAGTTGACGTTAAACGAAAGCGGATGGGCTTGCCAACCGCACGGCCATCATCAAAGACCTGCGCGAGCTGAACTGCTCTGATCGCAAGGTCAATGCCGATGGTTCGGTGGCGTACCGACGCATTACTGGTTGAGGCCATGGGTTGTTGTTCTCCTTATCGATGGATTCGAGGGCTCGATGCTGGGCAGCACTGCCAGGTGTTTCATTCGTGGCCGCTTGAAACTTGCACATTCATGCGCCACCATCTCGTTACGCTTGCCTGCGCCAGCCCGAACCCTGCAACCATGGGCTTCACATCGTCGGGACGAACATTGCAGGCTCTCCCACGTTCTTGAGGTCGCTGGGCTCGGTGCCCGCAGGCAAGGGTACCAGCGGCAGTGAAGGCGGGAGTTGAACGGCGAGTCGGAGCCGCAGACGCTCCTCATACTCTTACCCATCGGGTTCGCTCTGCGCCCGGATTCAGCCAAAAAGACTCTGAATTTGATGGTGCGGAGTCGACCCGCGATCACTTCGTCGAGGCACTTTGCAGCTTCGTCATCGATTTGCCCCTCGGCGTCAACCCCGCACCTCTATAGATACCTGACTTTTGCCAGTCCCAGGCGGTCCAAGAAAGTGAACGGCCTGTTTGCACTCGATGAACTCCAGTTGTGCCAACGCCATGATCCGGTCTCGATCGAGGCCTGGCTGGAAGCTAAAGTCGTAGCCCGCCAGCGTCTTGATGGTGGACAGCCGCGCGGTCTGCAGCGCCGTTTTGATGCGTCGCGTTTCGCGGGTCGTGAACTCCTCGGCCAATAGCGTTTCGAGGACCTCAAGCATGGAGCTGTCACCCTGTTCGAAGCGCTTTAACGTTGCATCCAGCACCTCCAAAAGCACGGGGCATTCGCAGGCCTACCAGATAGCGGCGAATCTGCTCGGTGGTCGACACAGGGTTAGCCTTCATGCGCTCCTCCCCGCGCCGGCCAAGCGCTTGGCCACCTGATCGTAAAAAGATAATGGCCGGCGCAGAACCGGTGCAGTTGCTGCCGACTGGGCATGACGCGATGCTGGCTTGTTCCGCTGTACCTGCCGCTGTCCGGCCAGCAACGACGTCTGCTTGCGCCCGTCGAGTACTGGATGGACCGCCAGCAGTTCTCCATCCTCGTAGATCCGGATCTCATGAGCGAGGCTGTGTACCTCGAGAACCCGTCGCCGGGCTCGGTCCGGCACGCTGTAGTAGTTGCCACCGACTGATACCAATCCTTCATGGTTGACTCGACGCTCCAGTCGGATGACGCCGTTGAAGACGCCTGCCGGCAGCGCCTGCAAGGTTGGACGCTCTTGTGCAAAGTGCTGCGCCACGACACGCTGCATCGTGCCGTGCATGCGCACGTTAGCCACGGTATCGAGCCAGTCGCGTAATTGCCGATTCAGATCGGCCAGGTCCAGGAACTGCCGGGCCAGGAAGAAGTCTTGGCGGATATATCTGAACGGGCGTTTGACCTTACCCTTGGTCTTGGCTCGATAAGCTTTGCACGCGCGTGGCACAAAACCGTAATGCTTCGCGCAGGCGACCATCTTGGTGTTGTAAATGATGTGTTTGTCCTGTTCACCCAGTACGGCTGTCTTCATTCGATCGTAGAGGATCTCGCGAGGCACACAACCCAGATACTTGAATGCCTGCATATGGCAGCGCAGAAGTGTTTGTAGATCCTGATGCTCAACGAAACGGAGATAGCGGCTGTGCCCTAGCACGATTGAGAACAGCCATATGGAGCGACGCTGACCAGGCGCATCACCGAACTCGACATTGAAGTGAGCAAAGTCGACCTGTGCTTGTTGGCCGGCGGGCGTCTCAAACCTGACCTCGAATCCGTTCTGCCTGGGCGGGCGTACCTCCCGGACTATCTCACCAAGCACCGAGCGGCCGCCCTTGTAGCCGAGAGCCCGGATCTCACGCAGCAAGCGCTCGATGCTCAGTTCCGGAAACGCGCGCACCCGCTCTGTTACGTAGTCGATGAACGGGTCCATGACCCGCGGCCGTGGCGCTCGGGGGCCATACCGCGGCACCTGGACTCCATTATTGATGTACTTGCGGACGGTCTTGCGATCCATGCCCAGTCTGCTGGCAATCGCCGAGATGCTCAGCCCCTGCCGGTGCAACTCCAAAATCGTCAGTACCTCTCCCAGTTCGACCGCTAGCTCCAAGAACGAAATCCAGGACAGCATGGTCGTCGATCATGTGCAGGCGGCAACCCATGCCGCCAACGAAAAACGGGGAAAATTACTTCGACAGAAATGGAGAGTATCTATCCGACAGTGACAGGTATGGTCGATGTCTTCTACAGCCAAATACAGCTCATACTCGTGATGCTCGGGATTGCCACAGTATTCGGTGCCGCGATCCGTGAGCACACGCAGCAGCGGGATGCCGAAACTGTCGAAGAATGGGACAACGCGGTCATTGAGTAAGTCAGCCGCCGGCAGGGGCGTCTTGCGATCGTAGAGCTGGGCCAATGCCACCTTCGAGTAGGTGTCGACAAAGCTCTGTTGATAGACACGGCCTACACCTTTGAGGTTGCCGACATAGAACATATCCTGCGCGCCGCAGTAGCCCGGACATTCGGACTCGAACTCGCCGTGGGCGTTTGGTTCGCTCCAGCGCGACCAACTGGGCCTCGGTTAGCACCAGCCCTTGCTGAGCGGATTTGGCTTCCAGCGCCTTCGGACGTTTGTTCATAATCTGCAGATCGTGACGCAGCCAGATGCTGCGAACGCCCTGAGGCGAGACCTTTAGCGCATGGCGCTTGAGCGCTTCATTTTAAGTTGCTGTTGACAAGGGCGCCGAAGGCTGCTTTATGCGCGGCAGTGCCGTGTATGACGAGGCAGCGCGCACCTTTAGCTTAATCGCCTCCGGCCCGACTGGTGTACCCAGGGGCGACTTCAAATAACAGTGGACATAGCCTGCCCAAACAGATCGCAGAGTGCTAGACGTCCATTTTTGCGCGCTTACGAGCAAGCGCAACGCGTTGCCGTTGATATAAACGAACTCAAAAAGGCCGATTGACAAGCTACAAGCCTGATGTATTTAAACTGCGAGCCTGGTGCGCACGAGCCGGCCAAAATGGGTTCGGCTCGCAATGGCCCCGGTAGGCATAGCGGAGGTCAAGCTGAGCGCGTGAATGGCGGTAGGTCGCTTGTACCGCATGGTCGTATGCGGCGAGCGCATGGGGGTTGCCGGCCATGCATTCCCGGGTGGCGTGCGCCGCCGCGAGAGCTGAGCCGAAAGCCTGGGCCAGCCCTTGGCCGCACAACGGGTCGAAGGCCGTTGCCGCATCGCCGACTGCCAGCCAGCTATCCGCCGCGCAGCAGTTCAGCCGCGCGCTGGACGCGTCCATGACAAACATCTTCGACGTAGCCGTGGCAGCCAATCCAGGGTACAATTCTTCAAGAAGCCGCCGCAAGACACGCTTCAACGCATCCGGCCGGCCTACACTATCAAGCGGGTCGGCCACCATCGCCACACGCGTGTCATCGGCTGGGCCGTCAGTACGGTACCACCACCCATGAGGGGTCGCAGTCAGGTGCAGATATGGGTCGCGCTGAGGCGCATGACGTTTCAGCCGTGCTGCAGCCGCAATGAGCTTGTCGTCGACGATGCGGCGGGCACCCAGCCGGCGGGCCAGTCTGCTAGCGCGGCCCGTTGCGTCAATGACAAACTTCGCTGTGACGACCTGCGTCTGGCCGCCGGATGCCAACGATAACACGTAGCCTGAGGTGTTGCGTGTCACACTTGCCAGAACGGCTTCCTCTAGCCAACGGCAGCCATTGATCAACGCAAGGCGTTTGAGTGCTGCCACCAATCGCGGCGGATCAATCGCCCAGCCGCAGACACCGCGCAAGCCGTGGTCTGCGAGATCGGGACCCATCGAGGGCCAGTGCGCGACCACGCCGTCGCACTGCGCTGCAATCCCTGCTGATGTTGCCAATAGAGAGGTTAGCTCAAGCGCATCCAGTACCAGGTTCGCTTCGGGCCCCATTACCTCGCCGGCCTTCCGGCTACTATGGCCGGCGATCACCGTGACGGCGAAGCCCCAGCCGGCTAGAATCCGCGCGACTGTGGCACCCGCCGGCCCGCCGCCGGCGATAGCCACGTCACACGTTTGCGTGAGGTTGCCGCTCATATCTCACCACGGTGGTAAGTTCGGCGGGGCGGCCGACTTTGCCCCGGCTGAGTCAGACCCATTGCCTTAACGGCTGACGGAGTCGGCGAGGCGAGCCGCTCGATCGCGGCCATGAGCATGACCTTGTCGTTCGAGCCCGCATGATCTGGATGCCGACCGTTTTCGACATGGGCAATTTCCGGCAGGCCAAGCGCCTGCAGGTGCGTTGGCGTGCCGGTTGGCAACACCATTCCCAACTCGCACCAATTCTTCACCATATTGTCAATACGCTCATAGTAGTTGCGCCCGTTAATGTCACGGGTCCAATCCTCGCGGTAAGTGGCATGCTTGAGCTTCTGCATCTCGAAGCTTGCCTCATCGACGGCACGCGACCAGGCTTCAGCGCTTAACACTTGGTTGGGAACTCGCGCGCCCCAGTAGCTGGGCATTGATAGGTAGGTGGACGGCGAGTATTCGAAATCGGAGAGGCAGGAGGCCTCGTCGGTGTGCCACGGGACGCCTAGCCAACGCGTTAGCGCACCTGGCGCCACTCCGCGCAGCGGTCCGTCGGCGCCCAGGCAGATCTCCGGCGTTAGCTCAGGCCCGAAGTCCTGCCGCGCCGGTCCTTCTTCGTCCAGTACGTTCAGCCGGTAGGGTCCGGCCCACAGGGACGCCCGCCGCATGATCCAAGTCAATTCGATCCCAGGATGAAACGGGCCGCCGAGGCATTCGTGCAGCGGAGCGCGCGAAAGATGCTCGATTTGCGCGGACGGTGTCAGCTCGTCAAAGTGCGGCGGTAGCGGCTCGCCCTGCCAGTCGTTAATAAAGTCGCCTTTCGCCCAGGCCGCGAGGTGGCGGTACATGGTCGAGGTGACCGCTAACAGCACGCGGGCATGGTCGACACTGCCGCCATCGTACGCATCGCCGTATAGATAAGGTAGCTTCGAGCGATCAGTGGCGCCGCCCACCGCGGGATCGCGAAACAGGCCAAAGACAGCTTCACGCCAAGCGCGCCCCTCATGCGAGGTGTCGGTGAGCCTTTTAAGCACTTTTGGATTCCGTGCATCTAAAGGTGAGCCGAATCCATGCGCCATGAAAAGGCCGTGATTGACCCATTGCATCGCAGTCAATCTGGAGAAGATTGGCCAGACATCACGGGTAAAACTTGTTTGGGGCGGCAGTTCAAGCCAACCTTCCGCGGCGAACATATCACGCACCACGTCGTCCATCGTCACAACCCCAAACAGCCCGGGCGCATAGTTAGGGGGCGCCACCGAAACATAGCCCGGTGTAGCCTCAAACGATTTGCCGCCGACCGTAACGTGCGCGCGCACAGTTCCGTCGGCCACGTCGTCAAACCACAAACTATTGTTAGCGAACGTCGTTGGCTTGGTTCCCGCCCAGCGAGGAGCGGCCCGACCATGCCCGCCCAAAAATAATAGCCGGCCTTGAGGATCAGTGCGTAACTCGCCCAAGTAGACGGTTTTGTCAAAGAACTGCCCTTCGAATATATAGCCTGCGCCCGACACACCGCGACCTTCAATGGACTGCGGCGGCGGCGTGATATCGAGGCGAAAGCGGCCGGACGATGTCTCAGCGTTCCGCTTCACTGCGGGCTTTGCGAGGCCGTCGGGTAAGTCAAGTGCGTTCGTGAACTCATACCAGCCGGCCTTCAGGTTGGCGATGGCCACCCGCCATTGAATTTGGATTCCATCGTTTAGTGTTAGCTCACGCACTTGCCCCGAGGCAAGCGTGGCATAGATGCGAAAACGCACGGCTTGGCGCTTGATCGCGCCATTCACATCGCGCAACGCCCCTGGATCCGCCGGCGCACCGCCAATGACTTCAGCGGCAGTGAAATAGTCCGAGTCGCCTCGGGCGTTGCCGACGCGGGCGATACCCAGCGGTGGATAGATCGCTACCTCTACGATCGACGCCGGATCAAGCGCGTTGCTGCTGTTGCTATTCATATGCCACCTCAGTAGTTCAAGTCAACCTCTTGCTCGGAGAAGAGCTCGTCCTCAAAACCCGTGCTGCGTAGCACGCGTACCTTCGCGGCCTTGACGCCTGGAAACTGGTTACGGTCAATCTCAGCGTGCGGCGTCTCGCGTCCCACGGCAAGGGTCTGCCAAGTCGACTTCCCCGCAGGACACACCTGTACGGTATAAGTGACGCCACCCTGTGGCGCTGCCGCTTGCGCACGCAGAGCGCTGCGGTTGGGTTTGTCTGGCAGTGGCGCGTCGATCGATAGCGGCGACAAGCCGCCGGCGATCTCTGAGGCAGCGCGCGGCTCAGCTGCCTCGAAACAACTTACCTCAGTGCCGTTATACAACAGCGCAATTCGTTTCATGCCGGGTATCACCGGGATGTCCTCATTAACGAGAGCTGTTTTAGGCAACATGTCGTCTGCACAGCTTGACACCTGGATGGCCGGGCGAAACCGGCGCAGCTCTTGACCCCCGGAATCCTGGATCGAGATGTCAAACGCATCGAATGGCGAAGGTGCGGCGCTCGCCGCGCCTTCAGGCCGCGTCGCGACGGTGCTAGGGTTCACATACAGGATCTTGCCTTCGCCTTTCTCGCTGTCGATAGAAGCAATCAGCTTCACAAAACGACCTGTTTCGGTTTTCAACATGGTATTTCTCCATTGCGTTCAGACACCCTCGTGCGCGAGCCGAATTTCCTCGTCCATGAGCCGCTCGTGGATCGCTTCATAGGTGTATGCCGACAGCCATTGATTGTCGGCGTACGTCATGACGTCGTAGTGAGTTTCGCCGGGTAAAGCGCGCATTGGTATCGCCAGGGCGGGGTCGCCGACGTCAAAGCCGACGAATCGATTGTCGGGCACGGTGGTGATCAAGCCGTCGGGATAGGGAAACCCTGGTTCATCAGGATCGCGCTCCTGCTTTTCGCGAGGAAAACCAGGATGGCGCCGCTGAAAGGTATGCCCCAATTCATGCGCACCATACCAGTCGGCGTAGCTTGCGTCAGAGTCCCATTCCCAGTCGCCGTTGGGCACACCAGTCGGACCGGAGGCGATTAAGCCGAAGGTGCGCGCTGCCTCGTCATACACTGCGCTGCCGCGCATAAAGCAGGTGCCGTGGTCGTCATCGACGAGACCGTAATAGTGTGTTCGTGGATCGATTCCGGAAGAGATCTCGCGCGCGCGCAAGGCCGTCAGTTGTGCGTTTGCAAGATCCGATGCGTTTTCACCAAATGGCGGGTTGAGCAAGTCAGCATCGGTAACCAGCTGAGACCAGTCAAGCGCCGCGACGGGATAGGCGCGCAGCAGGTATGACCTCAGGAAGTTGAAGTGCGTCGCGTCGGGCGTGGCGAAGCTACCGGGCCTGGATAGGCTTCTGTAGCGCAGGCCGATGGCACGCACACGGAGTAGGGGCGCCTTGCGAAACTCCACGGACAACTGGACAGGCGTTGCAATCGGGACATCGTTCGCACCGGGCACATAGATGCGCTGGACGGCTAGCTCAAGCCGACCGGCCTTGACAGCCTCCGGGGGAAGCACGAAGTTGAGGCTCAACGCGGCGTCGAAACGCTGTTCTTGCAGGCTCGGCCGCGTAGCCGGCGTCAACTTGACACGGTTGATGGCAGGCAGGTAAGCCATTCCCCCGCCATCCCGGCGCCACGCCAACTCACCCGTGACCCGCGCATTGGATGCGATGGCGGTGGGATCAAGGTATAGGCGCGCAACCGTCGCCTTACCGGCGATTAGCCGCACTTGGTTATCGACGGATTGGATCGTCTGGACAATCTCGAGGCCACGAATGCCGATCCCGACACCGCTGGCGACGCCCTGTGCCGGTCCCGCATTTTTAACCAGTTCAAGGTCTTTGGGTCGATTAAGCACAGGTTGTGCATAGGGGTGACTGCTGATCATACGTTTACCTCCCGGTCAATCACGTGGGTACGAGCGCGTGCCCTTTCAGGCGTGAAGCCAGCAGGCGGCTGGCGCAAGCTTAGCGGCACACGCGGACATCGACGTAATGTGGCAACGCCAAATCGTCGTGTCTCAGGCTCGCGCATCAAGGAGCGGTATTGTTTAACGGAAACAACTAAGGCTATCCTCCAATATTGAAATATTAGGTAGATCAGTGCGATTTATTGCTGTTTTTGGTATAAATTATCTGTTTAGATTGCTTGAATTGATCACTACTTGGCGAGCTTTCCAACAATTGCAGACAGCGACGGCGCGAAAAAATATCCTCCCCCAGTTGGATGGACCCACTCTCGGTCAATCTTCAGCGGTACCTCTTCATCATCTTTCTTAAAATGTACAACTCGTGTACGATCGTTCGAATCTGATTGACCAATGATCGGATCGTGTCCATACGGACTAGGAGTGAATTTTTTATTTACCCAATCTGATGTGATTTTCTCGAAGGAATTGACAATCGATGCCTGATAGGATAAAAATAACAACCCGCGATCCTCTTGGTCGTCTTGAGCCTCTGATGGTAAGGTTTTGCCATAAGGAATTCCGCGGCGAATCATGAGACGCGTTCGCGTATCAAATTCGTCTCCTAAATTAGTGACCTCGTCACGAGGATTGACTTTACGAATATGTGCCCAATGCGGACAGATATTTCCTCCAGAATCGTCTGGTGCCGGTGGCGTGGTATCGGGGGGAACCCCGGGGGCTAGCTTGATCGTCGGCATAGAGTTTGCGTAAGCAAACGCATTTGCGGCGATTGGTCCCATCATTTCCGGATCCGGCCCATTCTTCGTCCGAACGAGCGGCTCTCCATTTGGCCAGCGTCCGACAAACGCGGCAGCGATGTGCTCAGCACGCATATCTGGCAATAAAGGTTTTAGAGACCTTTCAGCATCTTTGACGAAGTTGCGAAACGCGGCGACATCTTGTTTTAGCCGACGAAACACAAGAAACGATCCGTTCTTGAGCCATGGCGCGGGCAGGGGGATGGCGGGTCGTACTGCACCGGTTTTGGAGTCTTGACCGTCATAACCTAGGACAAATTGCCCTGGCATAACTAGCGGTCTTCCCGGCTGAGCAAACGAGGCAGCATGAGGGTCGCTGGGATCGATGAGGCGCGGAGTCAAGTAATCGTCCGGGGCGTCCGAAACGGTCCCCCGAACTGCAGGTTGCGAGAGACCATCTTTGAATCCAAAATGCTCATGCCCAGGTTGATCGCTGCGCGTGCTTCCAACTTCGCGATACACCTGTGCCAAACCACTAGCACCTGTAGCCTGAAGAGCGTGAGCAACCGCTTCGTCCGCTAGCTCCGGGCGATCGCTTGCGATTATCAACAAGATATCGGGAATAGCGTCCGGAGCGCCTACCTTCCAATTAGAACAATAATAGGGAGATTTTGAATCGGAAGGATCGCCCAGATAGGTCTTACAGCGAGCGGGCATTCCAAACTGAAATGCTTTGTCAGGAATACTATCAGCTTCAGCTGCCGACGTTAATTTTGCGATTCCACCATGGGAAAAGGCAACGTTGAGCCATGTCGATGCGAGTCCGTGTGGATCTCGGCCGACCCGTTTTCGCATAGCGCTGAATAAGCGGTTGAACTGCAACACCTCCGCTGTGGACGCAATCGAGTCCTGAATGGCAAGTAGCCATTGCTTGGCCATCGTGACATTGTTGATTTTTAAGCCAACCAGAATCTGAAAGTCCTTATTGAAGCCAGCAAGGATGTTGCCCTGAATATCGTCAACGTCAAGTCTAGGTTCTTGCATTATCTCGTCCTCTTCATCGGCTTATTTAATCCGCTTGCCACTTCGGTGTCCTCTGGAATGGGGCCACATGGAACAAGACTATTGTGTACAGAGTCCTTTAAACACGCCGCTCCTTCAATCCCCATTGTCACGTGTTCTGCTATCTGGCCACCGTATTCAATTGGTACACCACCAATCTGGATATCGCTGATTGTTTTTCCTTGTGTTTTTAGCGCTGAAGGTAGCTCATAAATCGCACGAATCGCTTTTCCCGGCTTTCCTCGAATAATCGTCATAAAGCCGGACGCGGACGTACCATCAGCGAAAGTCCACCCCCTATCATCAAAATCGATCATGTATAAACCAACGGGGTCCGTCAATGTAATGAGGTAACCATCACGGGCGATACGATTGATTTTGTATCCGATTGCAGGGTCGCTGTTTCGGTCACCATCTCCAAATTGAGCGCATTGAATCAATTTGGCAGGAGAAGTGGGCTCTCCCGAGCCATTGTTGCGTCTGACGGTTGCGTCGGCTGCTAACTTAATTTCGGCGCCAAGCGCATTTGCGGGATGCGTAAGGTGCATTGCCCCTTTTGTCGTATTAAATGCATTCCAAGAATTGTATACACCATTTGGAAATAATTCGGCTTTAAGATCGTTTTCTGACACGCCCGGTGCGATATGATTGGCATAAAGATTGACGACTGCTTTCGGGCTCAAAGATGCCAAAAATTCAAAATAATCGTATGCTTCGCAGGTAAAGTCGATTCGGATTATTTTTCCCTGGCCGTCACGATGTACAAACCATTCTAAATATTCATCCTGTTGTCTGAACTGTTTGCCATCGCTTTGTGCAAGTTGATCCGGTTCGGCGCTAACGTAATCTGTCTCCCCGCTAGCAGCGGCGTTGAGAAATCTGCGAGGAAACCCGTTCCAAGGGATCATTTCTAGCGTATCATCAGCAGAATTTCCATTCTCCATTGGGTTGTAAAACTGCGGCTTACCAGCATGATGCCTTGATAAAACAGCTTTAATCTCAGCAATCGATCGGTTGAAATTTCTCGAGACATAGTCACTATACTTTTTCAAGAGATCCGGCGAACCGAAATCGTCTTGATTGACAGGTGGATTAAAGTGTGAAATTTTCATTTGAGGACCTTAAAATATATGGCTAATATAAATGACAAACAAATTTCATGTGGCCTGAAAAAACATGTTAAAATAAATCCTACTAAATTCTTGTAATAACCAGCGCAGTCAATGCAAATAAAATTACCCATGAAATAACCTATCGACACTCATATTTATTTGAAAAATTCTCATGATTTTTCCTCCGTTAATGACGGTAATGCTGGCTCAGCGCGCGTCACTATAGGATTTAGCGCTTGAGTCGTGGCGTAAGTGTCCGGATCGGTCGCGAAGCTGGTAATCACTGCGGCCTGCTTCTTCGCTGTTGCGGATGATCCTAGAAAAAATTCCTTTGCACCCAAGACCATTGAAATGAGCACACCCTCGATATTGCCAAGCACCCCAAAAGCAAGCGGTTCAATCGGTATGCGGGAAAACAACAGCCAGAAGTGCGCGCCAATTACAAAAAACAGGGCACCTGTATATAGATAGGCGAGGTTACACGGGGTGCGGTCTTGCGCAGTCAACGCCCTCTGTCGAGCATCGGCGCGGTCGGCGGCATTCGCCTTCGCCGTTTCGATGTTGGCGGTGATGTGCGCCTTCTCCAACTCAGCGGCGATACGCTGCAGCTCGACTTGGCTTTCAACGATCGCCTCCTGAAACCGGTAGGCGAGTTCAGGATTGGCTTGAATCGCAGCTAACGCCTGTTCCGGTGTACTGGTGCTGGTGACCGTTTGGGCGATGTTAGCCACCTTCTGCGCGACCTGTTCAGCCCGACTGCCGCCGATCCACTGTGCGATTTGAGGAGCAAACTGCGCGAGGGCAAGGACGATCGGTAACATGATTAAGCTCCGGCTACCCTCAAATTAGTAGCAATGCGTCGTGCCCAACCGCGCCCAAAGCTGGACCACATTTGCAGCGCGGTTAAATAGGCTAGTCGCGCGGCTACAAAACGCATAATAAATAGCTCTGGGTCGACCGCTTGCACTGCGGCGATCGTCTTGGGTCCGAGTTTGCCGTCGGCGAGCGCGCCGCTGGCTTGCTGCATCCAAACGACAACAGGGCCACCGTTGTAATTGGCATCCAAGACTTGAAACGCAACACGCGCGTCGTAGCTATCGCAGTGCAGCGGATCCCAGTAAAGCGCCTTGGCAATGTGCTTGGCTGTCTCTCGCGGCAAATCCTGCATGGGACCGGTATAGCCCCATGCGAGCGCCACCCGCTGTGTGATGCCCCACATAGTTTCACCGCCAGAATCTTGAGGGTGATTGGAGTAATCCCCTTCATTGCCAATGAGCTGGTCAAAGGCGTCATCAAAAGTACTCATACCGGACCATAAAATAAACACTCAACTACCTGACACAAAAAATGGTTCACATAACACAATCAAAACCATTATCCGCCAACCCTTAACCTACTTTCAATCTTCAATAACTGAACCGGTTGTTAGAATGCCTGGTGTCAATCAACGCACAATCCAATCAACGCTGCAATGTTCAATATTATTTAATTAAGTATGCTAAATAAAAAATATAAGTCAATAATGCACAATCGCTCGGCATTGTAAACTTGGTTGCATCGATTCGGCCTCTTAAAAATGAAGCCTTGACTTCAATCTATACCATTCGACTTGGATGTCAAGTACGAGTGTTTAATTTTGTGAAGTAAGGCCAACCAGAAAATTAGGATGTTGAGAAAATGAAAAATTTTCGTATCGCAATATTTTGTGAAAATTATACCGAATACGAGGAACCTTCCTAAAGCGAGGAGCCGTGTTCCGCTATGGTTAAGAACTTAAGAGAGAGCAATGCAGGTTGCTGTATTCGGCTAGGGTCGAACAGCCGATCATCATCATTGGATCCACTGATAACATATGACCGGAATCGATGACCACGTTCGCCGAAATACATACCTCCGCCATCATGATTCAATGGCCATGGTCGGCATGCATACCTCAGGGATATCTGCACACGTCTACCAACACACAGGATCAACGATATCGCTGCCTTGTCGTTCCATCGCTCGCAACCGTTTGCATCCATCCGCTAACCCGTGGCGGCAAGACGGGTCCGCTGGCTTGGCATCACCCACTACATGATCCGGCGTTTGATCCACAATTGTGCTTTGCTGGGTTCGCACGGCAAGCTGGACTGGCCGGCCATCAGCGCTGCGGTGGCCGAACAGAAAGCTAAACCGGGTCTTGGTCGTTCCAGTTCATCCGATGGCCGCGCACCGTCTGACGGTGCCGCGTGTCCTCTTCCTCGTGCAGATACAAGCTCGTCGTGGTCAGCGACACGTGCCCGAGGTTATCGCGCACCGTGCGCAGATCGAGGCCGGCGTCGGCCTGATGCGAGCCGGCCGTATGCCGCAGCCAATGCGCCGACGCACGCACCAGTTCGTCGGCCCGATCGGCGAAGGCGGGCCCGCGCGCGCGTAGCCACGACGCGGCATCGAGAAAGATCCGCTTGATCGCGTCATGCAGGGCGGAGCGCGACAGGCCACGGCGCGCGCCTCGGAAGGGCACGACCAGCGGCGTGTCCTCGGCCCGGCGGGGCAGCGAGGGCAGGCCGCACGCTTGCCGGTAGCGGGCCAGCTCGACGATCAACTCTGGCGACGCCGGCACGCGCCGCGCGCGTTGCCCCTTACCGACGATGTCAAGCCACCACTGGTCCTGTCCGTCCGGGCCCAGACGCCGCGAGAAGTCGCCCATGGTGCCGTGGGCGACCTCGGAGAGGCGCAGGCCTTGCAGATAAAAGAGCGTGGTCAGCCAACGGCCGCGGGCGGCGTACGCGCGCTGCGCGGCCGTTTCTTGGGGCAGCTGCGCGACAAAGTGTTTGACCTCGTCCCACAGCGACACGGATAAGTAGCGCGTGATGCGCGGCGCCGAGCGCTTGGCGCGCTGACGCAGCAGCGCCATCGGGTTGCCGCGCAGGTAGCCGGCGTCCACCAGCCACGTGAACAGGCCGTTGAGGATCACCCGCGCTTGCCGCTGGCTCGCTGCGGACAGCGGGCCATTAAAGGGCCGCCAGCGGGCATCGCTGCGAGCATATTTGCCCCCAGTGGCCGACACCCAGCGGTTTGCGGGCTGCGGGTCGGCCAGGAACGCGTTGAATTGTTGTAGGTCCTCGTGCGTGAGCGACGACAGCGGCTTGCCGAGCTGCACGACGGCCCACAGCATGAGCCGCTCGGCCTCCTTACGGTAGGCCTCGAACGTCGTTTGCGTGTCGGCGTAATTGGACAGCCAGGCGCGCACGGCGTCCAGGTCGTGACGCGCGGCAAGCTGCGCCGTCTCCGGGGCGCCGCGATTAGTGCCGTCGCGCCCGTCCAGATGCTCGGGCAACACGAGCGTCTCGACTGGTTGCACGGCGGTGAACAGGGTGACGGACACGGATGGGGCGCTCCCAGGGTGAGAGTTAAACGAAAAACGACTTTTGCCACACTACACGACATTATTATAGACGTAATGTCGTGTAGTGTGGCCAATTTGTTAGAAATTTATCGTATTACGTAGTATTATTTGATTAGATCTTTCCTGGAAACTGCGATGAGTGATGCCCTGTCCCCTGACGCGGCGTTGGCCACCGAGATCGCGCGCTTGAAAACCGCGCATCCGAACACGCGCGAGTTGTATCGCGAAGTATGCGCGCTGTTGTTCTTTCGCTTTGGCATCACTCCCACCGCGAACCGCCTGTACCAACTGGTGCGCAAGGGCAGCATGGGCACGCCCACCGAGGTTCTCGCCGAGTTCTGGCGCGAGCTGCGTGAAAAAAGTCGTGTCAAGCTCGATCACCCGGATTTGCCCGCCGAGCTGCGCGACGCCGCCGGCGCGCTCATCGCGACGCTGTGGGAGCGAGCCGCGGCCACCGCGCACGCGGCGCTGGAAGACATACGTGCCGAGGTGCGTGTCGAACGCGACGCGGCCGCCGCCGAGGTAGCCGCCGCCCGCGAGGCTGCGGCGCACGCCGAGCGCACGCTCGAGACGCACCACGCGGCGCTGCTCGCTGCGCAGGCACGCCTCCAAGAACTGGAGCCCGCGCTGGCGGGGGCTGAAGCAGCGCGCCAGACACTGCACACGGAAGTCGAGCGTTTGCAACGCGACGCTCAGGAGCGAGACGCCGCGCTCGCCCAGGCGCGCGCCGATTTTGCCCGCGAACTCGATAAGCTGCGGGCCGACACGGCGCGCGCCGAAGCACGGCTGCAAGCGGCCGAAAAGCGCGCGCTCTTAGAGACCGAGCATGAGCGCCGCACCAGCGCGCGTCTAATCAAGGAGCGGGATGCGGCAGTGCGACGCGCCGACGAAAGTGACGCGCAGCGCCGCGCTGAGCGGCAAGCGCTGCAGGCGCAATTGGGGGACGCACGCCAGCACATTGGCATGCTGGAAGGCAACTTAGCCGCGCTGCAGCGCGCGAACGCCGACGCTGAAAAAGCGCGGCGCGTACGGCAGCGCAGACCCACCCAGTCCGCATCAGGCCGCACCTCGGGCCCGATTAGGCGGCCACGCCCGCTCACGCGTGCGCTGAAAAAGACTTCGTGACACAGTCACCGACATTCCTTTTTATACAAAGGCTCATGTGGCCGCAGGCCGGTTAGCAAGCATAGGTCAGCCCATAGCCGATCTCGGGCAAGCCTAGAATCATCATCGCTCCGGAGAGCATTGGGCAGCAGGGGACCCAGATAATGGGCCAGCCGCTTGTATTCATCCATTGTTATGGCGCGCACCACATCGTGGCTGCCACGGTTTTGACGCGGAATCAATGTAGATTGCTGTTGGCTAGCCTTACCGGAGCGAGTATGCGCCAGTGCATCCCAATCAATCCGACTAAACGACTCCGTGACCTCTCGCCCTGACGAATGCGTGTCGGTAAAAGGGTTGAAAAGCTGCTCACTGCTCGCAGCACCCGCGCGCACCAAGAAGTGAGGCCGCTTGGCATACGATTTTCCGCATTAAGAAGCCACCCCAATCAAAAACACAGTGTTTCTTGCTGGCCATCGCTTTGTGAGATACAATGTATCTCACATGATAGGAGGTCGCAATGGCTACAACGACAATGGTTCATATCCGTATTGACGAGACCGTCAAAGCGCAGGCTGCGCAAACGTTAGCCTCGATGGGGCTGACTGTCTCCGATGCCATTCGAGTCTTCCTGACGCGCATCGTGGCAGACAAAGCGCTGCCCTTTGCGATCCAAGCGCCCAATGCGGCCAGCCGTGCCGCCATGGCTGAAGCTCGCGAAATCATCGAGAGCCGCCACGTTCGCTTTGCAACTTCCGACGCTTTGATGAATGACCTTGAAAAGAACACCCGCAAGTAAGCGGGCCACTCTACCGCGCGCATCAGATTACACCAAAGCATTTCTCAAGGACTGGCAACGTCTGTCTTACTCGGGCCGGTACGATATGAACCGGTTGAAAGAGGCCATGACGTTGCTTGTTGCCAATGATGGCCCGCTTGCTGCTGAGTGGTTGGATCACTCGCTTGCGGGAGAGTGGGACAATCACCGGGAGTGTCACATTGGGGGCGATTTTCTGCTTATTTATAAGCTCGCTGATATCGGCAAGCATGGCTTAGTGATCTTCGTCCGAGCGGGCACGCATTCCGAACTTTTTTCTTAGCAGGACAAGAGGGCCTTCACCGCGCGCTCGACGTGTCGGTGGCCGGCGCTACTGCGCTCGCCCGAGCTGCACAGCGTCTTACGAAAACGAAGCGATTTGGGGGTAGCCTCACCCCAAGATCTCGTCGTCGGCCATGATCGCGCTCTTGTAGGCCATGAAGTGCTTGAAGCTGGATACGCCGTGCTCGTGCGCCCCCCGCGAGTCCGGCCGCAGTGCCGGACGTGATGTCCGCCGGCACCGATCACCGTCGCACCGGCCGGCGCGCGCAAGTCGGGTCCGATCTGCATGATCTTGCCGCCTTCGGCGCTGGATGCGCACAGCACGTCGGCACGCCAACGCTAGTTCGCGTCAATCAGCGTGCCGCCTCGAATCCAAATCGATCGGCGCAGCGCGCGACGCGCTTACGCGGGCTGCGGTTCGGCCACGTGCGCGGGATTGTTCGGATGCGTGATCCAGTTCGCATACCCGCCGGCGTCCACGCGCTCCATCGTGATGCATTGATCGACCGGGCATACGTGCATACATAAATTGCACCCGACGCAGCGCTCGTCGACCACTTCGAAATGGCGCTGGCCGCCGCGGCTCGCCGTGATCGCCTGATGCGACGTATCTTCGCACGCGATATAGCACAACCCGCATTGGATGCATTTGGACGGATCGATGCGCGCCTTGATGTCGTATTGCAGGTTCAGGTACTTCCAGTCGGTCACATTGGGCACGGCGCGCCCGCGCACCTCATCCAGTGTCGCGAAACCCTTGTCATCCATCCAGTTCGATAAACCATCAATCATGTCGGTGACGATACGGAATCCGTAGTGCATCGCTGCCGTGCAGACCTGCACGCTGCCGGCGCCCAGCACGATAAACTCGGCCGCATCGCGCCAGTTCGAGATGCCGCCGATGCCGGAGATCGGCAGCCCCGACGTACTGGAATCGCTCGCGATCTCGGCCACCATGTTCAATGCAATCGGCTTAACCGCCGGTCCGCAGTAGCCGCCGTGCGTGCCCTTGCCGTCGACAGTGGGCATCGGCGCCATCTGCTCCAGGTCAACCGCGATGATCGAATTGATCGTGTTGATCAGTGATACGCCATCGGCGCCGCCCGCGTGGGCGGCCCGGGAACCCAGCCGGATGTCGGTGATGTTCGGCGTGAGCTTGACCAGGCAGGGGAGCCGGCTCGCCTGCTTGACCCAGCGGGTAACCATCTCGACGTACTCAGGCACCTGGCCGACCGCGGCGCCCATGCCGCGCTCGCTCATACCGTGCGGACAGCCAAAGTTCAACTCGACGGCGTCGGCACCGGTATCTTCGACCTGCGGCAGGATCGATTTCCATGCCTGCTCATTGCACGGCACCATCAGCGATACGATCAGCGCCCGGTCCGGCCAGTCGCGCTTGATCTGCGCGATCTCGCGCAAGTTCACCTCCAGCGGGCGGTCTGTGATCAACTCAATATTGTTCAACCCGGCGATGCGCTGGCCGTTGTACGTCGTGGCCCCGTAGCGCGAGCCGACATTGACCACGTGCGGGTCCAGGCCCAGTGTTTTCCAGACCACGCCCCCCCAGCCGGCCTCGAACGCGCGGTTGACATTGTAGGCCTTGTCGGTGGGCGGCGCGGAGGCCAGCCAGAACGGGTTCGGCGATACGATGCCGGCTATCGTGCAGCGAAGGTCAGCCATGATCGGTGCTCCGGTTTCTGATATCGATGTGAGTTGTCATGTCATACGGTCGGCAGGCCGTGCTGTAAGATCATGCCGCCTTGACCGCGCTGCGTGTGAACTGGCGATGGATCGCATGCGCAGCGCGCTTGCCATCCTGGACCGCTTGTACCGTCAGATCCAGTCCCGAGTGGTGTGTGCAGTCACCGCCGGCCCAGACACCGGGCATTGACGTCGCACCGTCGGCGTCAACGGCGATCCGGCCGCCCTCGATAGTCAGTAACTGAGCCTCTAATCCGTCCGGTATGAGCGTCTGGCCGATTGCCTTCAGCACGACGTCCGCATCGATGCTGAAAGTCTCATCGGTACCGATGAGCTTGCCGTCCGCGTCCAGGGCCGTGGCCTCGAATCGCACTGCGGTGACCTGCGGGCGGCGCCCTGGTTGCGGATGCGGCGCGCCGACGATGCGCAGCGGCCGCGCCCATTCGCGCAGCACCACGCCTTGTTTGCGCGCGAATTCGCGCTCAGCCCACGTCGCGCTCATCTGCTCGACGCCGCGCCGGTAGACAATCGTGACCTGCTGCGCGCCCAGCTTAAGGCTCTGCACGGCGGCGTCGATCGCCGTGTTACCGCCGCCGATCACTACCACGCGCCGGCCGACGGGTACCGCGTCGAGCGTGACGCTCTGGCGCAGCCGAGCAATAAAGTCCACCGCGTCGAGCACGCCGTCAATTGTCTCACCGTCAACATGCAGCGCATTGACGCCCCCCAGCCCGATGCCAATGAAAACGGCATCGAATTGCGCGCGCAACCGCGCGACGGTCATGTCGCGGCCGAGCCGCTGCCCGGCGCGCAGTTCGATACCACCGATCGACAGCAGCCATCGCACTTCACGCTGCGCAAAGTCGTCGACCGTCTTGTATGCGGCAATGCCGTATTCGTTCAAGCCGCCCGGCTTGTCATGCATGTCGAAGATCGTCACCCGGTGCCCAGCCTGGGCCAACGTATGCGCGCAGGCTAACCCCGCCGGGCCCGAGCCGACCACCGCGACATGCGTTCCAGTGTCGGCGGCCCGCGTGAACAGCGGTTTGCCTGACGCCGCCTCGCGCGCCATCTGGTGGTCGGTCGCATGCCGTTGCAGTGCGCCGATCGCCACCGGCTTGCCATCCTGCTTGTTACGCACACAAGCGCCTTCGCAGAGGATTTCGGTCGGGCAGACGCGCGCGCACATGCCGCCGAGCGGGTTGGCCGACAGGATGTCACGCGCGGCGCCCGTCAGGTTGCCGTTGCCGATCTTGCGGATGAACCCCGGGATGTCAATGCTCGTCGGGCATGCGTTCACGCACGGCGCGTCGTAGCAATAATGACAGCGGTTCGCCTCGACGACAGCCGCGGAGGCGCCCAGCGGTGGCGCGACATCGGCGAAGTTTGCCGCGAGCTGGTCCGCAGGCAGGCGGCCTGCTGCAATGTCGCCGGTTTGTTGCAAGGACATTAAAGGTTCCTTTGAGCAAAAAACACCATCCTACCGGCCGCGATGTACGGCTCGCATAAACCGAACCGATCACCCTATGATGGGAACGGCTATCGCGGCTCGCACGCGCGCTCGAGCATCGCATGCAGCAGCACGTTGGCGCCGGCCTCGATCCATTCGGGCTTCGCGTCCTCGACCTCGATCGTCTTGTTCTCGCTCTCCAGGACGGCCCCTGCTCGATATGCAGATCGAACGCCGCGTGAATCGGCCGCCCGCCGCACAGCTGCGCGTCCGCATAGCCGATGCGCGCGTCTCGATCGGCCGTTCAGTGACGATCCCATGGTCGTTGTGCAGATACTCGCCCTGATACCGCATTCCCGACGTCGTGCCGGTGTAGTGGTAACAGCATACCCACTTTATTTCCAGCAGGAAAGGCTGTCCGTTTTCCCGATAGATTTCCGGCGTCGTGATTTTCGTGCTCCTGCGTTGATCGTGTTACTTACTTGATCGTATTACTTATTCTTGAGGCCATAAACGATGGCGGTAAAGGCGATGGCCAGTCGCTGAACAATGAGTTTACCGGACTCCTCGACATTCTCGTTCATAGCGTGCACGTGTCCATTAAAAAATGAGGTGAACACGATCGTCGCTTCATGACACGGCGGGTTCAAGGTGACATTGCCGGGTGCTGATATGACTTTCCGTGTCAAGTGAAGCGTTCGGTTTTCCGTTTCTGCATAGGCATAGAATTTCCTGAGGGCGGCGTAGCAGTAAGGCCGACGGTGGATCACGCTGATATCCGCGGGTTGGGTACCGCATTACAGAGGTCCGTCATCTGAGCCTGCCACTTTCTTACGCCGCGAATTAACCAATTACGTGTCGTCGCGAAGCACCCTCGTGGGTTGCTCTTGTACCGGGCTACGCCGCCGTCAGGAAACGCTTCAAAGGTTGTGGGTTGAGCGCACGAAGCTGTTATGCTGCTCGTGTGGTGCGTCGCGGCAATGCAAGCGACATTGCTAGTTGAGCAATATCCCATATAAACCCAGCCAGCTCCCGTGCAACGGCAACCGCCGCGACGTTGACGTTCTTGCCTCTGGCCACCAGCTTGCGATGCTTGCGGCATAACCGCACCTGGGCGTCCCACGCCCGATCGATGATGGCTTTTGGCAAACCTTCCTGTCGCTGCTGTATCTGCGAGCCCACACGCGCCGCATGTCGGTAGCTCCAGGCGGCCTCTACCAGCAACTTTCTTGCATAACTGTTGCCCGTCTTGGTGACGCCGCCCTGGCGTCGCGTCCCTCCAGATGAATGCTCCGAAGGCGTGATGCCCAGCCATGCCATCAGCTGACGCGGATGCTCGAATCGCGACAGATCTCCCAGTTCCGAGAGCATCCCCACAGCCGTGATGAACTGGATACCTCGCATGGCTTGCAACGCAAGAACCGCAGGATAGAAGCCCCATTCGGTCACGGCTTCGCGCAGCGCAGCTTCTAGCCGATCACATTGGGCCAGACGATCTTCGATCGTGCGCCGATGCTCTTCAAACGCCAGTTGTCGCCAGGCATCCTCGAACGAGTACTGACTCAGCCAGCACCGGTGTGCCGCTCCCCAGTCTGCTCGCCCAATGTAATGCACCCCGTGCGAGAGCAAAAATGACTTCAGCCGCTGCCGAGCTTGCCGTCAATCACCTCTGGCAGATGCCCAGGCCCGAGCCAGGTCTGCGAACGCCTCGTCCTCAATGCTCGGCACGTAGACTGCCGACAAGTCTCCAGCGCGCAGAGAACGCGCCAACTTGATCGAATCACGCCGATCCGTCTTCACGCGTTCCCCGGGCTTGCGCGGAATCAGTGACGGCGCGCATACCATGCAGTCGAAACCTTGCTTGCTCAGACGCCGATACAGACCGTAACCACAAGGACCCGCTTCGTACACGACGCGCACCTGCTGTGCTTTCGACTGCAGCCGTTTGCATAGGCGAGCGATGTCCGTCGGCGTCGTTCCAATCTTGCCCATCGATTCGACTTCGCCCCCGTTGATGGCATAGGCGACTGTGATCGATTCCTTGTGCACATCCAAACCAACGTATAGCGTGCTATCGTTATCCATGCTGGCCTGGCGTGGGAAAATTGCCGGGGTGTGGCCCATGCCCACCCATGCGGTTCTGGCAGTCATGCTAACCCGCGTTGAATGCCCCACGCTAGGCCAGCCACTGTCTCACGGAAAGTCATACTGACTTACCTTGCTGATAGCGGCGTAGCCATTTGCGAAGTGTCGGTCGAGAGATGCCACACCGCGCACACACGAGGCCGGCAACGCCGGCCTCGTGATACATGTGCACCCAGCGTAATCGCGCGGCAATCTCTCGGTCCATCGCCTCATTTTAGTTGAAACGATGTCTGTGAATCGCACAGCTCATGTGGCCGCAGGCCAGGTAGCAAGAGCATAGGTCAGCCCATAGCCGATCTCGGGCAGGCCGCGAACTAAGGCGTGAAATGCGAGCCACTACACTTACCGTGATTCTTTCGCGCATCTCGCTTCATCGCTTCCTGCTCGGGCCAGCGGCGGCCTGAATCGCCGTGCCGTTAGCGCCATCGCGTTTAGGCTTCCCCTGTGTGGCCGCTTCGCGCTGCGCAGGGGACTCTCGCTGGAATTTTAGAGTCTACTGTAAGCCCCCAGCGATGACTACGGCACGTCAATTCGACCAGCTCGTCGCCGTCTTCTGTAAGCACCAGCGCGCTGTTGAGCCGATTTTAACTTTTTAACCCCCCTCACGCATCGGACTCGGAAAACTGAGGGTACGCCAATTCGAGCGTAGAGAAGACCTGAGTTGTAGCCCAATCGCTAATGCGTTGGATGCCCGAGGCGAAACTGTCTTTAGAAAGAGCGCCGTAACCTCCGAAAATCGCCCCGCCCGCTGCAACGGCGAACGAAATCCAGCTTCCATACGTCACGGCTACACCTAATGTTGCACCTACTGCAGGAAATGCCGTATTTATGGCTGTTCTTCCAACTGCATATTCCATAATCCTTCTTGCTCTTCCTTCAAACATCCAGACTCCGAAACTAACCAACCTAGAATCGATACCAACCGAACCAACAGCCCCTGAGAACCCCATACTCTCGATTATGGCCCGGGCGAGCGGAAAGTAGCTATTTACCATAGACTCTCCAAGGGCTTGTGGGAACTGATTTATTAAATCCGAGCCCAGCCAAAGTCGAGCATGCCACTGCCGAGCCACCGCTCCAGCAGCCTGACCAACTTCTGTGCTCCCCTCGATCTGGCCGTGTATATATCCCATTATGCCACCGCCTAATCCAGTCCCAATGAGAGCAGGAATGTCAGTATCCGTTTCGACACCGACCGCCCGCGAAATACTTTCATATTCCCCCACTGCCACACCGCCTGCATGCGCACCCGCTACGCTCGCTTCAGGGTTCTGTTCTGCCCACCCTAAAACCGAAATCGGCATGGTACTGACCACTGCAGTTGCTGCCCCAGTATGCGATGCGCCGTGCATCTCAGCTGAAACGAATGTGGCCGCCGCGGAATTCCCGACGAAACTGGGTAAAGTTCCACCATCCTGTGCGATCTGGCGACTCCTGGAGCTCGCGAAACGTCGCGCAATCTGTGGGGCAGCCCAGACAGCAAATGCCGCCCCTCCAATCGCCGCTGCAAGACCCACGCATCCTGTGCGATCTGGCGACTCCTGGAGCTCGCGAAACGTCGCGCAATCTGTGGGGCAGCCCAGACAGCAAATGCCGCCCCTCCAATCGCCGCTGCAAGACCCACGCCAGCTGCCACAAGCGGTGCTGCCCCGGCAACAGCGGCAATGCCCCCCGCCACCGCAACAGCAAGCCCCCCCAACGCAATGCCCTGCCGACTTGGCCCAACAACCTCAGTTGTGAGGGGGACGCTGTCGCAATGAGGGATTCCTGGTTACGTCGCCGAGCTACGGCTGAATCGCCACCGCGTCTAAATTGCTGTACAGCTTTATAAATTTTGTAGCCTCCGTAAATTGCCCCTGCAACCGCCATTACAGCGCCTGCGCCTGCAGCCACGGCAGGCCCGCCCAATGCCGCAACGCCCAGTATGACCGGCCCCGCCCACGGTATCAATTTCCGCCAGTGCTGTTTTGCCATTGTTTTCAAAAGACGCCCAGTCGACGCTTTCAGCCCATTCGGGTCCTCACGACTAATAGGATTATTTCTGACCATCGAATAGAGATTGAGCCCATCGACCGTGCCTGCCGGATCGGCACTCGCCCATCGCCCCAGCCAGGGCTGATAATAGCGGTAGCCGTAGTAATATAGCCCCGTCCCATCTCGTTCCTTACCCGAATAGCGGATGAACTTATATTTCACTTCGTGATCGTTCCCGCCCCACACCGCAGTGCCGCCATACGGATAATACTCCTCGCGTGTTAAAATCCGCGCTTCGCTGTCTAGCTCCAGGTTCACCGAGCCGATCGGATTGCTCACGCTCCAGCGGTACTGGTCGTTCGGTATCTGCGTGGGCTGTCCAGTGCTCCAGTGCAATACACGCACTGCGCCCTCAGCGGTAGTGACCACTTCCAACGCCTCTTCGATGTTCTCGCCCACGCGTGTTGTTCGAAGCTCCAGGCCCGGCAGGTAAATCACTTCTTCGGTGCGCCACGTGCTGGCGGTTTTCGTGCGGCGCTGTTTCCATACTCGCATCCCGTTGCCATCGTAGCCGTACGTTTCCTGGTCATTGTCATCATCGCTGCCACGATCGACCATCGTCACCTGCATCAACTGGTTGCGCTCGTTCCACTCAAGGGGCTGGCCGGGCTGTAATTGCATGCAGTTGCCAGCCTGATCGAAAAAGCCGCCGCGCTCGATGTCTTCCGGACGCAAACTGTTTTGTTCGGTCTGTGCCACTCCATGGTTGCTTCGAGTGGCGATGACGACCTCGTTGCGATAAGCGTTAGTCCCCTGGCCTTGATGTTGGATCGTGGTGAGGTTGCCGCCTCGATCATAAGTGTAGTTGCGGGTGTAGTTTGTCAAGTTGATGGGGTCGCGCGGCGGCACTGGCTGGCCTGGCCCCTGGCGGCTGGCAGGGGCATTCTCCCGCCCGGTGGCTTCCAACAGCTGATAGAGTGCGTCGTAGCGGTACGTGTGTAGCGGCTCCACCTGCTGGTTGCGAAAGTAGCGAGTCGGCTGCGTGTCGTCGCCAATGGCCAGGATGTTGCCGACCGGATCATAAGTGTATTGCTGAGCTTGCAGCGGCGTGCCATCCTTTTTATGTGTGCGGGTATACAGCAGGCGCTGAGTTTCGGCTTCGTAACCGTAGGCCGTAACTATGCCGTTGCCGGCTGTCTGGCTAAGCAGTTGACCGGCTGCGGTGTACTGAATGCCGTCAACAATGATTTGTTCGTCACGGGCATCAGCCAACTTCAGCCAGCTTGCCTGCAACCGGCCTGCTAAGTCTAAGTGGAAACGATGCCGGTGACCTTTTGCATCGGTTTGCGTGACTGGCTCGCCCAGCGCACCATATCGCCGCTTGGTGGTCCACGCCTCGGCTGAAAGCCGAGCCGTCCACGCCGCCTCGTCCTCACCCGCCCAATTGGCTGAGGCTGCCCGATTCGCTAGCAGCCGCCGGGTATCCTGAAGTGACTTACCGTGAATGGTATAACCAGCAATGCGAACCTGACCCGCCGTATCGTAATAGCGTGCTACCTGTCCTTTCAAGTTGTACGCCGATGCCTGAGGCTCGTGTTCGCCATAGAGGATTCGCTCGTGACACCGTTCTGCCTCTCCTGACGGCTGAACATACGTGGCAACAGGACGTCCCAAGACGTCGAATACCTGTCTCGACCGGCTGCCGCGACCGTCCTGGCTCCAGACCATCCGGCCCTCCGCATCGAACAGGGCCACGCTAAGCCCCGCATCCACGCTGTCACGGCGCAGCGTGCGGCCGCTCAATGAATTAACGTAGCGGACATTCGGTGCCACTGCGGGGTCTTGTTGCAGCGCGTCGAAAAGGCGAGCATCCATCATCGACAGAGGATGGCCCCGTTCTGTATGTTGCGCCACACTCACGCGCTCGTCCAACGCTGACGTGCTGCTGTCGCGATTGTATTGAAGCGTCCGAATACCCAGCCCACGGTTATCGATGACCTGGATCACCGGCGTGCCCTTGCAGACATTTTCCCACTTGTTTTCGTTCATAGCGTGCCTTTCTTATTCGTCTTATCCTTGTTGCCCTTGCATTAGCAGAGTTCGGCTCAGGCCGTGTCGTTTTCGTCCTCACTGACGACAAACCATGGGTAAACGCTTTGTCTGCGTTCGTATCCCTTCGTGGTCACGACCCGCACAGCCCGCCCGATCGGATCATAAGACGTGGTATCCGCGTAACCGTAGGTGCGCATCGCATTATCGACAACATAGGCCCAGTCATTTAGGAAGTAGGGCTGGTAGCTGCGCACCGGCTGGCCCTTATTGTCGTATTCGATGCGTCCCGATACCGCCCAGCGCGGTGCCGAACCGGTATCCACTTCCTTTGGCTTACCGTCGGCATCGGCGACGATCTCGCCGTCGGCAGTGCGCTGCCACGCCAGCCCGCCTGGCATCTTCGCACAGCCTTGCAGCGCCCGTCCGAAGCCGTCCTTATACGCGACGTTTATCCGGACCTGCTGCTCTGCATCGTTCGGGTACCGGTCAGCGCTCAGCGCAACTTCGTTGATCGGGTTTCGCGCAACCGAAGCCAGTGCCTCGCGCACGGGCGTGGAAAAGCGTTCCAGTGCTCCACAGCGCGCCAGCACCCCACTGCGCAATTCTCGATGTGCCCTCACGCGGACGTGGCCCTCAGGCGTGATAAACCGTGCAGCGATCAATCGCTGCCAGCATGCGTCTGCTTCGTCCGGTGACAAATCCGAGCGGTCTATCTGCCCCATCCACGCAAAAAAATCCGTCGCATAAATGGCCGCTACCCGTTGAGCCGAGACTCCGGCTTGGTTAATCGCCTGTTCAACCGTCAGACCCGCGGGTACCGGGGAAACCGCGATGGGATCGAATCCCACCTCACGTGCCTCTTCGGTCCCATAAAATGTGCTCGCCACCACCCGGCCCATCGCATCGAACTGCACTTCCTGATGGTTGTCGTTGACATCAATCATGCGCCACGGTTGGAGGAATCGGTAGTCGTATTGGGCTGAGGTGGTGTTGCCTAAAGCATCCCGCACCTGCGTGACTGCACAGTAATACGAATCGTAGGAGAGCTGAGCCGCACTCGTGAGCTGGGTCTTCCTTATTTCGCTCGGAACATAGAAGCTTTCCGGGCCACGGTAGGTGCGATAGCCGCTCGCGATCACCCACACCGGTTCTTCTACCGCATTGGGCACAGCAAGGACGGTCGGTGAAATTTGGTAACCGGCCTCTTCAAGCTTTGCCCTCAGCGCGGGCTCGTCGAGCAGGCCGTCGTAGGCGGCAAGACTCGATGAGTCGAGCTCCGCAACCTCCTGGTGATCCACCAGCGCAATAAAATCGGGGACGCCGTCAGCATCCGTATCCCGGTACACGACCACCCCTTGAGTGCCGAATATGCGCACTTGATCGTCACCCAGCAAACCTTCCGGCGTGCTCAGATTTTCAAAGTTCAGACCGCCGGGTGGCACACGCGCTGCGTCATAAGTCAACACGTTGCTACGTTGCTGCCATGGCAGGCCAAGCCGCCACTGTTGCGGATTTGTCCGATGCCAGACGCTGGCACGCTGCTCCGTGAACCGCAAACACTGCTGCTGCGGGTCGTACGAACTGTGCCATGTCGTGTCCGGCAAGGTATCGGGGTAGGGTGACGTCGATGGTTGGGGGCGGCGGGGATAGCGAATTGCTACACTGTGCAGAGGTATACCGTATGCGTCGATACGCAGCGTCACCGCCTGGCTAACCTGAGGATCGCAATCGATGCGCTCGTATGCATAGTCCAATTGCTCCAGCTGCGAAGGCATCGCGACCGGCACGCCATCGTTTCCTCCGGTTTGAACTTCGCGCACTTGGTAACGGGCTACCGTCACGCGATAAGGCACCTGCTGATTAGGTGCCTCGTCTAGACCATAGATCTCGCTTCGCAACAAGCTGCCGTTCAATGCACGGTACAACCACCATCGACGTTTGGCGGCTGGATTGTCCAGCAATTCATCCTGGCTCGTCTTCGTATCGAATCGCGTCAAACGGGCCGGATGACTCGTGAAAGCGTCAAGGTCTGTCCAAGGCTCACCATACAGCGCCGCTTCGTCCTCCTCCCGGCCAGTGTGGTACCAGTTTCGCGCTAACCGCGGCGGCGCCTCGCTGATGTTCTGGCCTGCGATCCTCGCATCTTCACCGGTGTCCCAGGTCTGCATGAAGCCAAACCCGCGAAATTCCCGCTCTTGCCCGTCATAGACACCCTTGCGATATTGGTATTGTTGAACCAGCCGATTGCCCGAGATTTCGTCGATTTGGATTTGCCGGGACACCACGTGCACGGGAAAGGGCAAGCTGCTCGCTGTGTTCTTTTCTTGCTGTTTTTCGTCTAGCCATTCCTGCGCTGAACTGCGGTAGACAAGCCGGTTTTCCATCCCCATGTTGTTGTTGACGATATTCATCAGGTAGGGTTTGGCGTTGGCAAAATCGTAGCGCCAATGCTTGAGACTCGGGTAAGGGATCGATAGCACGAGACTCGTTGTACCTTGCCCCTGCACGTCCGCCGCACTCAGTGCACACAGCCGGTCGAAGCGCACGCCTGGCGGCAGAGCCAAATCGACGGGCGGTGCAAAGCCATTGCCAGACTGATTGAAGAAGATACGGATACGGTCGCTTTCCGCATACAGCAGATCGGCGGCTCCCGATCCATCCAGGTCTGCCAAATAGACGCAGGCGGGATCGAAGCGCTGCGCATCGAATGGTAACGGTGCGAACACGAACGGCTGCCCGAAGCGGCCCCGCCCGAGGTTCGGCCAGATTCTCACCTCATCGCTGCGGATGCGGATCAAGTGTTGTTGACCGGAACCCAGCAGGTCGCCAAACGCCACTAACTCCCGGGCATCACGCCCAGCAAGGGGAAGTGCCGACACTTGATCCACTTCAATACCGGGCGCAAACCCGTGCCGTTCGTTCGCGTACAGACGCACGCTCTTTGGACCAATCAGAGCCAAGTCGGACAGACCCGCTCCTATGAAATCGGCCATCGTCGCCTTCGAACTAAAAAACTCGATAGGCAGCGCCGAGAATGGTGTAAACGATGACCAGGTACCGTCTGGGGCAAGGCTGAAGTAGCCAGCCAGCCCGGGCTGCGTGACGAGCCAATCCAGCCTGCCATCGCCGTTGATATCCGTGAGCGCCATTGCCTGCGGCTGCAACGACGGAATCTCAGGCAGCGGCCGCCACGTGTCGTAGGTGACGGCATCGCCCCCATCGCTGCTTCGCATCGGCGCCCGGTAATACCAGAGGGGGCCGACGCGATACAGCACACCGGCGATGCCCTCGCCGTGCAAATCCACCAGCTGGTAGGGGTACCCGTTGTTCAATCCAGGAAAGAGGTCGAATGGCTGCCACTGGCCCGATGACACCGACGCATCGAACGGTGTGTAGTCCAGCTCCAGGGGAGGCAACGACTGCGGCGTATCATCCGGCTCATACGCGAGCCGCCGCACGCTAACTAGCCTGGTGAGCACGGGATTCTCATCGTACTCGAACAGCAGCCTGGATACCAGCGTGGCAGGCTCGCCGAGTTCATCGGGAAAGTGATGAAACATCAGCACCTGGCGGCACAAACGATGACAACGCACTTCGAAGCCATAGTCGTAGCGCGAAAACGCATCACATCTAACTGGCCAATCGCCGACGGCCAACCAAGGGGGCGGTACCTGCGGGTCGGTGCCGCGCTCACCGTAATCGAGCACCAGCGAGAACAACCATGTCTGGTCATCGGGTTTCGATGCCGTGAGCAGATACAGTGCGTCGGCTGCCAATGCGTTGCCGTACTTGACTTCGGCAAGATAGCGATTCGCGGTATGGTCGCGTTGAGCCTCGTTACCTTGCCGGTCGACGCCGGCTTCATCCTCCGGCTTGTATCGGTACCAGATGTGTTGGCCGTTAGGCGAGACCGACTCCTGCAGCAACCACACTGCGATGTGTGACGGTTGCGCTGGATCGGCAATACAAGCCGCGGGTGTTTTACCGAAGCAATGCAGATCGCCACCGGCGTCATGGACCAGCCAGAAGTCGCCGCCATTGGCTTTGCCAATCCAATACTCGATCCGCGCGAAGCCGTGCTCGATACGCGGGAAGTAGCGCGCCACCCGATAGGTGTCATCCAGTGCCAGACCGTTATAGGTGCTAACTTCGGAAGGTGGAACCACGACGCCATCGGCATCTCGCTCAGGCTCAAGAACGTCGCCGCCCGGGCCGATGAATTCATCGTCATCGCCGTATTGGGGTGTGCCTCGGCCTGTGCGCCGCCCAATGCTGGGCAATCCAATATTCCAACCCACACCGAATGGGCCATTGCCGCTGCCGCTCGCATAGCTCAATGCCAGTTGCGGTGCATAGCCGCGGCCAGCCGACACGGGCAGTGGCAGCGTCATTGTCGCGACGCCCGTGGGGCCAACCTGCCCTAACGCTTCCCCGAGCCCACGCATTCCTCCGCCGCCTTTAGGGAGTGCCGGCTCGGACAGTGCAATATTGGAAGATGACTGCGTGACTGACATATCCTACTCTTCAAAAATGTTGAATTATTGTTTTATCCGGCTGACTCCGGTCACACGCGATGCACTGTGTCGACGGTACCGCGCTTCGCATCGAGCAACGTGGCACGATATTGCTACACGGCACGCCGTGCGCGATGCGCCAACGGATGACCATTGACCAACAGAGCCAACCCAAAAGCGCCGTTGCCATCGCTGGAGGTTGCGCGCTGCCAACAGAGCCTCGCTGAGCCGGCCGGAAATGGGGAGTGCAGGCTCCACAACAGGAGCCTGTTTAATGGTGTCTGAAATCAAGAATGGATGGTGTAACGTATATGCAGAATGATGTCGTTCAGGCTTTGCAGTAGCGCTTTCTGCCGATCGGTCGCATCCGGGAAGCTCAACGTAAAACTGCCGCTGTCATTCACCGGAATGCCTTCAAACGGCAGGTAACGGGCGTCACCGAAATCTAGTACGAACTGGCCGCTGTCATCCGTGCCATGAGAGATGGCAATGGCATTACAGCCGCGCGGCATCACCACGCTGCCAGCATAGTTCAGCACCGCCCGGACATCTTCATACGGGCCAACCAGCGCCGGCAATGTGACACTCACTTGTTTCAGCTGACGGGTACTGCCGAGGCTTTCGGGATAGTCACTGAAAATGTTCAGGTCAGACAGCCGTATCGAGGCTTCAATCTGGCCGTTGCTGACTTTCAGCTCATTTCCGGAAACGCCTGCACTGCCTTTCCCTTCACGGATAAACTGAGTGAGTTTTTCAGTAAAGTTAAAGCTGTCCAATGGCAGCGCCTGGTATACCTTTGCTAGTGAAACGGTTCGGGTCACCTCTAGCGCGCGTTCATCACGCTCCAACCAGGCTTTTTCCATCTCCGTCAGGTTCAGCAAAAGCGTTTCACCGGCCATCAGACCGGCGGTGGTCCCATTCCAGACACCACCCCGGATAAAGGTGAGACCGCTGTCGTTCAGTTCGCGACGCAGCGCTTCCTGCGCCATCAGACAGAAGGACTGGGTCAGGTCAAAGAACTGGTAGTAGATCGCGCTCAGTTTCCCGCGCATCCAACTGTAGAGTGCTTTGTTCGTGAATTTACGCTGCAGCAACTCCAACTGGCCTTGGGTATGCGCCTGCTGGGTCTCCTGATATTCCACCTGCAGCTGGGCCGCTTCGCGGCGAATTTTCAGTGTTTCCAGCTGGGCATCCATCTGCTTGACTTCACCGTCCGCGTTATCGCGCTGAATTTCCCATTCCTGACGACGGCGGCGATACGTCTCCGAGCGGCTAATTTTTTCCGCGGAATACTGGGAAGCTGTGGAGGCAAGGGACGTCACAGCCGAAGAGGCGTGCAACGCTGCTCCCCAGCGGCTTCCCCCAGCGGCCAAACCAAACACGTTTGGCACTAGGTCAGCTACCCCTCCTGCCACAGAAAACACCTGCCCTGCTAGGGATTGACTTGCCGCAGCATCGAACAATGTCATGGCCCGCCGTTCCCCTTGGGTAATGTCCTCATCGTACAGCTTCCGGTATTTCTCCAGGCGGTTCTGCGCACTGCGGCGGCTCTCTTCTAGGACGGCAATGTCTGCCTCCACTTCATCCACCGTCCGCCGCTGGATACAGATGCTCTGTGTGGCCAGCTCCATGCCCTGCTGCAGTAACAGTGTATTCAGTTCATCGGCATCGGTATGCTCTGCCATACTGAGCAGGGAGGCTCCGAACTGGGTCAGCTGCGTCACCAGATTGCGGGCTCGTTCCAGCATCACCGGAAAACGGTACAGTGACAGGGTGCCTACCGGTAGTGCGCTGCCTCCCTGAGACGCCTGCACCATGCTGCTGAGTAGTGCTTTCGGGTCGGTGGGCTCGGCGTAGATCGCCAGCGACAGCGGCTGCCCGTCAATGGAAAGATTGTTGCGCAGGTTAAACAGGCGCAGACGCAGGGTCTTCCAGTAGTCGGTGAGCGCCGGGTTATATTCCGGCAGGAACAGCCCGACTAGCGAGTTAGCGGAACGGGACTGTGTGGCAGCCTCACCGCTGCCCAGCGCCGCAAGGGCTTGCTGATAGCCTGCCTGCACGGTCTGGCTGGCCGCCACGGAAAGGGATGGTGCGGCCCATTGTTTACTACCGTAATCATCCGGCTCGTCACCGAGCAACTCCAGGGCACGCACATACCACATTTTGGCTTCATTCAACGCATCGCGGGTCAGTTCGCGATAAGCCATATCACCGCGTAAGATGAGCTGGTCCAGCAGGCGCATAAAGGTGGCGACCTTGTAGTGCGTCGGGTCATGCTGAGCGACGGCGTCCGGGTCAACAGCATCCAGCGGATTGGCATGCCAAGATGTGATCTCTTCCAGCGGTCGGCAGTTCCACGTCCAGGGCGCGATTTCCCCGTTAACGATATAGCCAGCCGGGTTGTAGACATAGTTCATCCATTTTGTGGCTTCGTCGAACTGTTTTTCCTGCAGCAGGCGCTGGAAGCACATCATCGGCGTATAGTAAAACAACTCCCAGTAATAAAGGGCGCAGGCGCTGTTAAAGTCTAGCGGTTCGGTGGTTGTGCCGTTATGTATTTGTATGCCCGCAAACATACTGATATCTGAATTTTCATTGATGCCTATTTCATTGCGGTCATTTCCTACATAAATAAAGTGCGGCCCATTCCAGGTTCCGTCATTTGGTGTTTTTTTAGTGGTTAAAAACACCTTGGCAATCATCTTATCAAAAAGAGGTTTATCATCCAATGGAATAAAGAGCCGAACATTGATCTCATTATCCTGCAGTAGCCCCGAGTAGATAACGTGCGCGGCATTATCTACTACATGTTTGACGTGGAGCTTGAATGCGCGGCTGTCTCCGTGTGCCGAAGGATTGTACGGCGGCAGGGTGAAAGTAGCATAGAAGCCTTTGCCCAGCTGAGACTCCGGAAGCTGCTGGGTCTCCATTGTCAGAATGGTATCAATTCCGACATTCGCTTTGGACACCAGTTGGGGCGCCAGCAGAGTATTGAGACGAATGCGATAAACCCCAAGCTGCATATACTGTGCACCAGTATCGACTTCATACAAGCGTATGATATTATTTTTCTCGTAATTTACTTTTTTAATAGCCAGCGTAGCACCCGCCTTTCCAACAAGCCCTCCGTCTTTAGACTTGATTTTAAAATAGACATCCAAAGACGCCGCATTATTTTTAAAGATCAAATTTGACACATCCAGGACAATAGGGTCAAATTTGTAACTCATCCCTTCAAAGCTGGGATTAGGGAGTGTTTTAATTTTGTCTTTGCCGTTAAAGATGTGAATCTCTTCGGATATGTGAGCCGAAAATGAAATATCTTCTGCGTCCACATCCGTATCAAAATGCAACCAATTTGATGTATCAACTAATGAATAGTATCCAATAAAAATTTTGTTGTACTTTAAGGCATAAAATGTATATTTACTTTTTCTAAAATCATCCTGGCGATTTGAGCCAACGGGAAAAACTACTGTTGGCTCGCCATAGGGAACTCGGTACTGGAAAAAATACTCTGTACCGCCGTCCGACCCACTCATAAATACTGTATTAGTATAGTCTACTCCAAAATTTGGAATAGTCCTACTTTGACTTGATCCAATGGTGTTATTGGTTACGTTATAAACACAAATGGGTCCATATACATAAACCGGTACATTTCCGACCTCTATCCCTGTCTTTACCTCTACCTCATCTGCCAAAATAAAAGTATGGCCAGGCTTACCACAAGCTTTCATTGCAGTTAACTGATAACGCCTTAGAGCTTCGTTGGCCCGATAATTTAAAACAAAGGACGGATTATTTAACGTTAAAATCAAATTTTCGCTTGAATGAGTGTGAGATATATGCTGTATCGACGCATTATCTATAGAGGCAAATAAATTTTGACCTGAAGTGGATTCCAGCGCCAAATGGCTGGGAATATCAAAATCCTGAGCAAATTTATAATTTGCTGGTTTAACAATACGTCCTTCGCCCAAAAGGATAGTATCGAAGGTATTCTTTATCAAGGAATAGCGATTCAGCTGTCCCGCATTCATTGGATTGAAGGTGCCGTCCGCATATACAGACAATCCCTCCACCTTCTTGTTGCTACTGCCAAAATCGTCGTAACCTGCCTCAATTTTGTATACAAACACCAGCAGGGTGTCCTCTCCCTGAAAACCTGATGCCGCCAGCCCAAGCCGTTCAGCGTCTGGTTTGTTGCCGGTGACAGCCATCACCTGCTTCGTGATATCGTGGAACCAGGGCGCACTCCAGCTACCATCATGGCGCAGAAATGCCAGTTTCAGCGTGAAACGGTCATAGGTTCTTACTGGGTCGGTGCTGTTTTCTGCAATTTCATCTTTTTCCAACCAAATGAGGTGCAAACGATCCCTGAATATCACCGGACGTATCGCATCCCCATATGGGGTGAGCGCTGTATCAATTTTCGTCCACTCTTTCCAGGCGTTGGCCGGTAGTTTCCCATCCTGCAAACGTGATATGTCCACGTTACGCCAGTAGTATTCCGGCAGATTCTCCCGAGTTTTCCCAACAAACCAAGTCAGCCCAGCGTTGCTATTGACGTTATCATGATACGCGCTGACGGCTTTCAGGTCTGCGACAGTTTCAAAGCGGGTCAGGTAAGTTTTAAAAGCACCCTCTACCGTGTCCCGGCTGAGCTTGCTCTGGCTGATGTTTTCGAGCAGTTCATCCATCATCCGGGTCTGCCCGATACGTTGAGTCGGGTCAATGTAGTTTTCCGGATAATAGGCTAGCCTCGAAATCCCGCCCCAGGTGCTGTAACGGTTATTCACTGCCCAGTCAGTGAAGAACTGACGGGTTGAAACATCGGCACGGGCATTCGGTTCAATCCGGTTCAGCGCCCGGTTGATGTAGAGTTGAATACCAGCAATCGCTTCGGCCAGCCTAGTGGTTTTCACGGCAGCAGAAACCTGATTATCAATCAACAAATAGCTGTACAGGTCATTTCGGCTCCTCAGGGACACGCCTTGCGGCCGGCTGTTTTGCAGGAACCAGTTGCACAGCACGGTACTTAGCCGCTCTGCGGTGTGGTCAGTCAACGCCCGTGCCTGCTGTGCACTGAGTCCAGCTTCCATCGTTTCTGCCAGGGTCCGCCACTCATTCCAGGAAGGCAGCTCCGTCTCTACCTGGTTCGTCGCGCTCACGTAGCGGATATTGACCAGCGTACGGATAACAGACGGCATGGTGTGCAGTTCTAATGCCACATCCATCCACTGCAGCACGGTATTAATATCCTGCCAGCTCTGAAGGCCGCTCACCTCGGCACATGCCATGGCCTGTGTCACCATACTGATGTCCAGACTCATCACCGATGCCAATCTGTCCGCCGTGAGTGTTTGCTGGTGCAGCCTATCCAGCGTGTCAGAGCTGAGGTTGCCTAGTTCGTTAATCCACTTGTGGAATCTGTAGAGTGATAACAGGGTATCGATATTGTGCTGTCCAGCAGGCTGACTTTTTGTTCCCAGCACCGCGAAGCCCGACTTCACCAGCACAGATAGTTCCGCCTCACTGAGGCTCAACATCTGCACGGAAAGCGACAGTTGTGCCATCACATGGCAGAACTGTGCCAGCTGGGTGATTTCATCGTCACTCAACGTCCCTTTCAGTGCCAGCGTCATAAATCCGTCAATCCCCAAGCCGCCTGGCCGCAGGATATCTGTCCATAACAGGATATAACGCGCCATATCCGGTGACACCAGTTGCAACGCAGCGGCAATGAAGGGCGAGAGGGCTTCGGCCTGCAGTTCCCGGTCACTACTGTGCACCACATCCTCACCGATACGCGACCGGAGGGTATTTAACAAGTTATTGATTTCCGGGGAGATATTTCCACTGACCTCAGGCGTGCATAGCAGCCAGAGTTCGTCAGTCGATATTCCCGTCTCAGTTAGCCACTGGGTCACCTGATACAGCCAGATAATCAGCCCCGACAGCTCTCCAGAAGACAGGGAAGCCGCCATTTTGCTACTGAACGGCGAAAAACTATGAAGCATACACAGTTCATTCACCGTCAGCTGATGGACACTGGCCAGTAATTTCAGACGATAGAGAGAGGAGATAACGGATAAGGATAGGGAAACAGTATTTTTTTCGTCCAACACGCCAGCCAATCTGGCCAGCCGATACAATTCACCACCATCGACCCCTAACCCGCGCATCAGAGCCGAACGGGCAAAGGTTGCTTGTTCCTCATCCGGGGCAATACTGATCGTGCTGCCGTCGACTTCGAAGAATTTCCCGTTCAGCGGCAGGGCGTTAAAGATACGATCAAAATGACTAACGCTGGCATCATCGGCATACTGACTGATGAGCGCTCCGTCCAGCACTTGCGCGTCGTCAAGGCTCAGAGCATAACGACTACTGTAGAATAGGCTGTGGAAGACTCTGGTTAGAACCGAATCGTTTATTATGCCCTGTGCATTATCACCGCGCACGATGGTTTGCAATTCATCAGGCGAAAGTCCGGTAGCCAGGCACAGACGAATAGCTTTATTAACTTTGAGAGCAAAAATGTTCAGAGGGTAACTTTCAAAGACAAAGGCAGCAGTTCCCCCAATCGCTCCATTGCCATCGCGGTTATACGCAAAGATTGTTACCCCTTCTTTTAATTCATCAACGGTAAGAGGTGACAGCACGCCGCTTTGATAAACAGTATTCGCATTGGTTGGTGCAGAAAGATGGCCTATAACCTTGCTATCATGAGTCGTTCCCATCTTGCTCTTACGTATTGTGAGAGCGCCGCCACTTTTTTTAAAATTGGCCCTGATAGCGAAAATATTTTCACCTTGATAGATCAGATCCCAAAAGTTCAGGTGCCTCGTATAATCTCCTCTCGGAACCCTAGTTATCTTGTAAGCGCTGAGCGCACCTACATCGCCTATTACCAGGCCTGTTGAAATATTGTCGACATAAATAGAGGTGTTGTCAGAATAGCCATTCTGAAAAATCCCAAGATATTTCCTCAGCTCGGGAAGTTCAATGCCATAATATCCGGCTATCCACGACTGTGACGTAAAATTCTCGGGTGTAACATTTTCACCGAAGTTTTTTTTAAATAAAACGTCAGCATTCTCTTGCGTGATATCCTCGGTCAGGATGTCATAAAGTTCCGGAGAGATATTTGCCAGAATAGCCAGCAATGATGCGCCCTCTGCCTGCCCCATGACCTCCGGGTTACGGGACAGCGCGGATAGGGTGCTGTCATGCGCCATAATGACCTGACGGATAGTTTCATAAGGCTGGTGGTAAGGCGTGTGAGCGGCCTGACGGTAAGTCGACAGACTCTCCATCAGTGCTTCCGGGTCACTTTCGATTGTGCGGGTAATATGTTCCAGCAACAATTCGTTAGACAACGCCAGAGTAGAGATTTCCGCCTCCATATTGCTTTGACTCAGCGTCAGATCAGCCAAGTCCGGACGGCGATTATCAAGATGATAAGCCGAGCTTGCGAAATGCAAGTCCTTCGCCTCGCGGTATAACTCCGTGAGATAGCCTGCAGGTGAGAACATGGAGGCCACGGAACCCGGCTTCACAAAAGAAGAGGCGCGGGAACCAAACATTTCTTCGTAGCCGCGTGAAGTTCCGTCTCGTTCGATACCCAGGCGAATGGCTCTGGATAATTGAGGATTGGCGCGGGTGAAGATACGGGCTTCCAATAAACGATTACGTTTATTTTGCTCTACGGCTTCACGATAAAGATAACGAGTTTCGCCCCAGCTAAGCTCCTCCCCAAACTTTTTTCTTAGTTCATTGAAGGAAAGAGGCTGAAGCTCTGCAAGGGTCGCTTTCTGGCTATCGCTGGCACGACTGATCTTGTTCAGCAAAACATTTGTATTATACATTATATCCTCAATTATCATATAAAATGAAAGTCAGGCCTTAGCCAAAACCACTAAAATTGGCGGCTAACCACTCACGGAAAAATTAATCCAGTATTCCGAATTTATTGAATTCTTCAGAATAATAAGATGAGAAGAAAAGTAAAATATGAGAATGAACCTTCCACTCGAATTCCGTATGTCTTTGGCTATTCGTTTGCAAGAGTCGATTAGGATGCTGGCATTCGTCACGCACGCAAACATATCCTAGTGACTGCCGAAATCGACACGAAATCAATGAAAGCAATAGTGTGAACTCGAGGCAATTTTGAATATATCGTGATAGCCAATATTAGGCAGACGTTGATCTGAATTATCGAACTGAAAAATGAGTATGCTTGACATAATAAATATTGGGTAAGTTCAAGAAGGTGTGCACGTGCATCTGAAATGCCATCTGATCCAAAAGTGATTATTGAATAGAACGATGTTACCGTTCAGCGGTCGACTGGATTGCGCTAAGCTGAGCATGGATTGCTTCAAACGACAGCGATCCATAATGCCGCCCTTGCATGCAACACATTACTAGATGCATACTGCACTTAGAGTCGCTAACGCAACCTGGACGTCAGGCTGTAAGGCTCGTATCCTGGAGTCATGGCAAGACGCAAAATCAGCAATGAATTATGGGCGGTGCTGGAGCCGTTGATTCCAGCGTTCACGCCCTCACCTAAAGGCGGGCGTCGGCGCACTGTTGACGACCGGGCGGCATTGAACGGTATTCTGTATGTCCTGCATACAGGCGTTCCATGGGAAGACTTGCCGCAGGAGCTCGGCTTTGGCAGCGGCATGACATGCTGGCGACGATTGCGCGACTGGCAGGCCGCAGGCGTGTGGAGCAGGCTGCATCTGGCCATGCTTTGCCGGTTGCGTGAACATGACCAGATTGATTGGGAGCGAGCGAGCCTGGATGCGGCCAGCGTTGCCAGCCCCCGGGGGGCCAGTGACCTGCCCCCTGCAAGCAGGGCCAGCCAGAACCTAGTAAAGTTCGTTTTCGGAGAAGAAGACGAACATGAAAAAGCGCTTTACGGAAGAACAGATCATCGGGTTTCTGAAGGAAGCCGAGGCCGGCAGGCCGGTCAAAGAGTTGTGCAGGCAGCACGGGTTCAGTGACGCGTCGTTCTACACGTGGCGCGCGAAGTTTGGCGGCATGCAGGTGTCGGAAGCACGCCGGCTCAAGGAACTGGAAACCGAGAACGCGCGGCTGAAGAAGCTGCTGGCCGAGGCGATGCTCGATATGCAAGCGTTGAAGGTTGTCGTCAAGGGAAAGCCCTGAGCCCGCAAGCCAAGCGCGAAGCAGTGGCGGTGATTCGGGAGAAGGTAAACATCTCGGAGCGCCGCGCCTGCCGGCTTGTCGGGCTTTCTCGCAGCGTGTTGCATTACGAGGCGAAGCTGGACCACGACAATGATGCGCTGAAGGCGCGTCTGGTGGAACTGGCGCACGAGCGTCGGCGGTTCGGTTATCGGCGATTACACGCAATGATGAAGCGCGAGGGTATCCAGGCGAACCATAAGCGTGTGCATCGCCTTTATCGTGAAGCGGGGCTTGCCGTACGGCGCCGTCGGCGGCGCCACGGCGTCATGATTGAGCGCGAGCAGTTGGCGTTGCCAAGCGGGCCGAACGAGGTGTGGTCAATCGATTTTGTGATGGACGCGCTGTCCAATGGGCGGCGTCTGAAGTGCCTGACCATCGTCGACGATTTCACCAAGGAGGCCGTGGATATCGTGGTGGACCACGGCATGTGCGGCTTGTATGTCGCGCGAGCGTTGGAGCGAGCCGCGCGTTTCCGAGGCTATCCGAAAGCACTGCGAACGGACCAGGGACCGGAATTTACGGGCCGAGCGCTTGACCAATGGGCGTATGCTAACGGCGTGAGCTTGAAATTGATTCAGCCGGGCAAGCCGACACAGAATGCTTACATCGAATCGTTCAACGGCAAGTTCCGCGATGAGTGCCTCAACGAGCACTGGTTCACGAGTCTCGCGCACGCTCGCGCGCTCATCGCCGCGTGGCGCCAGGACTACAACGAGCAACGGCCGCACAGCGCACTGAATTACCTTTCGCCCGCACAGTTTGCGGCGAAACACCGGGCAACAGCGGATGCTCCTGCCGCTTTCCAGGAGCTGGTATAAAAGGACTTTGCTAGAAGCCCGTTGGCCCTACTGAAGGGGGCAGGTCATCACCGTCACGGGTGCCAACCGGCATGATTCGATGGGCTTCGAGCGCACCCTTGATACCACCCCGGCCGTGCCGGGCTTGAGCGGTTCGCCGCGCAAACGTCCGAGCAGGCTGCATGCGGACAAGGGCTACGACTTTGCCCGCTGCCGACGCTATCTGAAGCAACGCGCAATCACTGCACGCATCGCCCGGCGCGGCGTAGAAAAGCGCGAGCGGCTCGGACGGCATCGCTGGGTAGTCGAGCGCACGCACGCCTAGTTTGCCGGTTTGGGTAAGCTGCGCATCCGCTTTGAGCGGCGTCTGGACATTCATATCGCTTGCTCCGCTTGGCCGCTGCCGTGATCTGTTCGCGCTTCGTGGACGACTTGGGTTAGCGACTCTAAGCCTAGCTCCCTGCACTCGCAGTCTCACCTAACTATCCGACCCCATTATAAAGTACATATCTAAAGAAGCCAATCTCTCCAGAGGTGGCTGCGCAAATTCGGACAGTTGGATAAGTGGAAAGGACGGGGCCTGAAGCGGCGATAATGCTGGCAAAGGAACCTGGAAGATGACGAAGAGAACGAGACGGACGCACTCAGCGACGTTCAAAGCAAAGGTGGCGCTGGCGGCGGTCAAAGCCGTTGGCGAACTTGCTTTGATAGCGCCAGGTGAGCATGCCGTGCCATCGCATCGGTCAGCGTTGCAATGAGCACCTTCAGTCGTTTGCCGCAGATCCGATCGGCCGCCTCCCATAGCGTGATCAGCGCGGCCCGCACCTGATCGTCGTAGCGTCGCTGGGGGCCGGGCTTCGTCCTCGGCGGCACAGGCTCGCGGCACAGCACACGGATGAATAGGCGCCGACAATCATCCCGGTCGACCGGCCAAGATGATTGTCGGTAAACCAGCCAGCCATTCTGCTTGACGCTATCCAGACTACCCAATTAAGACCAGGCCTCGATGCGAGTCGCTATTTCAGGGGAAAGTGCGGCGTGTTCATTGAGCGCGTTATTTACGTTCGCCACTACAAGGCCACCTCAGCGGCAAGTGCGTCCCACGGCGCTGTCAAGCGGCCGTTTTCCCGCACGACCAGACCGGCAACTTCTAGCGCTGCCACATCAGCATGCACGCGCTTGTAGTCACGCGATAAAGCGCAGGCCAAAGCTTTGACGCTATCGGCGCCTTCTCGGTGCAAATAGCGTAGCAGCTCCAGCCGTTTGGGCGTCAGCGCCGCCACCATTTCCTGCCACGAGAGAAACGTGACGTGACTTTCCTTAAAATGCTCACCTCTGGCCGCGCGCTCAAAGGCATTCACGAACCGCTGTCCCATATCACGCGCGCCGCTTACATGGACTGTCAGTTTGCTCATTTTCCGCTCCTTTCGCGTTCAACATCCCCTAAAAAGTCCCTCACCATCTGTTCTGCCGTCGAAAAAACGTAGGGCACTTCGCGATCACGATAGTGGCGATGGTCGCCCTTGCCACGTTCATTATCGTAGCCAATGATTCTTACGCCGCCCTGACCATAGAACAGGCTGTATTTCAAACCATGGGGTCTTTCCGCATCACATTCGGGCAATCGCCAGATCCGCATTTCAAGGATGGCTCCGTCCGGATAAGCCATTCGATCTTCAAATAACAGCGTCGCCTTCTTTTTCATATGGCGCATTTTGCCATACCATAAATTATGGCGTCAACCGCCATACTGTCGGGCATAGCCCGCCGCAGCGCATCTGCTGCTCATATGCCTCACAGTAACGCCAAGCATCGACTTTGTCGCGGGGCTACTCGTAGCGCTCACGCCGTTGCAGGCCGATGCTTGGCTGGCTGACAGCCGTACTGGCTTGGATGACAGTGTGCGGGATTCATGGGCGTAATCCTTGACAGCTGCATTTGGGTTGCATTGGCCGCAAAAACGCTTGACTCGCGAACCGTGATCGAGCTCGCTGGCGACATACCGGGTGTTCATCTCGGCCGTTTCGTTGGGCGAACTCGGCGTGCGCGGTCTATCCACAACAGCTCGATCGGCGCCCGATTCGTGCGGTGTCGCGGCAAACTGCCACGGCATGCATCGCATCACCGGTTACGCCTTTGAGCCAGCAGCGCCGTATTCCATGATCCTGTTTGACATGCCCGATGATCGGCTCGACGGCTTGACGCCGCCATCCACGCCACGAAAGCCTAGATTGGCCTGAGGCGGGAGGCGACCATTCCATCGATAAAGCTACTACATCCCTAAGATGCGATAATATAGATTATGTAAATTATGATATCGTCAAGAAACTTAAACTCGCAACGTATCGCTGCGCGCCTCTCCCTACTCTTCGCTAGAGCGTGTTGTGAACCTGTATGAACCTGCATGAGTAAGGTCGACGATTTTGGGCAGCATCAAGCAGGCACAGGCGAGGAAATGGAAATCGGCGAGTGTTTGAGGCCAACGTTCATAGTTGCGAGCGAGGCGTCGAAAGCGAGCCGCCCATGCGAAACTGCGTTCGGCCGTCCAGCGCCTGAGCAACAGCACGAAGCCCTTACAGTACGTACGCCGGGTGCCGGCGTCATGCGCAATCGCTTCAAAACAGCCCGCTCGCACCCAGCGCTGCGTCTGTTGGTAGACCGCTTCCCAGGGGGCAGGTCGTTTGACAGCATACGTCACGGTGCACCACTCCTAATCAGACTAACCTGTCCGGATTTTATGAGCGAGGCATATCATGAAAATAAAAGTCATGGATGTGTGCATCCAATTCGTCCAATTGTCTCGGCTAGTGCCGAGCCGCTCAGCCACGCGTCACGACTTGAGCTTACCCGCCATAAAACTCACGCTCGCAACGTATCGCTGCGCGCCGCTACCCGCTAGCCTGCTGCACAGCTTCGCTGCGCGTGGCGTCTTCTTGACTTATCGCTGAGCTTGCCGATGGAATTTGATCTGAACACCGCTTTAAACGACTCGTCTGCCTACGTTTGCACATTGGCATCTGTCCCATCACCCACCGCGCCGTCACCGTCGCCGCAACCGCCCCGCGCCTCGTGGGCAAACCCACGGTTCAAGCAGCCCACCACTTACCAGGACCTGCCAACCGAGGTCATCGCACGCATTGGTGACTACCTGCCCGTTCAAGACGTGATACCGTTTTCCACCGTCAATCGACGCACATATCATGCGATGCAGACCAGACGCCTGGTGCACCGCTATTGGCAGCGGGCTCAACAAGCCGTGAGTCGTGAATCGGTCAACCAGTTGCTCAATGAAATGGACGGCACGCTCGCCAATCCAGCGCAGCACGCCGAACCCCTGGACGCACTGCGCCAACGGCTGCGAGCGTTGCCTGAAGGAGACCGCGCCGACGTGTTCAAGCGTGTATTCGCAGCCGCACAGTGTATCCCGCAAGAAGGCGTGCAGATACAAAAAGCGCTGTTGCTCATGCACCGGGATTTCGCCTATGACCGCGTATGGACTGAACTCTTTGACTTTGCCTACGCGCTGGTCGAGCAGCGTAAGCCAGGACAAGACAATGTGTGGCCAGAACTGGCGCTCGGGTTGTCAAATTTCTCGATCCATACTTCTGACACGCCCCACTTTGCTCAGCGGTATTACGCGCTGCTGGCACGGCTGCCGTCGCTGAGCGTGGCCGAGCAGGAGCAGATCATCCCGACAATGTGCCGCTTATTGCTTAAATTCAGACAGTCAGACCCGCGCGTCCCCCAACTCCATGCGCTCCTGCAAGACTACGCATTACGCCTGCCCCGGTCCCATCAAGGCTCGTCGGCCGGCGCGTTGGGAAGTTACATTTGGTTTTTGCCGGAAGCGGAGCAACCCGTGCGGTATGCGCAAGTGCGCGATTGGGCTCTATCACTGCCTGATGATCAGTGGGCGGTCGCACTGCGCCATTTACCCGCAGGACTCGATGGGTTGTCCACCAGGCAACAAGAGCAAGAGCTTGCGTTGCTTGAGCGCCATTTGGCGCGCGTACCCGCGGCGCAGCGTGTTTCAGCAGCATTAGGGCTACTTAGGTGTGTCCCTTTGATGAACGACACGCTGGCACAGCGGGTCTGGCAGCAAGGACTGAGTCTATTGAAGGGTACGGACGAAGCCACTTTATGGAAAGTACTGAACGAGCTTCGCGGGCATTGGGTGCTATCTGGATTAAACAATTGCCAATGGAAGGTGGCGATGAACGAGATCACGCGCTTTATGGAAACCAACCAGTTCTCGGCGCCAGCCCAGGCGCGAATCCGGAACGGCATACCATGGCTCAAAAGTGTGCCCGATTAATTGTCCCCCTTGACGATTGCTCAAACTCGACGAGCGCCGGCAGCATGCGCACCGGGCACCCTTGCACGAGGTCGCAACCCGCGTCGAGCAGCCAGGCGAATTGCTCTAGGTTTTCCACGCCTTCGGCCACGACCTGAGGGTCGAAGCGATGCGACATCAAAATGCACTGTTCGTGCCGCTAGGCGGCGGACTGCTGTCCAGGACGGCGCTCGCTGCATTGTGAGTTGTTCGGTGTCGAGCGGAAAGCGGGCAATGACGGACAACAATCGTTGCGCAGCGGCTCACGCGTGCGCATCGACACACCAAAGACTCTCGCGGACGGCGCGCAGACGCAGCAACTGGGGCAATTGACCTTCCCGATCATTCAGCGCGACGTCACTGATATCGAGATCGCATCGGACGACGGGTTGATCGTTGCCTCCGGTTTTTTGCATCAAGGATGAAGATTGTCGTCGAGCCGACGGGTTACCTGGGCTTTGCAGCGGCCCGCTGCGTCGCGGGCCGCTTCACAAGCAAGTGTATCGGCGTGCTGCTCAGCGGGGGCAACATGGGCCTGGATCGATACGCCGCACTGCTGGCGCAATAGTGCGGCCGCACTCAACCATCGCGCGCCGGGGGGCGCGGGCACGGGGTCTGCTTCGCCATGGCGCGACGTCCAACCGCGGACGTCGTTGCCGCGATGGAGGAACTCGCATGTTAGGCTTGTCCGCGCTGGATTTGGCGCGCTTTCAGTTCGCTTTTACGATCTCTTTCCATATTCTCTTTCCCACCATCACGATTGGCCTGGCGAGCTATCTGGCCGTGCTCGAGGGATGCTGGCTGCGCACGCGCAACGTCGTCTACCGCGACCTGTATCAATTCTGGATCAAGATCTTTGCCGTCAACTTCGGCATGGGCGTGGTGTCGGGCATCGTCATGGCCTATCAGTTTGGCACCAACTGGGCGGGTTTTTCGCGCTTTGCCGGGGGCGTAACCGGCCCGCTGCTCGCCTACGAGGTACTGACCGCGTTTTTCCTCGAGGCGGGATTCCTCGGCGTCATGCTGTTCGGGTGGAACAAGGTCGGACCGGGATTGCATTTCCTGTCAACCATCATGGTTGCCGTCGGGACGCTAATTTCAACGACATGGATCTTGGCCTCAAACAGCTGGATGCAAACTCCGCAGGGATATCAGATCATCGACGGGCACGTCGTGCCCGTCCACTGGCTGCAAGTCATCGCCAATCCATCGTTCCCGTACCGCCTCGTGCACATGAGCCTGGCCGCGTTTCTGGCCACCGCGTTGTTCGTGGCCGCATCGGCCGCTTGGCACCTGCTGCGCGGCCACGACAATGCGGCGATCCGCAAGATGCTATCGATGGCGATGGGCATGATATTGGTCGTCGCGCCGATCCAGGCCGTGGTGGGCGACGCACACGGACTCAACACGCTGGAACATCAACCAGCCAAGCTTGCTGCCATCGAAGGCCACTGGGAGAATCGTGGAAACGAAGCCGTACCGCTGATCGTCTTCGGCTGGCCCGACATGCAACGCGAGCAGACTCGTTATGCGCTCGAGATCCCGCACTTGGGCAGCCTGATCCTGACACATAGCTGGAACAAGCAATTCCAGGGCTTGAAGGCGTTTCCCCCAGACGAGCGGCCGAATTCGACCGTGGTGTTCTGGACCTTTCGCACGATGGTTGGCCTCGGCCTATTGATGATTGCGCTGGGCGCATGGAGCCTGTTCTTGCGCCGCCGCGCACGCCTATACCACTGCCGCGCATTCCTGCGCTGCACGCTGGTGATGGGGCCGGCCGGACTGGCCGCCGTACTCGCAGGCTGGCTGACCACAGAAATCGGTCGGCAGCCTTGGGTCGTGTATGGCCTGCTGCGAACCACCGATGCGGTGACGCCACATCCGGCGCCGGAAATACTGCTATCGGTGGTGTTGTTCGTCGTGTCATATTTATTCGTCTTCGGGGCTGGGTTGGCTTATATCCTGCGGCTGATCCGTCAGGGGCCCCAGCTGCGACCCGATACCCGGCCGCCCACGGGCGGCCCGGGACAGCCGCACACCCCGGCGCGGCCGCTGTCCGCCGCGCACGAAGATGAGCGTCGAACGGCCACGATGGGCGACGTCGGGAGATAAAGACAATGGGTTTTGACATTTCTCTGGTCTGGGCCGTGATCATCTTTGCCGGCGTGATGATGTATGTCGTGACTGACGGCTTCGACCTGGGTATCGGCCTGCTCTTTCCTTTCGTGCCGAACCGTACGGAGCGTGACTTGATGATGAACAGCGTCGCGCCGGTTTGGGACGGCAATGAAACCTGGCTGGTGCTGGGCGGTGCCGGACTGCTGGCCGCGTTTCCACGAGCCTATGCGATTTTGCTGAGCGCGTTGTATCTGCCGCTGATTTTCATGCTACTCGGCCTGATCTTTCGCGGCGTGGCGTTCGAGTTCCGTTTCAAGGCCAACGACCGCGAGCGCCCCATCTGGGACATCGCATTCGTGGCTGGCTCGTTGCTCGCGTCATTCTTCCAGGGCGTAGCGCTGGGCGCGTATATCGACGGCGTGAAGGTCAACGGCGATGCGTTCGCTGGCGGCGCCCTCGATTGGGTCAAGCCGTTTGCACTCTTTTGCGGACTTGGCGTGGTCGCGATCTATGCACTGCTGGGCGCGACATGGCTGATCATGAAAACCGAACATACGTTGCAACGCACGATGATCGGCATAGCGCGGCGGCTCGCATGGCTCGTGCTCGCCGCGATCGCGATTGTCAGCATCTGGACGCCAATCGCCCATCCCCACATCGCACAGCGCTGGTTTACGCTGCCTAACCTGCTTTGGTTTTGCCCCGTCCCATTGCTGGTGCTGCTTTCCGTTTATGCTCTCCGACGCTCGTTGAGCCACACGCCGCACGCCGGTCCGTTCCTGTGCGCGCTGGCGCTGATGTTCCTAGGTTACACCGGGCTGGCAATCAGCATCTGGCCGAACATCGTGCCACCGTCGCTATCGATCTGGGACGTGGCCGGTCCGTTGCAGAGCCAGGGCTTTACACTGCTCGGCACCCTGTTCATCATCCCGTTCATCCTCGGCTACACGACGTGGTCGTACTATGTGTTCCGGGGCAAGGTACATCCTGGCGAGCACTACCATTGATGCCAACATCCCGTCGAAACCGCGTGCCGGCTTGGATTAAGCGATTGGCTTGGTTGGTCGCACTATGGACGACCGGCGTCACCGCGTTGGCCGTCGTCGCTGGTGCATTGCGCATCGCGATGCACGCAGCTGGGTTGTCCTCCTGAGCTGGCCAACATCCGCACACGCCGTCACCTGTGTGCATAGTTGCAAACGAAATACCGACAGACATGTGTAGTGGTTGACAGCACAACACGGCTCGTGCGGTCGCCATCTGGCAACCTTGAATCGCGCCTGCCCTGTCAACACATCAAATTGCTCATGACGCAATGCCCGCTATACGTGTTAGAGGATCGGCCCACCCCGATCGCTGCTGTCGTTACACTCGTGTGCACGCTGGAGGACCAGGCAGTCGTCGCATCGTTCCAAGTCCCCAGGCTGGTGAAGCTGGCCGATCTGTCGACGATGACAGTCAAAGCCCAGGCCGCAGAGGCCGATGCGATCTGAATCTAGCCCCCGCCAGAGAAGATCAACAACGCGGTATTCTTCTACGCGCTGTTCGACGTGCTGAATCCAGACCGCACGCAATGGGTGGATATGACGGCGCAGGTCGCCATTCTGCTCGACGACGCTCGTGACGCGTGACGCCACCGCAATGCCCTTGATGGCACTGACAGCCGAGGCCAGGGCGGCCGCTACGAGGTAGGCGTGCTGCACGCCAACGCTGATGAACCTCCTGAGCTACCTGGACCTACCCAACAGCGGCCCGTGCCAGGTGCGGGATCACAATATTCGGGCTGGCCGCCGCCGCGCTGGCCGGCGTAGTCCATTGGCGCGGCGGACAGCGACGCGCGCAGGCCGCGTGAAGCGGCCTGCGCGTTAGGCGCGCTCCTCGAGCAAGTCGGCCATGTCGTCGGCATGCTCTTCCTCAACCGCCAAGATTTCCTCGAAAATGCGGCGCGTGGTCGGGTCCTTGTCGCCAATGTACTTGACGATCTCGCGGTAGGTATCAATCGCGATGCGCTCCGCAACCAGGTTTTCTCGAATCATCTCGGTCAGCGTCTCGCCTTCCACATATTCGGAGTGCGCGCGGCTGGCCAGCCCGGCTGGCGCAAAATCGGGCGACCCGCCCAACTGCACGATGCGCTGCGCAAGCTGATCCGCATGCTGCTGCTCTTCGGCCGCATGCTGTGCAAACTCGTCGGCCACCGCTTCCGAGTTGATCCCTTTTGCCATGAAATAGTGCCGCTTATAGCGCAGCGTGCAGACCAATTCCGTAGCCAGCGCGTCATTGAGCAGCTTTAGGATCGTGTCGCGATCCGCGCTGTAGGTCGACGTCACGGGACCCTCGTCCATATGCTGGCGAGCGCGCTCACGGATTGTCTCTAAGTCGAGTCTAAAAGTGTCTGTCATCGCGACCTCCATAAATAACCGTCATGTCCTTGTCACGCCAATCAGCAACCTGACGACAAACACGACAGCGAAACATAAAACAAGATTTTTGCGCGGTCTGCGCGCCGCGCGTGGCCAAGTCGGTCAATTCCGATGCGCCTGCCATCACGGCTGCAACAAGAAGCAACCGTGCTGTGGCGTGCAGCATCGCGGCACCTTTAAGCCGCGCATGACACACCCGCCGTTTGCGTGTGGCGGCTAGGTGATCTTCTTCGCGACAAAAATGCCGATCAGCAGGCACATCACGCACAGCACGACGAAGACGAAGAACAGGAATTTCGCAATCGCGGCCGCGCCCGTGGCAATGCCGCTGAATCCAAGCAATCCCGCGATGATGGCGACAATCGCAAAAAATAATGCCCACTTCAACATGATCGCGACCTCCATAGCAAGTGCCGGGATTCGGCAACGAGCGCAATGAAAGCAAAGGCAATGCCAGAATGGTTGCTCGCTACCCCGGCAACGCACTGGCTGACAACACATTGTCCTCTCGAAATCAAGGGCTTAGAGCCGTTTACCGAACGGTGGCACGACGCACTGGTTGTAGGGTACGCAGACAAGTAGAGGCCGCCACTTTGTTTCATACAATGAGTAAGCCTTACTCCATTTAGCGTAAGCTCTACCCTAATTTACTGAGACTGAAACCGCTGGGGTTGGGTGGTGCGACCTCAAAAAACCACACGACCCTAGATTCCATCCCACGTTATGGAGGGCAAACGTCACGGACAGCGGCGTCAACATTACGGACGGCGGTTGCCAAACGCCCCTGAACCGGTGTATCGTGACCTTGCTACGCGGGGGTCCTGCTTGCGCACCATTGTCAAGCGGGTGAGAAACACCCTTTGAACCTGATCTGGGTAATGCCAGCGCAGGGAAGCGTCCGGGGTCGATCAACGATGGTCGCCGCATCCGCCCCGCTCCACCGCTTCTCTGGTCTCCCGTGTTCCGTTGCCCTTGCCCACAGGAGACATGCGATGGTTGCCAACCCAAAGTTTCTGTCCGAGTCCGCACGCGTGGACGATGCCGCGGTCACGCCGCTGCCGAATTCCCGCAAAATCTATGTGACCGGCTCCCGGCCCGACCTGCGGGTTCCGATGCGCGAAATCAGCCAGGCCGACACACCGACCGGCTTCGGTGGTGAGAAAAACCCGCCGATCACGGTCTATGACACGTCCGGCCCGTATACTGATCCCGACGCCAGGATTGACATCCGTGCCGGCCTGCCCGCGCTGCGTGAGGCCTGGATCGAGGAGCGCGGCGACACCGAGCGGCTGAAAAGGCTCTCGAGCCAGTACGGCCAGGCCCGCGCGGCCGACCCGGACACCGCGCAACTACGCTTTCCAGGGCTACATCGCGCGCCGCGGCGAGCCAAGGCCGGCGCCAACGTGACCCAGATGCACTACGCGCGCCGCGGCATCATCACGCCGGAAATGGAGTTCATTGCGATCCGCGAAAACCAGCGTCGTCATGAGTATCTGGAGAGTCTGCGCGCCAGCGGGCCACAGGGCGCCAAGCTGGCCGAGCTGATCGGCCGGCAGCACCGTGGCAACGCATTCGGCGCGACGGCATTCAGTGGCACTCAGGCCCGCGAAATCACCCCCGAATTCGTGCGTGACGAAGTCGCGCGCGGTCGCGCAATCATTCCGGCCAACATCAATCATCCCGAATCCGAGCCGATGATCATCGGCCGCAACTTCCTGGTGAAGATCAACGCAAACATCGGCAACTCCGCTGTCACGTCATCGATCGGCGAGGAAGTCGACAAGATGACATGGGCGATCCGCTGGGGCGGCGATACCGTGATGGACTTGTCCACCGGCAAGAACATCCACGAGACGCGCGAGTGGATTATCCGCAACAGCCCGGTGCCGATCGGTACCGTGCCGATCTATCAGGCGCTGGAGAAAGTTCACGGCAAGGCGGAAGAACTGACCTGGGAAATCTTCCGCGACACGCTGATTGAGCAGGCCGAACAAGGCGTCGACTACTTTACGATTCATGCCGGCGTGCTGCTGCGCTATGTACCGATGACTGCAAGCCGCATGACGGGGATTGTCTCGCGCGGCGGTTCGATCATGGCCAAGTGGTGTCTTGCCCATCACCGCGAGAGCTTCCTGTACGAACATTTCGAAGACATCTGCGAGATCATGAAGGCATACGACGTGAGCTTCTCGCTGGGCGACGGGTTACGGCCGGGCTCGGTCTACGATGCAAACGACGAGGCACAGCTCGCCGAACTCAAGACGCTGGGCGAGTTGACGCAGATTGCATGGAAGCACGATGTGCAGACGATGATCGAAGGCCCGGGGCACGTGCCGATGCAGTTGATCAAGGAAAACATGGACTTGCAGCTGGAGTGGTGCAACGAAGCGCCATTCTATACGCTCGGACCGCTGACCACCGACATCGCACCGGGATACGACCATATCACCTCGGGCATCGGCGCGGCGATGATCGGCTGGTTCGGCACCGCGATGCTGTGCTACGTGACGCCGAAGGAACACCTGGGGTTACCGAACAAAGACGATGTCAAGGAAGGCATTATCACGTACAAGCTTGCCGCACACGCCGCCGACCTTGCGAAGGGGCATCCCGGCGCGCAGATGCGTGACAACGCGTTGTCGAAGGCCCGCTTCGAGTTCCGTTGGGAGGATCAGTTCAATCTCGGACTCGATCCGGACAAGGCGCGCGAATTCCACGACGAGACACTGCCGAAGGATTCCGCAAAGGTTGCCCACTTCTGCTCGATGTGTGGCCCGCATTTCTGTTCGATGAAGATCACGCAGGACGTGCGCGAGTTTGCCGAGAAGCAAGGTGTTGGCGAAGTGGAGGCGCTGCGCAAGGGCATGGAAGTCAAGGCAATCGAGTTCAAGCAGTCGGGCGCCGAGATCTACCAGAAACAGTAAAGTAACATTTGCTTACAAAAGCGACGAATCGCCTACAAAGCCGTAACGTCTTGAAACGTATCGGTCGCGTACTATCGAATCAGGCTGACAATCAATACAACGAGGAGTCACCATCATGAATTCGGTTAAGCGTATTGGCGCCGCGGCGCTCGTCGCCGCGCTGCTGACGAGCTTGGTGGCGTGCGACGGGATGACCACACGCCAGCGCAACACCGCGATCGGCGCGGGCGTGGGCGGCGTCGCCGGCGCGGCAATCGGCGGCAACGCACTGTCGACGCTGGGCGGCGCAGCTGTCGGCGGCATCATCGGCAACCAGGTCGGCAAGTAAGGCTTCGTCGCGCGACAGGGACGCGGCTCGCGTGAGCCGCGGCGGAACGACCCAGCAGGCGGCGCTTCCGCCGGCGGCACTTCTACCACCGCGCCGCTAGCCACTCCTGGCCGTCCCTCAGTCGCCCATCGGGGCGCACGCGGGCTCCGTCACGCCCGTCACGCTTATAAGGCGTGGCGGCGAACTACACCAAACAATATCTGTCCGGGGTGGACTCGTTGACCGTGGCGTGCGGCAGCATGGTCGGCGCGTCCATCGCCTTGTTGCCGCTGGCCGCGTGGTGTTGGCCTGCTGCCCCGGTCTCGACGCATGCGTGGCTCGCGGTGCTGGCGCTCGGTGTCGCGTGCACGGGTATCGCGTACAGGCTCTACTTCCATTTGCTGGCCACGGCCGGCCCGGCCCGCGCGATGACGGTAACGTTCGTGATACCGGTGTTCGGTATTCTGTGGGGCGCGCTGTTCCTCGCGGAATCCGTGTCGATGCGAATGATCGAGGGATGCGGGGTCGTGCTGATCGGCACCGCGCTCGCCGCCGGCCTCATCAAGCGGTTACGCACGCAAGAATCGTAACGCCTGGCGCTGGCTTGCCAATCCGCGACGGATCCTGTTGCGGTTGCGCGCCATGTTCGCCGTGGTGCCGGGCGCGCATCCGTATCATCGCGCAGATCGCATAGCCAAGCTTGACCGGATCCACTTGCGTGCGATATCCGGCAATCACGCCACTGGCCTCGAGCCTGCGGATCCGCTCGGATACAGCCGGCTGGCTCAGATGGACGCGCCGTCAGACCTCGGCATGCGAAATGCGAGCGTCCTGCTGCAGCAGTTCAAGAATCCGAAAATCATACTGATCGAGCTTGACATTCATGATGCTGCGACTCAAAAGAAATGCTGACCGTCCGCCGGCCAGCAAGCATTACGCGCAAGGTACGCGCGAGCGAAGCGTCCAACATGGCAAGGTGCCGAGGAACATGATGCGACGTAGCGGCATCGCATGCATAGAAGGTATCATCGGCTATGAGGCCCTGGTGCACTGCAACGTCAGCGCCGACAAAATCACCTAGGACGCGTTGCTGGCGCGGGCAATCCGGACCAGCTTCCATGATGCTATATCGGCTGAACTGGCCGGTAGGGGCAGACACTGAACCATGCACAAACTCGTCGTTCCCAACCACGAAATCACCATGACGGCAGTGCGAGCGCAAGGCGCAGGTGGACAAAACGTCAATAAGGTGTCCAGTGCGATCCACTTACGGTTTTCGATTCGGTCTTCGTCGCTGCCCGAGGTTGTCAAGATGCGCTTGCTCGCGCTGAACGATAACCGTATTACGCGCGATGGGGTCATCGTGATCAAGGCGCAGTCCTACCGGACACAGGAGTCGAATCGTACCGAGGCGCTCGCACGCCTGCACGAGCTGATCGAACGCGCCAGTCTCTCCCGTCGACCCCGCCGGGCAACCCGGCCGACGCTGGCGTCGCGGATGCGCAGGCTCGACAAGAAGGCGCGCCATGGCCAAATCAAGGCCGGCAGACGGCCGGTGACCGACTAGGCCGGACAGGCGCTCACGACTTTATCGTGACGAGGCGGTTTCGCGCTGTGCACGCGCCGCCGCGTATCGTAACCGCGCCGACAGTCCGGTATCGCGGCGGGTCGGCGTGCCAATGGCCTGTGCCAGCACCGCACGCGTGCCAATAATCGCGATTTGAGCCCGCGCACGGGTCACAGCCGTGTAAATCAACTCCCGCGACAAAGCCCGGCTGAACGTAGGCGGCAACACCAGCGCAGCCCGTTCGAATTCCGAACCCTGTGACTTGTGGACCGTGAGCGCGAATGCCGTATCGTGCGACGGCAGCATCGCGGGCGACACACTCCGGCGCTGTCCAGCCCCCTGTTCGAAGACCACCCGCAGCGCGCCGTCGCCAGCCGGCAGCGCAATGCCGATGTCGCCATTGAACAGGCCGAGCGCATAGTCGTTGCGCGTGACGATGACCGGACGGCCGGCAAACCACCGGGCGGCCGGCGCAAATGGCAAACGGGCGACCCGACGCAGTTCAGCACTGATCCACTCATTCAATGCATCGACACCGTGTGGACCGGCGCGAACCGCGCACAGCACACGGAATGCGTTAAGCGCGTCGAACAGCACACCGGCCTGCGGCTCGCGCCGCTGCAACATCCCAGCCAGCAGATCGGCATAGCGTGCGAAACCTCGCGCGATATATTCGCGTGCCGCGTGTCCGAGTGCCGGTCCGCCGTCATCGATGAAGTAGGCAGGCGCGCAATCGTCTGCCGCCTCGAGCACGCCGAGCGCGTCCGCCGGCGAACCGTCGCGGATTGCACTGGACAGCTGTCCAATCGGAGAATCAAGACCGAATCGATAGTTGGTCTGCAACCACACGACGCAATTGGCGAGCGCGGCGGGCTGTGCACTGTCGGCCGCGCTCGCCGTGTCGTTCGGCACCGGATCGATGGTACCCGCCCCATCCGCCGGATTGTCGTCGGCGAACAGATCGCGCTGTGCAGGCGCCGAGGGCGTCGTCGGCGTGTCAGGCGGCGCGGCCAACACGCCAAGCGTATCGAACAACGCGCGATAATCCGCCCGCTCCGGGAGCACATCCCCATCCGGTAGCAGATCAGTGTGTTCGCGTTGGGGCAGGCCACCGCGAACATGCCAGGCAAGCGCGTTGCGCAATGTGTTGGTCGTGCAGCCAAGCGCCTGCGCGATGCGCTCGGCGCGCTGGCCAACATAGCACGGATGGGCACTCAGTTCGGCGAACACCGCTCCCGCGTCGACCGCGGCCAATTGGTCCTTGTCGCCCAGTAGAATCAACCGAGCACGCGGTGCAACGGCGTCCACCAACCGGCTTGCCAGCGCGACGTCGATCATCGAAGCCTCGTCAACGACGATAACATCGTACGGCAAAGGATTGCGCCGATGGTGGCGAAAGCCCCTGTCCGGTGTGCTGCCCAGCAACCGATGCAGCGTATATGATGCGGTTGGCAGCTTGGCGGCGATATGGTGGGCCAACCGGTCTGTGCGGGACGCCAATGCCTCCAGCATGCGCTGTGCCGCCTTGCCGGTGGGCGCCGCCAGCGCGATGCGCAGGTCCGGTTTGGCATCGAGCAAACAGGCCAGCACGCCGACGACCGTGGTCGTCTTACCCGTGCCTGGCCCACCACTCACAATCGTCAGTTTCCCGGACAAGGCGACAGCCGCCGCGACGCGCTGCCAGTCGAGGCCGCTGCCGCTCGCCTCGCCGAAATAGCGGGACAACACGTTACGCCACCGCTGCGCGTCATCGGACGACGCATCATCAAATTCCGCTTGCGCACGTGCGCTCAGTGCATTGGCCAATCCACGCTCGAATTCGTAATAGCGTGCGAGATAGAGTCGGTCATCGGTATCGATCACCAGCGGCAAACGGGGCGCCGGCTCGTCATCGTCGATGCACGCGGCAACGCCGCTTGCGAGCAGTAACGCGCGGACTGTGTCGGGCGGCTGCCCGAGTTGCCGCGCGAGCGCTGCCAACTCGATGCAGACATGTCCGTTCGCAGTCGCCGCGCTGACCATCGCGGCGGCGGCCGCAGCGACGCGTGCATCGCCGGCGGCTGCTCCCAAGCGCTGCGCAAGCGCGCCGATCCGGCGCGAGAACCCCTGGGCCAGCATGATGTCAGTCATCACTGCTCTCCACCGAAGCCGGGCATGGTCCGTACCTCCTGAAATCAAGCATGGCCACCCCCCGCTGAAAACAGTGCGTCGAACGCCTCGACGACGGCGCGCGTCGGCCTGAATCGTTCGATGCCGGCACCAGGCCAATCCGGACGCACGCCTCGTAAAAATAGGTACAGGCTTGCACCAAAATGGGTGTCATAGTCGTAATCCGGCAGTCGCACCTTCAAATATCGGTGTAACGCAATCGTGTAGATCAACGCCTGCAGCCGGTATGCATGGGTGTCCATCGCGGCCGATAGCGCGTGCGCGCGATACGCGTGCGGCGAGTTGCCGAGATGGTTCGATTTCCAGTCGATAATCCAGAATCGGCCGCGGAACTCGACCACAGCATCGATGAACCCCTTCAGATAGCCGTGCAATACGCCATCGTCGAGAGCCACGCCGGCGATGCCGTGCTCCTCAAGCATTGTCGCAAGCCGGCGCATGTTGAGCGACGCAACCGGGAAGACAAATTCAAGCTCGGTCAACCGACGCGACGGATCCAGCTCGCCAAGCATGAAGTCCGCTTCGAGCGGAGTATGCGCAAGATCCCGCAACAGGCGCATCATCATGGCACTGAGCCGTTCCGTGCTCAACTCGCGCGAATGCACCGGCTGCTCGGTCAGCGCCCGCACGATGGCAGTTGGCCAGCTGGAAGGATCGCGCAGATCGGCAAGCTCCATCAGCCGATGCAGACAGTCGCCTGCGGCCGGCCCCCGGGGGAAACGCAGGATGTCGTCGTCATGTAGCCCAGTCAACGCGCTGTCCAGCATCGGTTCAGGTTCTGCTGCAATCGCCTGCGCATCAAACTGATCGACATCATCGTCGCCGTGATCGGGTCGCGCGTGCAACACATCGTCGATACCCGGTAACGGCCGCTGCCGCGCCGAGGCGAGCGAGCTAAAACTCGCGGTCCGCCAGGCATCGAAGAGATGGCGCGCCGGCACGCGTGGGCGCACGTCTACGTGCGATGCATCAGGTGGAGGCAACGGATCACGCCGGGCCACGATCGGCAGCGGCACAACGACAATGCTATCCTCGTCACCCGGTAACGCGCGCCAGCATGCCGCCAACGCGGCAGCTTCAGGTGGTGCATCCAACCACGCGTCGAAATGCGACGATCCACCCGCAACGAGCCAGTTCAGCACACTTTGGCGCGCCTCCTTCGTCGATGCATGGGCGCCGCTCGCGTAGATCCCCGCAACGAGATAGCACCGATACACCGCACGCGTGAGCGCGACATAGATCAGGCGCGCACGCTCGGCCGCCTGTTCACGCATCACGCCTCGATCGATGCGCTGCGCGTCATCGCCGTCGCAGCCAAAGTGCAGCACGGCAAGTCCATCATCACGATGGTACTCGCGCGCCACCGGCAATGCAGTGGACGAGGGCCCTACACGTAATGCACCGTTGGTCAGGAACGGGCAAAACACCACGGGGTATTCGAGCCCCTTGGACTTGTGGACCGTCACAATCTGGACCAGGTCTCGGTCTGATTCGAGCCGCAATTGCGTCTCGTCGCCGATGCCGGGATCCGCGCGTTGCGCACTCAGCCAGCACAGGGTTGGCGCGATACCGGGGTGTTCGCTGTCACGAGCCTGAATCAGTTCGGCCAGGTGATTCACGTCGGTCAGCCGGCGTTCACCGTCGTCTGCTCTGGCCAGGCGCTGCGCAATGCACAGTTCGCGCATCACGATGCGCCACATCGGCGCAAAGCCACGCTCGTGCCAAAGCAACCGATAGCCCGCAAACCGCTCCACCCACGATGCCGAATCCAGGTCCGATGGCACCGGCTCACATCGGCCAGCCACGGCAGCGGCTGGTTCACCTTGCTCGATGGCCCACAATGCCGCCGCGTCCAAACCGATCCAGTCCGTGGCCAATGCCGCCCGCAAGCGTCGCAAGTCACCTGGCGTGTCGATTGCCAGCAAGACGCGTTCGAATTGCTCTGCGTCGATCGACGCGAACACCGAGGCTTGGCCAAGCTCCACGCTGCCGATGCCCCATCCGCGCAATACCCGTTTCATCAACATACCCTGCCGATGCGTCTGCACGAGCACGGCGATATTGGCCGGGGCGAGCGGCTCGGTGCCGATCGTCGCATCCCCTGCTCGCGCGTCGCGCATTAGCCGTGCGACCTCTGCCGCGCACGCCTCGGCGGCTGCACGCTCGGCATCGCGCTTGCTCAGCGGCGCGTGGTCTGGCAGCCACCATACTCTCAGGGCCGCCCCACTGCCATCGGTTGCGCCGAGCGGATCGTGCCGGTCGGCAAATGTCGGTCGCGTCTTCATGCCGGCGCGCACTGGGTGATAGTAGAGTCCGTCTAGCACAAAAGCGCGCGGGTTGGCCCCGAACAAGCGGTTGCACGCAGCGATCAGCGCGGGATCGGACCGTTGATTGACGGCCAACGTGTAGCGGGCGCTGGCATGAGCACGCGCGTCCAGGTACGTATGCAAATCGGCAGCACGAAAACTGTAAATCGCCTGCTTCGGGTCGCCAACGAGAAACAAGGGGCCCTTCGGCGCAAAAATCTGGTTAAAAATGGCAAACTGCAGCGGGTCTGTGTCCTGGAATTCATCGATCAGCGCTGCGGGATAGCGCTCACGCAACGCATCGGCGAGCCAACGGTGCGTATGCAGCGCACGATACAAATTGGCTAGCAGGTCATCAAACGACATGACCCGCGCAATGCGCTTGCGTTCGGCAACGCTCGGCGGCCCAATATGCAGCCACTCGCGCACCAACGCAAACCAACGACGCAGATGCATCGCCTGCTCTGCACGGAACGCGGCAACCAACGCGTCCGCGCAGTCGAAGAACGGGTGTGCCGGCGGCTGGCATTTGGCCTTGGTGGCAGCGGCCAGTGAGGACGAAGTCAACTTCAGCGCGTCCTTCGAAATCGGCGCATAACGGTCACCGCGCACAAAAAAGCGCTCCCACGCCGCCAGCGCGGCTTGCACCTGAGACGGCTTGTGCGTGCGCCGGTCCAACTGGAGGGCACAGTCGGCAAGCCGCTGCGCGATCTGCTCTCGCTCTTCACGCCATAGGTTGCCGGCGCGGTCAAAATGATCGATCGTCGTGTCAACCGTCGCATCACACGCCGGATCGGTCCATACGAGTTCGGCCAACGGCTTTTTTAGACGTTGCGCGAGCAGCGCCTGCAGCACCGCGGGCCCGGCGCCTTGCGAAACGAGCCAGTGTGCGAATCCCGGCGTGCGCGCCGCTTCCGGTTCAACGCGCTCGCGCCAGAACTGCGCGGCGACATCGAAGCGCAGCGCGGCGTCGTCGGCTTCGGTCTCGAGCGCGAACGGCATTGCAGCCGCAAACGGCGCTTCTTGCAGCGCACGTTGACAAAACGCATGAATCGTATGGATCGCGGCCTGATCAAAACCATGCAACGCGCGCCGGATCCGCTTCAGCGCGCGCTGTGTGGCCGTTTCCGGCGCGTCGCCATCAACAATCCGCCCGATTAGCCCGGTCACGAACGGGTCGTCCAGCGCGGCGCCATGCGCGAGCGCCTGCTCGAGTTGCATCAGGCGCGCTCGGATTCGCGCGTGCAGCTCCGCGGTGGCCGCTTTCGTAAAGGTCACGACCAGGATTTGGTCCGCTTGTAAGTCCTTTTCGAGCAACAGGCGGAGATAGAGCGCACAGATGTTCCAAGTCTTGCCGGTGCCGGCGGAGGCCTCGATCTGCGTCACACCATCAAGCGCGCACGCGAAGACGTCGAGTTCAAGCACGTCGGAAGTCATCAGGCGTCCTCCGCCGGCTGTAGGTGCGCGAGCAGTGGTTCGAACACCGTCTTGGCAATGGCGACAAACGTATCGTCCAGTGTCATCGGCGTGCCGCGCAACACGAGCTGGATCGCCGGATCGTCGAGCTCGCCACCCGTACGTTCGTTCGACCACGCGTTGCGGGCGGCGGAGTCGCTTTGCGACACGAGTAACCAGGCGCTTTTTGGAAAGAAACGCAACGGCGCGCGTAACCCGGCACGATACAGTGCAAGCAACTCGCCCAGGTACGCGTGCGGGTCCCGTGGCGTCGTGAGCACGAAGCGCTCGTCGTCGCCGATCCACAGCGTCTGACGTGATGCTTGCGGACTTGCGGCACACCAGCATAGATGGCGCAACCACGCATCAAGGTAATCACGAGCGGTCGGCCTGGCATAGCGGTAGAGTACCAATTCGTTACGTGTCACACCGTCCAGCACGCCAGTCAACACCGTCGGCAACAACACCGTCTCGCGCCACGCCGGCACCCGGTCCAGCAACGTCGATACGGACCCGAGCCGTTCAGGCCAGCGCGGGGCAACGTGGATCGAAAATTCGGCAGGTTCGAGTTTAGTGCCGACCTGCCCCCGGATGTGCTCGGCCAGCTTGCTCAACGCCACCACCTCACGCTCGTGTATCGCGCGTCCGGTCGCACCTCCCGGCAATTCGGGAATCGCACGCGCGATTTCATGGGCCCGCTCGGCGTACGCCGATGACTCCACTAGCAACGGCAACAGGCGCCCGGCAAGCGCATCGCGTCCCGCATAATCGAACTCGTACGGCTCGGTGTCGGGCAATGGGGCCTGCGCGCGATGCAGCACGATGCCCAGTCGTTCGCGCAGCAGCGCGCGTTGCGGGTGGCGCCAGAATCGCACCAATTCGTCCAACCCGATCGTCTCGCGCATATCGGGGGGCAGCGCGTCGCCAAAAAACGGCGGCATGGCGTCCGCCTCCATCCGCTGTGTCGGATCGGCAAGCGCTGCGGCCACTTGCGCGCGATCTGCATCGTAGGTCAACAAAGGCCCCTGCATCGAAAAATACGACAGCGCGAACGGCTGCAACGGATGTTCCGTGACAAAACTGCGCCGCGCCAGTGCAATTTCGTCAAGACTTGCCCCTTCGCCCGCCTTCAACGACGCAAGGTGATCAAGCAACTCGGTCACCAGCGCCGATGGCGGCAACTCGGCGTTGTCGCAGATATTGCGGCCGGTATAGCTGAGCAGCACGGTATCGCGCGCCGCCAACATGAGGTCTAGGAACAGGTTGCGCTCGTCATCGCGACGTTGCCGGTCACCGGATTGCGCAAACGAGGCCATCAGGTCGAACTCATCCGCGCGCGAGAGCGTGGGCAACACGCCATCGTCGATGCCAGCCACGCAGACGACACGGAACGGCACACCACGCAGGCTGGATAGCGGCGATACGGTCACCGCGCCAGACGGGACCCCGCCGCGCGCAGGATCGTCGAGCACGGACAATAAAGCCGTACGCAACACCGCCGCGGGCAACGGTGTATGTGGCGCGCCTGCTTCGATTTGCACGAAGAGCGCATCGAGCGCGTCGCGCAGCCCGCTCAATGAATCAGCATCCGGGCCGCGGGCATCAAAGAACTGGTCGAGCACGGCGAGCAACACATGACGCCACTGCGCAACCGTATGCGGTGTCGCGCACGCGAGCGCGAATGCATCGAGCTCGTCGACGAATTGCGCGAGCCGCCCAAGCAGCATGGCGTCGGCGCCGGTGGATGCCGCCACCGGCAACCAATCGCCGACAGGCAGAGCGTCATCCGGCATCGCGTAGCCAAGAAACAACCGCGTCAAGGCGTCAGCAAACGTATGGCGAGCGCGGGGCGCGTCAAGATCCCGCTGCTCACGCGGCGCGAACGAACGGCGCGCGCCGGCGTGCGCCAACCACCGTTGCACGGTGTCCAGCGCCACCGGGTCGATGTCATAGCGCGCCGCAATCGCGTCCACGCGCAGCCATTCGACTAGCGCGGACGCGTTGACGTCGCGCTCCGCCAGGGCCAGCCAGTCCAGCAGCGTGCGCGCGAGCGGATTGGCTTGAGACGGCGGCAAGCCGGTGACGCGATATGGGATGCGGCGCGGGTCGCCCGGCGGCACCGCGCCGAACACCGCGTCCACGATCGGCGCGGCGGCAATCAGGTCGGGCACCGCGATCAGTACGTCGGCCGGCGTCAAACTCGGATCCGCATCGAATTCGGCCAGCAGCCGGTCATGGAGTACCTCGAACTGCCGCGTCAGGCTGTGACAGACGTGAACTTCGATGCCATCGCGCGCAGGCGGTGGCGATGGCGACACCGGATGCGCGAGCGACAGGATTGCATTCTGTACGACGGCGAGCCAGCTGCACGCCGGGGCCTCGACGAATTCGCTGCTCTCGCCCGCCACCGCACCCTCGGTATGCTCATGAAGCAACGCGAGTTGCGCTTGCGTCTGCCGCCCCCACTCGGCCAGCAGTGGGTGCCCGACCGTCTGGTAGTCGAGTTGCCCCGCCGCATCCAACGCGTCGGCGCGCCGTTGCGTGACGATGTCGAACCAGTACTCACGGCATGGATTAAGTGCATAGATCCGTACATCGATCCAGCGCGACAACTCGCGCAGCAATTGCACATGCAGTGGTGGCATCGTCGGCAACGCGAACACGCTGACCTGCGCCGGCCAGTCCGCGCGCGCGACATCGTCCAGATCCAATTGCGATGCGATCGACAGAAACCGGTATGCGGGCGGCGACATCCGTTCGAGCGCACCGGCATCGCGTCCGCCGGCTAGTTCGTTTAGCACGTCGCGCCACAATTGTGCTTGCCAAGCCTCGTCGGCACGCTGTATCGGCGTCGCGCCGGCAAGCCGTTGCGCGCCGTCCGGCTGGTGGCGCGGCGCGAAGATCGACTCGCCTGCCAGCCACTGGGCAAGCCAATGTGGACGATACGTCAAATAATGATCGAAAACGCAGGCAATGCGACGCGCCAGATCGAACATCATCGCAGGATCCGCCGCCGCCAGGTAGGCGTCCAGTCGCGTCAAGGGCGTCTGGCCGTCGCCATCGGACACCGTGCCGCGCTGCGCGAGCATCCGGTAAAGCCGCCATACGAGCCGCTCCGGCGCGAACGGCGATTCGCGCGGCACGTCGATTGCTTCGACGCGCGCGATCTGTGCCCATAACCACTGCGCGAGATAGCAAAATTCGACATTCGCGCACAGGCCGAACCGGTCGGCGTAGTCCAATTCGAGCCGTCGGCGTACCGCGACATTCGGCACGATGATCGGCTGCGGCCGCCACAGGTCGCAGCCGATGCGCTCGAGGTCGTCCAACAGCGCCGCGGCAAGCGTCTCGTAGCGGTTTGAGTAAAACAGTTCAAGCATGAAGCGGCGGATAAAAATCGCAACGCGCGACGGCCACGTGGACGCCCCGTCGTCAGTGAAAGACCCAAGCATAACAAAGCGCCGGCCGCCCGCGAACCCGGCCGTTCGGCCTATTGTGCGTGACGGACCCGTGGCGTTACGCTGTCCCGGTACGTTAACGGGCTGTGGGCCGGAAGCCTAGCCGCCGGCACGCACGAGCATGACTTCAGGCGGCCGCAAAAAACATCGGCGAAGTGCGCTAGACTCGCAGCATTGTGTGCCCGCCCAAGCGTCGATGCGATATTCGATCGAAATCAAGAAATTTCTATACAGTCAGTATTTCTACGGTGGGCTTCGGATCGCGACCGGCATCTCGTTGCCGGCCGTGGTATTGCTCGTCGTCTTTCACAATCGGGAGCTAGGCTTCACGATTTCGACCGGCGCACTGGGCGCATGTGTGGTCGACATGCCCGGGCCCCTGAAATACAAACACAACGAGATGCTCGCGTGCAGCGTGATCGGGTTCTTTTCGGCGCTGGCCACCGGCATCGCGACCGCTCACCCGCTATCGCTGTGGCTAACGGTCGTACCGTTGACTTTCGTGCTGTCCTTGATCGTCGTCTACGGGAACAAGTGGCCGCAGATCAGCTTCGCGACGCTATTCATGATGGTGGTGACGCTGGAGGAGCGCTTCACGCCGCTCCAGGCACTGGCCAATGCCGGCTGGATCCTGGCCGGCGGAATCTGGTACACGTACTGGTCGACGTTCGTGTCACGCTGGCAGACCCACCGGATCGAGCAACAGGCGATCGCCGAAAGTGTGTTCGCATGCGCCGACTACCTGCGCGCGCGCGCTCGTTTCTATGGTCCGGCGCATGATCTGGATGAGTGCAATAGGCAACTAGTCGACAAGCAGGTGCTGGCCGTAGACCGACAAGAGGCGGCGCGCGACATCGTACTGCGTAACCTGCCGAAGCTGCGCAGCGGGCAACTCGATGCACGCCGCACGATGTTGTTCAACTTGTTCATCAATACGGTCGACCTGCACGAGCTGTTCGTCGGTGCGCACGTCGATCACGCGATGATCCGCGCAACCTTCGGCGGCTCGGACTTGATGGTATTTTTTCGCGATCTGATCAAGAAGGCCGCGTCCGACCTGGAAGACATTGGGCTAGCCGTGCTACAGGATCGCCCGTCGGCACAGCGAATCAACGCGAAGGCGGAACTGCGCGCGATCGAGTACGAGATCGAGCTGATGCGCAAAAAGGCATTGCCAACCACCAATCCGGAGGCGTACTCGACGATTGTGTCGGCATTCCGGCGCGTCTGGAGCGCACAGCGGCTAATCGAGCGCATGCACCGCAACACGCGCGTGGATATCAGCACGCAAGACACGGAGATGCGGATCGATCAGGCGCTGTCGCGCTTCCTATCGAGCCGGCGCGTGCCGTGGCTGCAGATCTTCTCGAATCTAACCATGTCCTCGCCCAGCTTTCGGCACGCGTTGCGCGTCACCGTTGCGGTGGCGATCGGCTTGTGGCTTGGCCGCCTGCTGCCGCTCACGAACGCGTACTGGATTGTGATGACGACCATCATCATCCTGAAGCCTGGTTACTCGCTCACCAAACAACGCAATACGCAACGGATCATCGGTACCACGATTGGCTGTGCGGCGAGCATCGCGCTGATTCTGTTCGTGAAGGAACCGCCGCTGCTGTTGGCCGTCATGTTCGCCAGCATGGTGATGAGCTACAGCCTGTTGCTGTTCAACTACACGGCCAGCGTCGTATTCACGTCGTCATATGTCCTGTTGATGTTCCACATGCTGGCACCCGGTAGTCTGCGCATCATCGGCGAACGTGCGATTGATACAGTGCTAGGCTGCGCGATTGCGATCGCCGCAAGCCACCTGTTTCCCTACTGGGAGTATCGGCTGATGGGCAAACTCGTCAACGGCTTGCTCAGCGCAACCCGGCAATATCTGGAAATCTGCTGGTATGCGGGCAAATCGGGGACCGCGGCCAGCAGCGTAACAGACCAGGCCAAGCCGCCCACTCCGGATCCGACCGCGCCGGCGGACAAGAAGGGTACGGGCAAGAAGGCCAGCGCGCTGGTTTCCAGCGCAACCGCACAACCAACGCCGGCGGCCAGCGCCGCCGCGTCGGCGATTGACAGCGACATTCGATACCGGCTCGCGCGTAAGAATGTGCATATTGCATTCGCCAACGTCGGGCAGGCGTTGCAGCGCATGTTGCTCGAACCGAAGTCCGCGCAACGCTATGTCGCTGAGTTGAACGACCTGTTGGTGCGCGTGCACGCGTTGACGGCACAGATCACGGCGTCCGCGCCGCTGATGATGACGCTGTCACAGTCACCGGCCCGTACGGCCGGGATCGTGGGCGCCACTGGATGGGGCACCCAGCCCGTACCGGTCGTCGATGCACAAGCGCTTGCGCCACTGCGCAAGGCGCTGGGCATCGTCCATGACAATTTGGTACAGGCCGAAGCGGGCGTCGCACCGCCCCCCGAGCAAACGAGCATCGTCAAGCAATTGAATCATGAGCTGGACCAAATGGTCGTCGACGCGGAACGCACGCGCAGCGAATCGTCCGACGTAGCGCAAGAGCTCAAGGGGTTGGCATACCAGTGTAAGCAGATGGTGGGCGCATCGTTTCTCATCCGCAAGGATGCAAGCGTCATCAAGCTGCCGACATAGGACTCGACGCCGTTAACGGCTCCCAGGCACCGGCGTGGCAGCCGACGCACCGGCCACCGGGGCACCCTGCACGCCGACGCGCGCGGGCGACGCGGATACCGCAGCCGATGCGCCGAGCGTGGCAGACACCGCGCGTGCGACATCCGCAGCGGCTTGATGATGCTCGGCATCGTACTCCCGCTTGCCCGACAGTGCATTGAACAGCACGGTTGCAAGCACCCCGGCAACGATGCCGACGATCATCACGCCGACCCACGCTGCGGGATCGAGATGTCGGCGGCGACCAGTCTCGGGAGCGGGCTGGCGTGGGTTAATACGTCGGCTAAGCGCTAACCGCTGGTGGCGCGCGACCGACCAGCGATGCGATCGCCAGCAGTAGATCGGCCGGGTCGACGGGCTTGGCTAAGTGCGTTTGGAAGCCGGCCATCAGTGCGCGCCGGCGATCCTCGCCGTGGACCCGGCCGGACAATGCCGCGGCCGGCGTCATTCCACCTCGCGCCGCCTCGCGCTCGCGCAACTGTGCGATGAATGCGAAACCGTCTTCCTCCGGCATGCCCAGATCGCTGATGACGACATCGGGCGTGCCGTCGTCAAAGGCCTGCAACGCGTCCCGCACGGACGCCACCGCGCTCACCTGTGCGCCGCGCTCCTCGAGCACGCGCTGCACGAGTTCACGCGCATCGGCTTCATCTTCAATCACCAGCACGTGAACGCCATCCAGACGCGGTAGCGCCGTATTCGGCTGCGCGCTGATCGGTGCCACTGCGCCGCGGCGCGTGTCGGCGCCGGTCGTCACCGTGGGCAGCGTCACCGTAAATGTCGCGCCACGCTGTTCACCCTCGCTGGCCGCGGTGATATGGCCTCCATGCATCTCGACCAGTTCCTTGACGATCGACAACCCCAGCCCTAGGCCGCCAAACTGGCGTGTGGTACTCGCGTCCTCCTGTCGGAAACGCTCAAATACGTGCGGCAGGAACGCCTCGCGGATACCACAGCCCGTATCGCTGACGACTAGTCGCGCCTCGCCGTCGCCGCTGGTTAGCGTGACCGCCACGCGTCCACGCCGGGGCGTAAACTTGATTGCGTTGGTCAGCAAATTCCAAATAATCTGCTGCAGCCGAGCGGGATCACCATTGACCACTGCCGGCGCGCCGAGCACTGGCATGACGCGAAGCTCCTTCGCGTCGGCTGCTAGCTGTACGGTCGCGATCACGTCGGTGATCACATCGACCAGTTCGACGCGCTGCACGTTGAGCCCCACCTTGCCCGCCATGATGCGCGACATGTCCAGCAGATCATCGATCATCTGCGATTGCAGCCGTGCATTGCGGTGGATCACCTGCAGGCCCTTCTCGACGCGAGCCGGATCGGACGCGTCACGCAGCAGCAACTGGGCCCATCCGACGATGGCATTCAGCGGCGTGCGCAGTTCGTGCGACAGCGTGGCGACGAACTCGTCTTTGAGCCTGGATGCTCGCTCCGCTTCCGAGCGAGCCTGCCGCTCATTCGCGAGCAAATGCTCACGCTCCTGCGCAGCCAGCTTCTGGTCGTCGATGTCGGTCGACGTGCCAAACCACTTGCTAACCCGGCCGGCGCCGTCCAGCAGCGGCGCGGCCCGGGTCTTGAACCAGCGCCATGCGCCGTCGGCAGCCCGCAGCCGATGTTCGACATCGTAATCGCTACTGTCGCGCAAAGCGTCGGACCAACGCTGTACAGTATGCTCGCGATCCTCAGGATGAACCAGCACGTCCGGCCACACGTGGCCAAGTAGTAACGGCGCGTCCATACCCGTGTAGGACAGCAACTGCTTGGACGCGAAATCGATCCGTCCGTCGGGCAACGCAGTCCAGACCAGTTGCGGGATCGCCTCCGCCAGCGTCCGGTAGTGCAACTCCCTTGCACGAACCAGCTCCGCCTCGGCAATTTCCCGCTGCGCGCGCTTCTGCGCCAACACGCGCTCGATTGCCTGTGGCAAGTAATCAAGGTAATCGGAGGTCTTGGGCACCACGTCCGCGACGCCCGAGCGCAGTGCCTCGATCACCCGCGTCTCGTCGGCAAAGCCGGTGCACAGGATGGCGGGCAGCATCGTGCCCTGCATGCGTAACGAGCGCAGGAAGTCAAGCCCCGTCTCGGCAGTACCGAGCACATAGTCTACGACCAGCACGTCAGGCCACCGCTCCTGGCCCCGGCTGTCCAGCCACGCGCGCGCGGCCTGCGTGCCCGTCAACGTCACCACGTCGAATCCGGCGCGGGTAAGCGCGCGGCGGGCCAGGCTAAGCAGACCCTCGTCGTCATCGATAATCAGTGCACAGGCAGCCGGCTGGCCATCCGCACCCAATACTCCGGGTGACGAATCGACTCGATGAGAAGCAGGCGTCATACGGGGAACGTCGAGTGAGTAGGCAACGGACGGTCCGGAGCCAAAGCGCTGGCGCCGGGCTCCAGCCCGCTACCTGGGCGCAAGCGACCGACGCGCGCGGCCCTGGCTCCCGCGTTGACGCGGGCCAGCGTGTTCAGTGCTGCCGCACGCAACGCTTCATGTGCACTGCTAGATTCGGGCAGCGACAAGTAGAACGTCGAGCCGAATCCTTCACTGGACTCGGCCCACACGTTGCCACCGTGTCGCTCGACAACACGGCGCACGAGCGCCAGTCCAATACCCTCACCCTTGGCTGCGCCACCGTGCAAGCGCTGGAACGCGGTGAACAATTTGGGCAGTGCCGACGCGGGAATGCCATATCCGTTGTCGCGCACGTAGTAAATGCGTAACGAGTGTACGCCGACCGGGTTCGGACGCGTACCGATTTCGATCTCGCCAGCGCGGCTCGGATCAAGATAATTGACCGCATTGGAAATCAAGTTCGCGAAGACTTGCTCGACCGCGGTCGGATCGCCCCATGCGGACGGCAACGAATGCGTCTTCACAGTCACGCCCCGGCTCTTGATCGAGTCGCGCATGGCATCCACCACGCGGGACACCACCGCCTGCACATCGACTTGTTGCGGTCGGTATTCGACCCGGCCCGCGCGCGAGAGCCGCAGCAACGCGTCGATGATACTGGCCGAGCGCATCACCGCTGTTTGCAGAAAGCGCAACGCCTCGGCAATATCGTCGTCGACAATCCGCAACAGCCGGCGCCGTTGTGTGTCGGTCAGCGTGCTGCGCGCCAGTATCTGGCGCAGTGAGTCGCACGCCAAGCTCAGTTCCTGCGAAAATCCTTGCAGGTTGACCAGCGGCGCGCGCAAGTCATGCGACACGCTGTAGATGAACATTTCGTTTTCTTGCGTACGCTCGCGCAAATGCTCGTTCATCGTGCCGAGTTCCTCGGCCTGATGCGCGAGATCAGACCGATAGCGCGACTCGATGCGCTCCGCTTCAAGCAGGCGTCGGCTCGTCTGGTGCAGCGCGAGGTCCAACTCGGCGATTTCATCGTCGCCCCCGAGCATCGGTGCGAGCGGCGCATTGTTCGCGAGCTGCTTAGTGTTGTCCGCAAGCGTGCGCAGCCGCCGTCGCACGCTCGACGTGAACACGTAGACCGCGATGGCGCCGGTAATGATCGACGCGACCACGGCCGACACGAGCAGCACCTGCTGCATGCGGCGCGCCTCGGCGACACGTTCGGTGCGCACGCTGTCCAGCCGCATTTCCTCTTGTTGCAACGCGGCGACCTGCGCACGGAAGTAATCGACGATATCGTGGCCATTGATCTCGCGAAAGCGGGCTACAAGCCCCGCTTGATGACCGTGCCGAAGCAGTTCCTGCGAACGCTCACTCCACTGCCGGTATGCCTGTGCGCTTTGCCGGATCTGCACCGCGCGTTCGACCTGCAACGGATTGTCGGCAACCAGTTCGATCAATCGGTCAATGCGACGGTCGATCTCGCCCCATTGGCTGGGCGGCGTCCATACCTGTCCATACCCGTCAATCACGGCGCCGCGCATGCGCACGGCATCGACGAGCACTGGGTCGAGCACGGCAGTGGCCTGACTCAGCACTTCCTTGCTCCGCACTGCCCACTGCTCCGCTTCCAGGGCCTCAGCCTGGGTACGCATCACGCCGACCAATAAGCCAAGCTCAACGAGGCTCGGAATCGCGATCAGCAGCAGCCCTTTGGTGATCAGTCTCATACAGCGTTCTGGCGTTGGCGAAACAATGCGCACAGCAATGCCCGATTCGGCGCACGCGCGAAACGGCATGACAAGCACGCGGCGGCGCGGCGTGTCGCCGGATCGGCCGCGGAGCCATTATCGCGTCGTTTAGCCTAAATGACAAAAACCCATGTTGTGACAAATGACCTTCATCGATTCAGATATAAGGGCCACAACATTGCGCATGATAATTTCAATATTGCGCTCAATAATCAGCTTTCCGGCTCGAAAATTTCTCCTCCAAGCATATGTACGCCTTCACGTAGCAGCCTATACGCGGCGGCGACGGCCTCCGGGTCACCTTTCACGCCCAAATCGATATGCCGTCGCGCATAGATCCCACCGTGCTCGACATCGCCGACGCTGGGCAAGCTGAAGACACGTACGCTGACAAAATCGCGTTCGATACGCTCCATCAGCGGCGTGAGCGCGGACTCAGGCAACTCGAATACCAGAAATGAGCGCTCGTCATGCGGCGTGCCGTGATGCAAATGGGCATAATGGGTATCGAGCACCCATTCCATCATGGGCCATGCCATGACAGGGAACCCCGGCATAAAATAATGATTGCGCACCGAAAAGCCGGGAATCTTGTTATAGCTGTTTGGAATGATGCTGGCGCCCTGCGGGAACACGCCCATGTTGAAGCGATGCCGGTTATCCGGCGCATCCAGGTCCGCCTGGCCGGTCGGTGCGGTTTCAATAATCCGCTCAGCGATCAGTTGCCGGGCCTGTGGGTGCAGTTCCAGCGGCACGCCGAGCGCGGCCGCCGCACACTGCCGCGTATGATCGTCCGGCGTCGCGCCGATGCCCCCAGTCACGAAGACGATGTCATCGGAGTCGAAGGTGCGCTTGAGCGTGGCAGTGATTCGTCTGCGCTCGTCACCATTGTACTCGGCCCACGCGAGCGCCAGCCCCCGCGCGCGAAGCAACTCGATGGCCTTCGGCAAATGCTTGTCAACACGCCGTCCGGACAGGATTTCGTCGCCAATGATGATAATGCCGAACCCCATGGGATCCCCTTGATCGTTTCAGACGGCACGCAGCTTACGCCGATCCTGGCGGGCGCGCTTGCGTTGGTTGCCGGTCAGTCCCATGGTGTCGCGCACGCAATCGCCGCAGCACGCTCAGGCAATAATGAGCGAACCACAGCGCGGAAAACACGAAGATACACACGTACAGCCAGATCGACACGATCGCGACGAATGGGAACAGCACGATCATCAACACGGAGGATGCCCACAGCAGCGTTGGGACCGCGCCGAGCATCCCGCACATCACGCCGATCGCGAGCAGCGGCACGCGGTGCGTGCGAAAAATCATGCGCCGCTCATCCAAGCTTGCATGCCATGCCAGCGCATCATAGGTCATCACGCGATAGGTGAGCCAGCCCCACAGCAGCGGCGGGATCACGGCGAACAGCGGCGGCACGAGCCACAGCGGAACCGTGACGACCAGCAGCAGCACGCAGATGCACGTGGCCGCGATCGAGTGGAGCAGACTGCCGAGCAGCGTGCCGCCGCGCAAGGGCTCCAGATCGGCGAATTGGCGCGCACCGAGATGGCGGATCACCGCCGGCATCGATATCGCGGCAATCATCAGCAATACGGTCAACACGATCAATGGCACAGCGATCGCGACAACGACGAGCGGCGCGAGCACCATTTGTACGTGGCCGAAGCCGATCCCCATGAGCAGCGAATTGATCGATGCAGTCCAGCCCCAGTGTGACAGCCAACCGTGCGCCGCACCGACCCATCCTTCCCAGCCAAACCACAGCACCGCTCCCCAGCCCAGCGCGGTCAGCAAAAACGGCAACACGGTCAACCACAGCATTCGTGGATGAAGCATGCCCAGCAGCGCACGACCGAACGAACCGAGCAACTCGTTCATTGGCAAAGACGTGGTGTCGGCCACGGTGGTGCGATGCGCGCGGTATGCGACGTCGGGCTCATGAGGCGGCCCGACACCTGCAGCGTCACGGACGCGGTACGACTGTCGTCCAGCCGGTCCAGCCGCAGGCCGGTCGATACGAACCCTTTTCGATCCGGCGAGAAATCGATCTGGTACGGATCCTCGATGCCCTCGACCCAGCGCTGCACCTTGCCGGACTTCGGATCAACGAACATCAGGTTGTTGAACACCGAGTTTGCGACGATCAGCGACATATTATCCAGAGTCGGCATCAAGTGATGCGACTCCTTATCCGTCGGCACAGTGCCGACGACTTGCCGCGACGCCTGGTCGATTAGTGACAGCGTGGCTTTACCCGAGTTCAGGACGATGACGTTGTTGGCGACAGCCAGCGGAGCCAGCGCGACACACACGAGCGCGGCGGCAAGCGAGCCGGCCACGCGGCGGGCCTGTACACAGCGGTTGGAATTGAGCATGGACACCCAGACAGGAAAACTGCGTCTATTGTACGGACTTTGCCGAGGGCCCGGAACGAATCGCGCATCGGGGCAAACGTGCCGGCATGTCGCGCGTCATCGCTGCATCGATTCCCATACCTTATGCAGCCGCTTGACAGACACCGGCATCGGCGTACGCAGTTCCTGCGCGAACAGCGAGATGCGCAACTCCTCGAGGAGCCAGCGGAACTCTACGAGCCGTGCATCGGCTGCGCCTCCGCGCTGCGACAACGCACGCTGGTATGGCTGCATGAGCTGCGCACACTCGGCCGCGAGCCGCTGGTCACGCGCCGGGTCCACCTTGAGCTTGTCAATGCGCAACGACATGCCCTTTAAATAACGCGGGAAATGCGCAAGCTGGGCGTAAGGCGTATCGATCACAAAGCGGCGGGTCATCAGCGCGGCCAACTGCTGCTGCATGTCCGCGTGGGCTGCGCCAAAGCCTTTGGCTTGCGCGAGCTTCTTCACGAGCGCTGCGTACTCGGCGAGGATTTGGCCGGTCAGCCGTGCGAGTTCCTGGGCGAGCAGCGACAGTCTAGCCCGGCCCTCATCGCGCCGGGCCGCGAAGCTAGCATCGTCGTGCGGCCACGGCGACTGCAGGCAGGCACGGTCCAGCGCGGCCTCGATCAATTGGTCGCGCAGTTCCTCCTGCGTGCCGAGTGCCATGTACTGCATTGACATTTCGCGTAGTCCTGGCAAGTTTTTCGCCAGATAGCGGATCGGCTCGCGCAACTGCAGTGCGAACAGCCGGCGCAGACCGGCGCGATGGATATGCTCGGCCTGCGCAGGCGAATCAAAGACTTCGACGTCGCAGTGCCCACCACGATCGACCAGGGCCGGATAGCCGAACAGCGTCTGGCCGCCACGCTGGATCTCGAGCAACTCGGGTAGCGTGCCAAAATTCCACGTCGTCAGGTTCTCATACAGCGCGGTACAGGCCGGCCGCGCCGTATCCGATGCTTCGGCGTGCGCCGGCCCGCCGGCGTTCGCCAATTTGTTTCGCGCCGGGCCGGTTGACGGCTGTCCGGCCACACGCGACGCACCCGGTGCCGGTCCATCGCCCGACGTGCGGCTGGACGTGCGGCCCGGCGAACCAGCGCTTGCCGCAGCCGCCTGCGTATGCTGGAATGGTTGCCGCCCATCGGCCAATGCCGCGCTGGCCGCACCCGACGCGATGCGCTGGAACTGTTGCTGCGCCTGCGCGCCAAACTCGCCGCGCAGTTGCGCGAGATTGCGCGCCATGGCGAGCTGGCGCCCGTGCTCATCGACCACCTTGAAGTTCATGAACAGGTGAGCCGGCAGCGTCTCGATCTTAAAGTCGGTCGACTTGACCATCACTTGCTTGTGCTCGCGCAGATCGGCGATCAGCGCGTCAATCAACGACTGCCCGGCAAAATACACGCGCTCGACGAAACCGGCCGCATACTCGGGCAGCGGCACACAATGTCGGCGCAGCTTTTGCGGTAGCGATTTGAGCAGCGACTGCACCTTGTCCTTCAACATGCCAGGCACCAACCATTCGGTGCGACGCGCGTCGACTTGGTTCAGCGCGTACAACGGCACGGTCAGCGTGACGCCATCACGCGCCGCGCCCGGCTCGAAATGGTAGCTCAGCGCCATGTCAACGCCGGCCATCGCCAGCCGTTTCGGAAACAGATCCGTCGTCACGCCGGCCGCTTCATGCCGCATCAGGTCCTCGCGCGACAGAAACAGCAGCTTGTCGCCGTCGCTACCTCGCCGCCGCGCCTCGTCGCGATACCAGCGCTCGAACGCCGCGCCGGTATGGATTTGCGCGGGCACCGCCGCATCGTAGTACGCGTAGATCAACTCATCGTCAACCAGCACGTCCTGACGACGTGACTTGTGCTCGAGTTGCTCAATTTGCGCGACCAGCCGCCGATTGTGCGCAAAGAATGGCAGACGAGTGTCGAATTCGCCATCGACCAGCGCGCCGCGAATAAACAATTCCCGCGCACGTGCCGGATCCTGTGCGCCGAACGCGATGCGCCGGCGCTGATAGACGGGCAGCCCATACAATGTGCCGCGCTCGAACGCCACCACCTGCTCGGCCTTCTTTTCCCAATGCGGCTCGGCGACCGAGCGCTTGATCAGGTGGCCGCCGACACGCTCGATCCATTCCGGCTCGATGCGGGCGACGGTGCGCGCGTAAAGTCGGGTGGTCTCGACCAACTCCGCGGCCATCACCCAGCGGCCGGCCTTTTTTGCAAGCGTCGATCCCGGCCATACGAAGAAACGAATGCCCCGTGCCCCCAGGTAATGCGGATCGTTGTCGGCCTTCAGACCGATATTTCCGAGCAATCCCGCCAACAGCGCCTGATGGATCTGCTCGAACGTCGCCTCGGACTCATTTAACCGCCAGCCGTGCTCGCGCACCACGGTCAACAACTGCGAATGCACGTCGCGCCACTCGCGCAGCCGCAGATGCGAGAGGAATTGCGCGCGGCACGCTTCGGCCAGTTGCCGGTTCGATTTCTTGTGTGCAACGGCTTCCTCAAACCACGCCCAAATCTTCAGCCACGTGATGAACTCCGAGCGCTCGTCGGCAAAGCGGCGATGCGCCTGGTCAGCCTGCTCCTGCGCGTCCAGCGGACGCTCGCGCGGATCCTGCACGGACAGCGCGCTGGCAATGATCAGCATTTCGCGCAACGCGTGTTGCTCGCGCGCCGCGACAATCATCCGGGCCACGCGCGGATCCAGCGGCAGGCGCGCCAGCTCGCGACCGACCGGCGTCAACGCATTGTCGTCGTCAACCGCGCCAAGCTCGGCGAGCAATTGGTAACCATCGGCAATGGCCCGGCCCGGCGGTGGCTCGACGAACGGAAACGCGTCGATTTCGGCCAGGTGCAACGACTTCATCCGCAGGATCACCGACGCCAGTGACGCGCGTAGGATCTCCGGATCCGTGAAGCGCGGGCGAGCCTGGAAGTCACGCTCATCATAGAGCCGAATGCAGACGCCGTCGGCCACCCGGCCGCACCGGCCAGCCCGCTGATTGGCGGCGGCTTGCGACACCGGCTCAATCTGCAATTGTTCGACCTTGTTCCGGTACGAATAGCGCTTGACCCGCGCCAGGCCGGTGTCGACAACATAGCGGATGCCGGGCACCGTCAGCGATGTCTCCGCGACGTTGGTGGCGAGCACGATGCGGCGCGCATTGCCGGGCCGGAACACCCGCTCCTGCTCGGCGGCCGATAGCCGGGCGAACAGCGGCAGGATCTCGGTATGCGGCGGATGGTGCTTGCGCAGCGCCTCAGCGGCGTCGCGGATCTCCCGTTCGCCCGGCAGGAAAACCAGAACATCGCCCGGGCCTTCGCGACACAGTTCATCCACCGCGTCGACGATCGCGTCATGCAAGTCGCGCTCGGCCTGACGCGCGGCAGTGATACTGCCCGTGGCGCCCGGCGCAGAGCCCGGTGAGCCAAGTGGACCGGCCCCTGGCGCCGCGCCGCGCCGTGCGGGCGTGGCGCGCCCATCGTCGCCGACGACCGGCCGATAGCGGATCTCGACCGGATACAATCGTCCGCTGACCTCGATGACGGGCGCGGGTCGCTCGTCGCTGCTAAAGTGGCGCGCAAAGCGCTGCGCATCGATCGTAGCCGACGTGACGATCAGCTTCAGGTCAGCACGCCGCGGCAGGATCTGCTTCAGATAGCCAAGCAGGAAATCGATATTCAGGCTGCGCTCGTGCGCCTCGTCGATGATGATCGTATCGTAGGCGCGCAGCAGCGGATCGGTCTGCGTCTCCGCGAGCAGGATGCCGTCGGTCATCAACTTGACCGATGCACCCGGCGACAGGTTGTCGGTGAAACGGACCTTGTAGCCCACCACTTCGCCGAACGGCGTACCCAGTTCCTCGGCAATGCGTCGCGCCGTCGCCGATGCCGCGATACGTCGCGGTTGCGTATGGCCGATCAGGCCGGTGCCGCCCGCGCCCAGCCCGCGTCCGAGCGCCAAGCAGATCTTGGGCAGTTGCGTGGTCTTGCCTGATCCGGTTTCGCCGCTGACGATCACGACTTGGTGGTGCGCGATCGCGGCAGCGATCTCGTCGCGCCGACCGCTAACGGGCAGCGCCTGCGGGAACGTGACGGGAGGCACCGGATTGGGCGCAGGGTTGTGCGCCGAGGACGCGCGTCGGGCCTCGGCGCGACGTGCAGCAGGCGGCCTGCCGTGGCGCGCAGGGTCAGCGAGATCAGTCGGCGATGCATCTGCCGCGCGGTTTTTGGCTACATTGGACATGGGGGCGCATTATAATCCGGCCATGACTGCACAAAACGATCTCGCCCGCCGCGACACGAGGGCCAGCGGCCTCGCCGTGGCCGGCGGCCAGACGAGCGCCGCCATCGAATACACCGCGAATCACGCTCAATTCGTCGAATGGCTGCGATCGGTTGCACCGTACATCCATGCGTTCCGCAACCGGATGTTCGTCGTCGCGTTCGGCGGCGAATTGATGCAAGCGGGCGCGCTCAATGCGCTGGTGCAGGATGTCGCATTATTGCATGCGATGGGCATTCAGATCGTACTGGTGCACGGTTCCCGCCCGCAGGTCGAGGAACAGTTAAACCTGCACCAGGTCGAGTCGTTGTTCGCGGGCGGCATGCGGATCACCGATGCACGCGCGCTAGAAGCGGCCAAAGAAGCGTCCGGCGAAGTGCGGCTAGACATCGAAGCGGCAATCAGCCAAGGTTTACCCAATACGCCGATGGCGCACGCGCATATCAGCGTCGTATCCGGCAATTTTGTCACCGCGAGGCCGGTCGGGATACTCGATGGCGTCGATTTCCAACATACCGGCGTGGTGCGCAAGATCGATGCCGAATCGATTCGGCATTCGCTGGAGAGCAACAAGATCGTGTTGCTGTCGCCGCTCGGATTCTCGCCGACCGGCGAGGCGTTCAATCTGTCGATGGAGGATGTCGCGTCGTCCGCGGCCATCGCGCTACGTGCCGACAAGCTGATCTTCATCACCGAGACGCCCGGCGTGATCGACGGCGACGGTGAACTGACCCGTGAGCTGTCGCTGGATGACGCACAGAGAATCTACGAAGCTCATACGGGCGAGTTGGACCGTGCAGATGCGGACTTTTACCTAAAGCATGCGATCCGCGCGTGCCGCGGTGGCGTGCCGCGCTCGCACATCATCCCCTATGCGCTGGACGGCAGTATCCTGCTGGAGCTGTTCCTGCACGACGGGGTCGGCACAATGATCTCGTACGAGAATCTAGAAAGCCTGCGTGAGGCAGTGCCGGACGATGTCGGCAGCATCCTGCAACTGATCGAGCCACTCGAGACGGACGGCACGCTGGTGCGGCGCGACCGCCACCAGATCGAGCGTGACATCGACCATTTCTCAGTCATTGAGCACGATGGCGTGCTGTTCGGTTGCGCGGCGCTGTACCCATACCCGCAGGAGCGGATCGGCGAGATGGCGTGCCTGACCGTGGCACCGGAGGCGCAGGGCACCGGCGATGGCGAGCGTCTGCTCAAGCGCATCGAGCAACGCGCCCGGGCGCGCGGCCTGACGCGGATTTTCGTGCTGACGACCCGCACTGAGCATTGGTTCCTCAAACGCGGTTTCGTCAAGGCGACGGTCAACGACCTGCCCGAGGACCGGCGCCGCCTGTACAACTGGCAGCGCAAGTCGCTCGTGCTGATCAAGCAGCTCTGAGCACGCGCGGGGAATCCGCACGTCGGCACCCCGCCCCACCCCCATATCAAAGGAGAAGTCTGATGGCTCGAATGGTTCACTGCGCAAAACTTGGCAAAGAGGCGGAAGGATTGGACTTTCCGCCGTTGCCGGGCGAGCTTGGCAAACGCATCTTCGAAAACATCTCGAAGGAAGCATGGCAGGCGTGGCTCAAGCAGCAGACGATGTTGATCAACGAAAACCGTCTGAACATGGCCGATCCGCGCGCGCGCCAATATCTGTTAAAACAAACTGAAAAATTTTTCTTTGGCGAAGGCGCGGACGTCGCGTCGGGCTACGTGCCGCCCGCCAACGGCTAAGCGGTGTGGCCGTGCCGGACATCGGCCGGCGGTGCATGCCGGCCACCATTGCCGCACGCTGGTGGTCGGCGACGACGACCCGCACATCGTCAAGAGGCTGGACGCAGCATGATGCGGCGTCGGCCGTCACTTGTCCTTCTATTCAGCCAATTTCCACCCGCTGGAAGACGCTTCGTTTTTGACGTCTGGACTTCGTGCTGCGCTATCACAGTCAAAACAGCACGCCTATAACGTAACTGAAGCACGTCGTTTTCACTCACGGCAGAGGCAACATCGCTTTATCTTGAATAATAGCTTGTCGACATAACTGCCGTGGAACCAAATAGGGGTCCTAAATTGAAACTGACCATTACTTCTCACCAGACCGAATTCGAAGCGCAGAACACGAATACGCAAACTTCGCCGCCCCGTGCGCCGTCACCGTCTAAGAGCACATCCTCTGCACCGACCAGCCCATTAGCTAACACCGACGAGTTCGAGGCGATACGAAATAAGCTTAAAGACAATCCCAGCGCCGCCAAGGCACTTTCTCGTTTCGCCGCTCGAGCCAAAGGGCATTTCGTGCGGGAGAAGATCATCAAGGTACAAAGCCACGGTACGGGAATCATCCAGATTACGATCAAAGGTGGCTCTGTCGGCGCGAGTCCTCCAGACACGCCGCTTAAAAGGATCCGAGATAGGCTTCCGAGCGATAAAGATGGGAATATCGCGACTTACAATATGGTTGTTGTAAAAGGTGGAGCGGAGTCCGGCCAGGTGATCGGGACGAAGGAGGGGGAACGGCCGAAGCTCCCCTCCGACCTTGCAGCAGCAGCGCCGGAGGGGTCCGCCTTCATTAATGGCGGGTACTTCGTGCACAAGCCCAATCTCAAGATTATTCAAGGAAAAAATGAAGGATCAGCAAAGGATCGTGATATTGGCAAGCCGGTGGGCCCGACCGCAACTCGCGGCGATCATGTCGACGTTGCTCCGCCTTGGCAGAATGACTACGGTCAATTACAAGTGGACGGTAAGGTCGGCGTCACGAGCGGTCCAGTACTCGCATTGAATGGACAGAAGACGAAGTTGGACAGCAACGCTGACCGATTCCAATATCGCAACGCTAAGGGGGAAAACCCATTAAACAAATTTGCTGGCGCGCTGACTCATGCCAGCGAGCGCAATGAGCGGGCCGCGGTGAGTGTGCGTCCTGGGGTGTCTGGCGAACCAGATGACTTAATCATGCATACTTTGACAACAACAGGCGGCAAACGAGGCCTGGGTGTGGACATGGTTTCATGGCAAGATATCACGGCAACTGGTGCTGATCCAGCAGGAAAATATAAAAACGCCGATAATGGGGTTGACGTTTCCACGCTCAATTTAGATGGCGCTGGTTCCATATATCTTGGTATCCGCGATAAGGATAAGGTGAGAGAACTTGCCAGCAGCGGACAAGCCGGCACCCGACCTATCGCCAATATCATTTCTGCCCAGCCCGCGGAAAAGACACCGAAGGAGTGAACCGTGCGCTGCCAATAGCGTGCTTTCTGGAGAAGGCCAGATTGGGACGGATGCGTTCAAAGATGCCCGGCTTAATGGCCAGTGGGTTCGTCTGCCAGACGTCAGATCTTGCCAGTGAGCATCTCGCGGCGGTCTCAGGTTGCATGACGACAACGGCGAACCCTTCCAGCGTGCTGATGGCACGACGGTATCTGTTCCGGCGTTGGGATCAACGAAGCATACTGGGTTCAGCCGCATTAATATTATCTGGCTCACTTCTGAGCCAATCTACATTGGCCCGGAATCGCGCCCGCGCCGGCTCGGAGAACTGGCTGGCCTCCATAAAGCGCGTAATCTCCTCCACTGCCATTTCCCATCTGAAATTGCTGAACTCAGATAACACCCAAGCGGCCCGAAGTTGGCGAAGCAAATCCCATAAAGCGGCTTCGCCTGCACCATTCAATAGGTTCAAACCTTGCCGCCAGGCCCGCTTCATTTGTACATCGTCTAAAAACAATTGGCATTTGAGTAGTCCAAACACTGCCGAAACACGCTGTGACATAGGCACGCGCGCTAAATGACCCTCAAGCAACGTCAGCTCCTGCGCACGTTGTTCATACGACAGCTCTTCAAGCCCTTCAGGCAAATACTGCAAAGCAATTCCCCACTGCTCATCAGGCAGCGACAGCGCCCAATCACGCATCTGCGTGTATTGGGCAAACTGCTCTGCTTTTGGCAAAATCCGTACGCAACTCGCTAACATGCCGACCGATGCACCTTGATGAGAGGGCGGCAGTTGTAACGCGTGTCCGCGTAAGAGCGCATAGCGTTCAGGGACGCGCGGGTCTGTCTTATCGGAGTAAAGGAGCAAGTTCGACAATACCGGGATGAGCTTCGCTTGTTCGGATACCTTCAGCGACGCAAGCCGAGCCAAGAGCGCCTGATAACGCTGCTCGGCAAAAGGTGAGCTAGACGAAAAGAACTGCAAACTGTCAGCCAGTTCCGCCCAGATATTGTCTTGCCCGGGCGCGCGCCGTTCCGCCATCGCATAAGCAAAGTCGAATAGCTCAGCACGCCGGCTCGGAGGAAAAATAAAAAAAGCACGTAATAGCGCTTTTTGTATTTGTACGCCGTCCCGCGGGATACGTTCCGCAGCCGCAAACACGCGCTTGAATGCCTCGACTCGCTCGGCTTCTGGCAACGCTTGCAGACGCTGACTTAGCGCGTCAATAGGTTCGGCATGCTGCGCTGGATTGCTCAACGCACCGCCTATTTCGTCCAGCAGCTGGTTGACTGACGCCAAGCTGACGGCCTGGTTTGCCCGCTGCCAATAGCGGTGGACGAGGCGCCGGGTCTGCATCGTATGATACGTGCGGCGATCGACTGTGGCGAACGGCATCACGTCTTGAATAGGTACATAGTCACCGATCCGGGCAATCAGTTCGGACGGCAGGTCATCATACGTCGTCGGTCGGGTGGGCAAGGGGCGAGTCAACGCGTCGTTGGAAGACAGTCGTGGCGGCACTGACGCGGCAGGCTGTTGGCCCGCCTGTCCTGCGCACACGTAGCTGGAGTGAGGGTTTAAAGCGGCATTCAAATCGAAGTCCATTGGCAAACTCAGTAATCGATGAAAAGATAACTTTGCGGCCAACGCGCACGTGCTTAACCGCAGTCCCCAAATGCAAATTCATTTTCGCACCCATCGCGCGTTCGATGAGCGCCTTGTTGAACGTTAACATCCAATCCCACGCCTGAAGCACGGATAGGCGGTGCGGCCGAGAGTAGCGATTGCGTCCCCCTATTGCTGCAGCGTCCGAATACGGTCAATCGCCTGTTCGATGCGCTCGACGGCGATCACCTGCAAGCCGTCGATTGGCTGCTTCGGCGCATTGGCCTTCGGGATCAATGCAATCGAGAAGCCGAGCTTGGCGGCCTCCTTCAGGCGCTCCTGGCCACGCGGGCATGGCCGGATCTCACCGGCCAACCCGACTTCGCCGAACACGATCAGCCCCTTAGGCAACGGCTTGTTGCGCATCGACGAATGAATCGCGAGCAGCACGGCCAGGTCCGCGGCCGGCTCGGCGATCTTTACACCGCCGACCGCGTTCAGGAAAACGTCCTGATCGAAGCATGCGATGCCTGCGTGCCGGTGTAGCACCGCGAGCAGCATCGCAAGCCGGTTTTGTTCCAGGCCGACGGCCAGCCGGCGCGGGTTCGGCACGTGCGCCGTATCGACCAGCGCCTGCACCTCCACCAGCAGCGGCCGCGACCCTTCTTGCGTGACTAGCACGCACGAACCAGGAACCGTATGCTCGTGCTGCGACAAGAACAACGCCGACGGATTAGCCACGCCGCGCAGCCCGCGCTCGGTCATCGCGAACACGCCGAGTTCGTTGACCGCGCCGAAGCGGTTCTTGAACGCCCGCACCAGCCGGAACGATGAATGAGTGTCGCCTTCGAAATACAGCACCGTATCGACGATGTGCTCGAGCACCCGGGGCCCAGCAAGCGCGCCCTCCTTCGTCACGTGGCCAACCATGATAATCGTCACGCCGGATTGCTTGGCAATCCGCGTCAGTTGCGCCGCGCACTCACGCACTTGCGCCACGGAACCAGGCGCTGAACTCAGCGTATCCGAGTAAATGGTTTGGATCGAATCGACGACGGCAATATTCGGCTTGACGGCGTCAATCGTGGCTTGCAACTTCTCGAGTTGGATCTCTGCCAGCAGTTGCAAGTCGCCGACCCGGCTGGCGGGCGCATCGAGCAAGCCGAGCCGCTGTGCGCGCAACGCGATCTGCGCGCCGGATTCCTCGCCACTGATATACAGCGCACGCCGCTTGTGCGCGATCTCGGCGAGCGCCTGCAGCAGCAACGTCGACTTGCCGATACCGGGATCGCCGCCGATCAGCACGACGCCACCTGCGACCAGACCGCCACCGAGCACACGATCGAACTCACCGATGCCAGTCGAGTAGCGCGGCACGTCCGACGCTTCGATTTCGGCGAGCTTGCGCACCGGCTGGCTCTTGGCAAGTGCCTGGTAACGATGGTTCGGCGCGGCGATCGACTCAGCCGACTCGACCAGGGTGTTCCAGCTGTGGCACGATGGGCACTGGCCCTGCCACTTCGGCGACTGCGCACCGCAGTCATTGCAGACGAAAACGGTCTTTGTTTTTGCCACGCGTCCTGCTCCGCGTTATTCTGCGCGCACCGACACGCGCTGCGTGATCGCGCACATCAATTCGTAGCCGACCGTGCCGCACGCTGCCGCGACATCATCGATTGGCACGTCGCCCCCCCACAACTCTACTGGGCTGCCGATCGCCGCGCTCGGACACGAGGATAGATCCACGGTCAACATGTCCATCGACACTCGACCGACAACCCGCGTGCGAACCCCGCCCACCTGGACCGGCGTGCCCTCGGGCGCGCAACGGGGATAGCCGTCCGCGTAACCGCACGCCACAACGCCAATACGCATGCGCTCGCGCGCCTTGAAAGTCGAGCCGTAGCCGATGCTGTCCCCTGGCTCGACCGTCTGCACCGCGATCAGTTCCGAGCTGAGCGTCATCGCCGGCTGCAGGCCGAGGCCCTCGATCGCGGCCGAGACGCCGGACGGCGACGCGCCATACAGCATGATGCCGGGGCGCACCCAGTCGAAATGCGCATGCGGATGCCATAGCGTCGCAGCCGAGTTCGACAGGCTGCGCGCACCTACAATGCCTTCGGCGCCATGTTCGAACACTTCTAATTGGTGTCGGATGCCGCTTTCACCCTCGGCATCCGAAAAATGGGTCATCAGCGTGATCTGGCCGATGCTGGGGCACGCGCGCGCGCGTTCCCATGCGGCGCGATACTTGCCGGCTGCATAGCCCAGCCGGTTCATGCCGCTGTTCATTTTCAACTGGATGTTGACCGGCTTGGACAGACGCGCCATTTCCAGCATCCGCAATTGTTCGTCGCAATGCACGGTGGTCGTCAGGCTGTAGCGGTCAATCACATCAATGTCGGTCGGACGAAAAAACCCCTCTAACAGCAAAATGGGCCCGGCCCAGCCCAATTCGCGCAACTTGACTGCTTCTTCGAGGTCAAGCAATCCGAAGCCGTCAGTCGAACGCAGGCCGGGGAACGCGCGCGCCAAGCCATGTCCGTAGGCATTGGCCTTGACAACGGCCCAGAGCTTGGACTTCGGGGCACGGCGGCGGGCAACGGCAAGATTATTAGCAAGCGCTGCGGTGTGAATCGTGGCAAGGAGCGGGCGAGGCATAGATTGGATAGTTTAATGTCGCTGCAAATCAACGATTTAAGTGCACGATCGCCGGCGCGATCTGCGTCGCTGAAGCGAGCGCTAACTCTGAACGTTCGTATTTTCGTGTTATAAAGCCGTGCACACAACCCATTTCGAGCAGTTCATGCTACGGGTTAGCCCGACAGCGGCTGCCGACAGAGGAATCAAGCTCAGCATCAGATGAAGAAAGGTTTTTACACCATCATGGCGGCGCAGTTCTTTTCTTCGCTCGCCGACAGTGCGCTTCTGATCGCTGCGATAGCCCTTCTGAAAGACCTTCACGCGCCGAATTGGATGACGCCGCTGCTGAAGCTGTTTTTCGTGCTGTCTTATGTTGTACTTGCCGCCTTTGTGGGCGCATTTGCAGACTCGCAGCCGAAAGGCCGCGTCATGTTCGTCACCAATACGATCAAGATGGTAGGCTGCGTGACGATGTTGACTGATGCCCATCCGCTACTGGCCTATGGTATCGTCGGATTCGGCGCGGCCGCGTACTCGCCGGCTAAGTACGGCATCTTGACCGAATTACTGCCGCCAGAGCGCCTAGTAGTGGCCAACGGCTGGATCGAGGGAACGACCGTCGCGTCGATCATCCTGGGCACCGTGATGGGTGGCGCGCTGATCAGTCCGCACATCGCACAACCGCTGCTGCGGCACTTGTCGTTCGCCCACACCGCAGCAGAATCGGCGATTGTGGTGATCATGTCCGTGTACGCACTGGCTGCGGTGTTCAATCTGTGGATACCGGACACCGGCGCACGCTACCCACAGCAGCAACACCGGCCAATCCGGCTGATCCGTGACTTTGCCGAGTGCTTTGGCGCACTGTGGCGCGACAAGCTCGGCCAGATCTCGCTGGCGGTCACCACCTTGTTCTGGGGCGCCGGCGCTACGTTGCAGTTCATCGTGCTGAAATGGGCCGAGGTATCGCTCGGCATGACGCTGTCCGAAGGTGCCGTGCTGCAGGCCGTGGTCGCGGTCGGCGTGGCCGGCGGCGCAATGCTCGCGGCCACGTGCGTGCCGCTCAAGCGCTCGCTGACGGTACTGCCCGTCGGTATCATGATGGGTCTGCTGGTCATGACGATGTCATTCTATACCCCGGAGTTCTTTCCATCCGACTGGGCATGGCACATTGGCCACATCCGGATACCCGCCTACCTGATATGCGCGTATGCTTTCCTCATGGTGGTCGGCGGCATGTCGGGCTTTTTCGTCGTTCCGATGAATGCGCTACTGCAGCACCGCGGACATGTGCTCCTGTCCGCCGGCCATTCAATCGCGGTACAGAACTTCAACGAGAATCTGTCGGTGCTCGTGATGCTGTGCCTGTACGCCGTGCTCATCTGGCTCAACGTGCCGATCCAGCTGGTGATCGTACTGTTCGGCACCCTTGTGTGCCTGACCATGTGGTGCGTGATGCGCCGGCACGCAGCGAACCAGCGCGCGTTCGATTCAGTCGCGTTGATCGGCGAGCAGGGGCATTGACGCGTGCGGCGATGGCCGCAGCGCGGCATGGATGACTATTTGAGTGGCTTTTCGCGCACTTTTTTCCATGGAGCCTATGATTCCGAATGTGCTGACAATTGCCGGGTCCGATCCAAGCGGCGGCGCCGGCATCCAGGCTGATCTCAAGACCTTTTCCGCGCTAGGCGCATACGGCGCCGCGGCGATTACCGCGTTGACCGCGCAAAACACGCGGGGCGTCACCGCGGTGCATCCGGTACCTGCCGACGTCGTGACTGCGCAACTGGACGCAGTATTCAGCGATCTGCGCGTTGACGCAGTCAAGATCGGCATGCTGGCGAACGCGGCGATCGTTCGCGCGGTGGCTGCCGTACTAGAGCGGTACCAGCCCGCGCACGTGGTACTCGATACCGTGATCTTGTCGTCCAGCGGCCACGCGTTGCTCGAGCCCGATGCACTTGATGCGCTGCGCGAGCGATTGCTGCCATTGGCCAGCATCATCACGCCGAACTTGCATGAAGCGGCGGCGCTGCTTGACCAACCCGTCGCCGCCGACGAAGCGCAGATGGCACGCCAAGGCGATGCGCTACACGCGCTAGGCGCCCACGCGGTGCTGATCAAGGGGGGGCACTTGCCAGGCGACTTCAGTCCAGACTGGCTGATCGAAGCAAGCCGCCACACCCGGTTGGCCGGCGCTCGCGTGAATGTGACCAGCACGCACGGCACCGGCTGCACATTGTCCGCCGCGATTGCCGCGCTGCGCCCGCAACGACTGGACTTGGCCAACGCCGTCAGCGATGCAAAGACCTATCTGACCCAGGCATTGATCCACAGCACGCGGCTTTCAGTCGGGCAAGGCACCGGGCCACTGCACCACTGTCACGCATGGTGGTAGCCGTTCTCAAGCGGCAGCAGACGTGGCGACCTGCGCGAGGCAGACTCCACGCCGCGAGCGGTGCCGACGCGCCGGGGACGCCATACGAAGACGCCATAGAAGGACATCGTACAGGGACGTCGCGCAGAGACAGCCGCGAGGTCACGGAACCGTCGTATACGCGGCCGCACGTTTGGGCCAGTCATCCGGCACGATGAATCCGCGCGCCAACTCACACCACTCGCCGGCCGGGTTGCCGACGTCCTGGTTGACGCGCACGTCGGCTAACGCCGCCACCATCAATGGCTGATTCGGCCGGTCGCGCCAATAGTCGATGCAGCGCACCAGCACAGCGGTCGAATCGCGATACACGCGCGGGTCGTCGGCGGACAGCCGCAGCGGCGCCATCCAGCGCAAACGTGGCACGATCGTCCAGGCAGGCGCGTCGAATACGGGCCACTGCGCGGCACATGTCCACCAGCCCTGTAAGTGATCTGGCGCGACAGATCCCGGCGCGGCATCGCCGCGCGGCGCGCAGTTCACGCTGACGTTGTCCGAATCGCCAACGCCGCTCGAATCCCAGCGACGGAACAGCCAGCCGCACACGACCATGGCCGCCTGCCAACGACCATCGGCGGCCAACGCCGCGATTTGTGGATGCTGGCTCAGCGTCAGCTGGTGGGTCAGCAACCGGGTCAGCTTACGGTCAAAGCGGTCGGCCAAATTCGGCCCCACATAGCGCGCCAGTGAACCGGGCGGACCACCCACGTCGAGATAGCACTTGACCGTCAGTTCCCAATGCCACGCCCTTGCATCGTCATCCACGAACAGAAAGTCGCACTCCCCCAGTGTGTGGCCATCGACCCGCACGGGCCGGTTCGCAGCGATCAACCGCGTTGCGGGGCCATATTGTAAGAAGAAGCCGAGCAACTGCTCCGCATATAAGCCGAGACGCGACTGCGGCCGGGCATCCAGAGCCGCATGCAACGCACGCGGATCGGCGTCGAGCCGTGCCAGCCATGCGAGCGCTTGCTGCCGCTGCCGCGGCTGCGCCAGCACGTGTGCCAATCGTGGGCCGAAATATCGCGCGTCAAGCAACGAGGGCGACAATAACAGCCACGCCAGATCACGCACCGCAACGTCGCGATACGCATGGAGCAGATCAACGCAGCGTCTGCTGGCATGCGCAGGCGTCCGGTGACCCACGCGCTCTCGCGCGGCAGCCGCGAATGCAGCCGGGCCATCCGACTGCCGCGCGCCGCCGCCCTCGTCGGCAGCCGCGCCGGCGTCGCGATCATGGCAGCTTAATGCGCGACGGTGCGCTTGCGATGAATCGCACGAGCCAGACATAGGTCGCTCCAGGCCTTGTGCTTGTCGCGCAGGCTGCGTAACAGGTACGCCGGATGATACGTGACGATCACCGGCACGCCTTCATACTCGTGCACACGCCCCCGCAACGAAGCAATGCTTGCGTCGGTCTTCAGCAAGCTCTGCGCGGCGAACCGTCCGAGCGCGACAATCACGCTTGGCTTGACCAGCGCCACTTGCCGTTTCAAGTAGGGCTCGCAGCGCACCACTTCGTCCGGCTCCGGATTGCGATTGCCCGGCGGCCGGCATTTCAGCACATTCGCGATATAGACGTTGTCGCCGCGCCGCAGCTGCAATGCACGCAACATGTTGTCCAGCAGCTTGCCAGCCTGGCCGACGAACGGCTCGCCTTGCTTGTCCTCGTTCTCGCCTGGTGCTTCGCCGACCAGCATCCAGTCGGCCGTCTCGTCGCCGACGCCGAACACCGTGTTCGTGCGTCGTTCGCACAGCCGGCACAACGTACAGCCCGCGACGCGCGCCTTCAACGCTGCCCAATCCAACATCGGCACCGGTTGCGCGTCTGCCGCGGCCCCGGGCGCTGATGCGGCAGTCGTCTTGACTCCCTCAGCCGCCTCGACTCCTTCTAATGCCTTGCCGACTCCACCCGCTGGTCCAGTTGCACTGTCCTCTGCCCTAGTCGCTTCAACTCGCGACTGCGCGGCCTCAACCGACGTGTGGCTTGCTTGAGAGGGCGCATGCGCTGCACTCTCTTGCGTGTCGCAAGCCTGCACAGTCACATCCGTCGCTTGGAGCGGCTGCGACGGCAGCGCGATGCCGGCCTCGCGCATAACGTCCCGAGCCGAGGACAGCGCATCGCCCTCAGCGTCACCAGGACGATGAACATGCCCCGCGCCGCGGCGGACCCACAACGGCGCAATGCCAAGCTCTTCCAGAATCGCGTCAAGCTGCGCCATCGGCCTGCTCCCGTTCCGCTTCCAGCGGGGTGCCCGCGCGCCGCGCGCCGGGCATCACCTCAGCGTGCAAGCCGTAACGCATCACGATTGCGTCCTCGCGCGCGTGGTGCCGCGCGGGATAATAACTCTTGCGCCGGCCGATCACGATGAAGCCAAAGCGCTCGTACAGCCGCATGGCACGCTGATTGGACGGACGCACCTCGAGCAGCACGCTGCCGAGCTGGCGCGCACGCGTGATGCGCACCGCTTCGCGCAACAACGTCAAGCCAGCGCCGTGGCCTTGCGCGGTGGGCGCCACGCACAGATTCAATAAGTGCATCTCGTCCACGACCGGCATCAGCACGCAATAGCCGACCAACACGCCAGTGACGTGCCTCAGGCAAACACCGAAGTAGCCATTGCGCAGTGAGTCCTCGAAGTTGCCTCGCGTCCAGGGAAACTCGTACGCGTCGCGCTCGACCGCCGCGACCTCATCGAGATCGCTGTCGGTCATCGGCGTCAGATAGCGCTGGGTCATCAACACGCCGCTCATCGGGCCTCCTTCGCCGAATCTTTGAGCACACGGGCCGCCGCGCGCTCGTCAGTGGTCTGCGCGACTTTGTCGCGCACGTACTCGGGCGTGGCCAGGTGCGCAGGCAACGCGCGGCCCGCCATCAACGCACGCCAGCCGGCTAGCGCCAGTGCGTGGGCGTGCGGCATCGCGCAAGGGTCGATCACGCGCGCCCGCGTCGCGGCACCCAGCGCGTCGCCGAACACAGACGATGCATTGCCGGCTAGCGTAAACGGCTCGTCCGGAGCCGGCACGCGATCGGGCGCGGCGAGCGCGGCAGGATGGCATACCCGCCAGTCGGCGAGCGTGTCGTCCCACGCAAAGTCCGCCCAATAGACCTCGCCCATCCGGGCGTCGAGCGCGACAAGCACGCGTCCTGCATCTGGATCCGATGCGCGCGCGCGTTCCGCGCAGACGAGCAACGTGCCAACCGGCACCACCGGCACACCCAGCCCGAATGCCAGACCCTGCGCCACGCCAGCCGCCGTGCGCAGACCGGTGAACGAGCCGGGCCCCGCGCCGAACGCCACCGCGGCGCAATCAGTCAGTGTGAGTGTCGCTTCCTCCAGCACTTCCCGTACCGCGGGCAGCACGCGTGCGCTGGAAACCGGGCCAGTGTGCTCATGGCGGCTGATCACGCGCGGCGAACCGGCGGCAGGCGGCAGATGGAACACCGCGACCGAGCAGAATTCGGTCGACGTATCGAGAGCAAGCAAGGCATGAGGCGTCATAACCGCTATTGTAATGCCGGCCCGCGTCAACTCTATTATTTGGAGGACTTGCTCCAGCACAGGGCGGCACGTTCCGACTACACTCGGCCGTTCAGGATGGATGGACAGGGCCAAGGAGGGTCACGATGAGTGAGATCGATGCGCGGTTCGCGCAGGCGCAGAACGAAGTTAGGCAATTGCCGGAGCGCCCCAGCAACCTAACGTTGCTGCGCTTATATGCGCTGTTCAAGCAAGCCACGGAAGGTGACGTGTACGGCGACAAGCCCGGCTTAGCCGATATCGTCGGCAAGTATAAGTACGACGCCTGGGCCGCGCTGAAAGGCACGTCGCAGGACACCGCCAAGCACCAATACGTCGAGTTGGTCGAATCGTTGAAGAACGGCACCGCGTCGTGATACTGCGCGCCCGCGCCGGCGGGCACAGCGCGATCTTGCTCGCAGCAGGTAGCGCAGCGCAGCAAATTCGGATAGAATCGAGGCTTCGCGCGCCGGTGAACTACTATATTGTTTGGCTGGGTCGCGCGTTTTTGCAGCGTTTTGCTCCAATCCCCGTTTAGAAACTGTCCCCTCCCACCTTTGCCCGCTTTTGGGTGCGGTTGTAGACCAAGCAAGGTTCGCGTTTCCGCGTTGGGCGGTTCGCACCGTTACAGGTTCTAACATCGGCTCGCATTTCACGAGCCATGCCCGTTTTTCGATCTGGTGAACGGATATCGTTCATCGCATCCGACGATCGTGGCTGCCGATTGGCGCCTCTCGCATTTTTCCGGACCGGTTCGCGCCGCGCAGGCGCGAAACTCATAGGATCGTCATGACCTCGAATTCCCCCTCGTCACTCGGCGCGCTGGCGCGTGAACTTTTCGGCAACGATGCCCCCTCGTCGCACGGCGACGCGCCGGTGGCGCCCACGCCGGCTGCTGAAGCCCCCTCCGCCACGGCAGTGCACGCAGCCGCCGCCACGCCGGCACCTGATGCAATGGCCACGACGATTGCCGCGCAGCAACCCGACTCCGCAGCAAGCGCGGCCATCGACGCTGCACAGACCGCCGATACGGCGAACAACGATACCCCCCGCGGTGACGGCTTTATAGCGCTCGGCCTGTCGCCGGAAATCGTCTCCGCGCTGACCGCCGCCGGCTATCACGCACCAACGCCGGTCCAGCAGCGCGCGATACCGGCTGCACTCGCCGGCCACGATCTGCTAGTCTCGAGCCCGACCGGCTCGGGCAAGACCGCGGCATTCATGCTGCCCGCGATCGAGCGCTTCGCACAGATGCAAAAAGCCGGCACGCTTGGCCAGCGCGCGAACCAGCCCGCGCATCAGGCACAGCGCGGTGATCGGGGCGAGCGCCGTCATCGCCGCGAGCAACCTGTCGCCAAACCGGCGCTGCTGGTGCTTACACCGACACGCGAACTCGCGATGCAGGTGACCACTGCGGCGACCACCTATGGCAAGCACCTGCGGCGACTGCGCACGGTCAGCATTCTGGGCGGGGTCGCCTATGGCCAGCAATTGATGCTGCTGGCGAAGAACCCCGAAATCCTGGTTGCCACTCCCGGCCGGCTGATCGATCACCTCGAACGCGGCCGCATTGACCTGTCCCAGTTACAGATGCTGGTGCTCGACGAAGCCGACCGGATGCTCGACATGGGGTTCATCGAAGACATCGAGGCGATCATCGACCGCACCCCGGCCACACGGCAGACGCTGCTGTTCTCGGCGACGCTCGACGGCAAGGTAGGTTCGCTGGCGCAGCGCTTTCTTAGCGACGCCGAACGGATCGAGATCCGTCGTGAGCCGGAGTCGCGCGCGAACATTGTGCAGTCCATCCACTACGTCGACGACCGCGCCCATAAGGATCGGCTGCTGACGCATCTGTTGGCTGACGGCGCACTCGATCAAGCGATTGTGTTCACTGCGACAAAGAATGACGCGGACGTGATCGCCGCCAGGCTGGCCGAAGACGGCTTCGCCTCCGCCGCATTGCATGGCGACTTGCCGCAAGGCGCGCGCAACCGGACAATCCGCGCGTTGCGTGAACGACGCGTGCGCGTATTGGTCGCGACAGATGTCGCCGCGCGTGGCATCGACATACCCGGCATCACGCACGTGTTCAATTACGATTTGCCCAAATTCGCAGAAGACTACGTGCACCGGATCGGCCGGACCGGACGTGCGGGGCGCAGCGGCATCGCTGTCAGCCTTGTGCACCATGCTGAAGTCGGCGCCCTGAAGCGGATCGAGCGATTCGTGCGCACGCCGCTGCCTGTCAACGTGATCGCCGGATTCGAGCCCAAGCGAGCACCGTCCACACGTGCACCGGCACGTCGCGGCACGCCGCCGCGCGGCCACGGGCGGGGCGCCGGCGGCGGCTATCAAGGGCGAGGAACGAGCAACGGTTACGGCAACGCTCGACACGGTGCCGGTGGTGGTGGTAGCCGCGAAGGCGGTGGCCGCGAGGCCGGCTATCGTGGCGGATTCAGTGACACCCGCGCCGGTAATGACCGTGGCCGAGGCGGTTTTGCGGATTCGCGCGGGCCGGCGCGTCGTCGGGATGACGATCGCCGTACGTCACGCTACGACGACTGACCGTTCTGACGCGAGCGGGCCGGCGAGCCCGACGCTCCGAGAGATGGCGCCCTGCGGCGCCATTTTTTTCGCGCCGTACTTATTGCACCGTACGGCTGGCGTTCGGATCAAAAATTTCATTATATGAAATAATCTTTTGTGTCATAAAAATATGTGGTGCGTAGCACAAAAGTTCTTTTGCAGGATAGAAAACGTAATTTCATATAATGAAATATATTTTTTAAATATTTGATTTTTATGGTTTAAATATATTCAACAAAACGCTTTCCGCCCCTGTTTCGCTCGGCTCGGTTTGCCTAATCTCTTATATAAGACTTCCCAACGCAACGCTAACCTGGGCGGTGCGAAACCGAAGTCATCCAGGCTACCCAATACGTCATTCGAGCAAGGAGAACGCTATGTCTCGCCAACAGGAAGCGCAAAAACTACAGGCCCAGTGGGAAACCAATCCACGCTGGAAGGGCATCAAGCGCGGCTACACCGCAGAAGACGTGATTCGCTTGCGTGGCTCGGTACCGGTCGAGCACACGCTTGCTCAGCGCGGCGCCGAGAAGCTGTGGACACTGATCAACGAAGAGCCGTTCGTCAACGCGCTTGGCGCATTGACCGGCAACCAGGCGATGCAGCAGGTCAAGGCCGGGTTGAAGGCAATCTATTTGTCCGGCTGGCAAGTGGCGGGCGATGCCAACGTCGCTGGCGAAATGTATCCGGACCAATCACTGTACCCGGCCAACTCGGTGCCGCTGGTCGTCAAGCGCATCAACAACACGCTGACCCGCGCTGATCAGATCCAATGGTCCGAAGGCAAGAATCCGGGTGACGAAGGCTACATCGACTTCTTCGCGCCGATTGTCGCGGACGCCGAAGCCGGCTTTGGCGGTGTGCTGAACGCATACGAGTTGATGAAAGCGATGATCGAAGCGGGTGCGGCCGGTGTGCACTTCGAGGATCAGCTCGCCGCCGTCAAGAAGTGCGGCCACATGGGCGGCAAGGTGCTGGTGCCGACCCGCGAAGCGGTGGCCAAGCTCATTTCGGCGCGGCTCGCGGCTGATGTCAGCGATACGCCAACGGTATTGGTGGCCCGCACCGACGCGCAAGCCGCCGACCTGATCACCTCCGATATCGACGGCAACGACAAGCCATTCCTCACTGGCGAACGCACGGTCGAAGGCTTCTTCCGGACCCGTCCGGGCTTGGAGCAAGCGATCTCGCGCGGCCTGGCGTACGCGCCGTATGCCGACCTAATCTGGTGCGAGACCGGCAAGCCAGACCTGGAATACGCAAAGAAGTTTGCCGAAGCAATTCACAAGGCATTCCCGGGCAAGCTGCTGTCGTACAACTGTTCACCGTCGTTCAACTGGAAAAAGAATCTGGACGATGCAACGATCGCAAAATTCCAGAAGGAACTCGGTGCGATGGGCTACAAGTTTCAGTTCATCACGTTGGCCGGCTTCCACAGCTTGAACTACTCGATGTTCAATCTCGCGTACGGCTACGCGCGCAACCAGATGAGCGCCTTCGTTGACTTGCAGCAGGCCGAGTTCGCCGCAGCCGAAAAGGGTTTCACCGCGGTCAAGCACCAACGTGAAGTCGGCACCGGCTACTTCGACACGATCACGCAGACGGTCGAGCGCGAAGCGTCGACGACTGCACTGCATGGCTCCACCGAAGATGAACAGTTCTTTGACAGCAAGAAGGTCGTAAACCGCGTCGGCTGACCGCCCCCGACAAAAAAGAGCGTCTGCGTGCGACGTATCGCCGATGCGGCGATGCGTGCGCGGCGGAATCAGGGAGGAAATTCAGCGCCAATAGGCGGGACGACTGTACGTATGCTTCAGGTAATCGATGAACAGCCGGACCCGCAACGGCAAATGACGCCGCTGCGGGAACACTGCGTGAATGCCGATCGGTGGCGCCGCGTAGTCGTCCAGCACACTGACCAGGCGCCCCGCTGCGATATCCTGACCCACCTTCCACCACGAGCGCCATGCGAGACCGTGCCCCTCCAGGCACCACTCACGCAGCACTGTGCCATCCGAGCACTCCATCGTGCCGGATACGCGGATCGTTATGATCTTGCCGTCCTGCTCTGGAAGGTCCACCCCCGCTGCGGGTACCGGATCCGGCATGCAGGACATGATTGCGTTCATCGAACGCGCGTCTCACCTATCTTATTCGCATCACTGAATAAACTTGACCAACTAAGGAGAAGTCATGGCACACTCGTCTCTCTCGCTACCCGAAGGCGTGCAGATTCATGCTCCGCTCAAGCCCGGCTTCGAAGCAATCCTCACGCATGACGCACTCGCGCTAGTTGCTCAGCTTCACCGCCAATTCGAAGCGCGCCGCCAAACCCTGCTGGCTGCGCGCGTGGCGCGTGCAAAGCGGTTGGATGCCGGCGAACGGCCCGACTTTCTGCCTCAGACTCAAGCCATTCGAGATGGCAGCTGGACTATCGCGCCGCTGCCTGCCGACCTGCAATGCCGTCGTGTCGAGATCACCGGGCCAGTCGAGCGCAAAATGATCATCAACGCGCTAAACTCCGGTGCGGACTCGTACATGACCGACTTCGAGGATTCAAACGCGCCGAACTGGGACAACCAGATCCAAGGCCAGATCAACCTGAAGGACGCGGTGCGACGCACAATCTCATTAGAGCAGAACGGCAAGTCATACCAGCTCAACGACAAGATCGCGACGTTGCTGGTACGCCCCCGCGGCTGGCACCTCGACGAGAAGCATGTGACGATCGATGACCAACGCGTGTCCGGCGCGCTGTTCGACTTCGCGTTGTTCCTCTTCCACAACGCCAAGGAGCAACTGTCGCGCGGCACCGGTCCGTATTTCTACCTGCCGAAGATGGAAAGCCACCTGGAAGCGCGGTTGTGGAATGATGTGTTCGTCGCCGCGCAACAGGCACTCGGCATCCCACACGGCACGGTCCGCGCAACCGTGCTGGTCGAGACCATCCTCGCCGCGTTCGAGATGGACGAGATCCTGTACGAGCTGCGTGAGCACAGTGCCGGGCTGAACGCAGGGCGCTGGGACTATATCTTTTCAGCGATCAAGAAATTCAAGACCGACAACGACTTCTGCCTCGCCGATCGTGCCCAGGTGACGATGACTGCGCCGTTCATGCGGGCGTATGCGTTACTGCTGGTCAAGACCTGTCACCGGCGCAATGCGCCGGCGATCGGCGGCATGAGCGCGCTGATCCCGATCAAGAACGATCCGGCTGCCAACGACAAGGCGCTGGCCGGCGTGCGCTCGGACAAGGCGCGTGATGCAGGCGATGGCTACGATGGCGGCTGGGTCGCCCACCCCGGCCTGGTGCCGATCGCAATGGAAGCGTTCGTCAAGGTGCTCGGCGACAACGCCAACCAGATCAGCAAGCAACGCGACGACGTGCAAGTCACCGCCAAGGATCTGCTCGACTTCCGTCCGCAAGCGCCGATCACCGAAGCCGGCTTGCGCAACAACATCAACGTGGGCATCCATTACCTTGGCTCATGGCTGGCGGGCAACGGCTGCGTGCCGATCCACAATCTGATGGAAGACGCGGCAACCGCCGAGATCTCGCGTTCTCAGGTGTGGCAGTGGATCCACTCGCCGAAGGGCAAGCTCGATGACGGCCGCAAGGTGACCGCGGAACTCGTGCGCGCGCTGAGCGTCGAGGAACTCGCCAAGGTCAAGGCCGTCGTCAGTGGTGACACTGCGCCGTATGATCGGGCCGCGCAGATCTTCGAGCAGATGTCGACGTCGGGCACGTTCACCGACTTTCTGACGCTGCCGCTGTATGAAGCGATCTGACGATCGGATTGCTGCGCGCTCCGTGATGCTGAACCAATCGTAACCGGTTCGACGCAGTTCTGGACAGCGATCCCAATTACGCTGGTCAACCGGATCTTTCCGGAGGTCGCGACGCGCGTAGTGCCGCAGGCGTGATCACGTCGGCCTTGCCGTCATGCGGCGCATTTGAGCGGCCGGGCCGGTGCACGCATGCCGCGCCCGACCTGCTCGGCTACGGCTGGTACCAGGACATGGTATTCGATGCGTTATCGCTCGATGGCAAGTGGAGCATCTGCGCGCACTCGTTCATACGCAATGGCCGGCGACGCCGGTCAATGTGGTCGGCCACTTCGTCGGTGACGCCGTCGCGATGCTGTTCGTGCACCGGTTTCCGCAGCTGGTACACCGAATCGTCAATGTCGAGGGTTTACATTGGACGATGCGTTCTGGCCCGCATCGGTGGGACGCATGAGCGCCGAACAGGCCGATGATATGCTTGATGCATTCCGCGCTGATCTCCCTGCTCGGAACAAGCGGTTGCTTACACGCCAATTCGTATGAAATGCGCCTTTTTCACTTCACACTGCGTCCTCTCGTTAACGCCTAAACTGCTGCACCCGCTTGCATTATTGGGTTAATACTTATGATTTGTTGCTTGCTGTAGTGGGCAATGTTGTTTGAGCAGACGTCGGTACACCGTTCATCGTTTGGGTCGTCACATGCGTGTCCGGGTCAGTCGCGAAGCTGGTAATCACCGCCGCCTGCTTGGTTGCTGTCGACGACGAGCCAAAAAAGAATTCTTTGGCTCCCAGCACCATCGCAATCAGCACTCCCTCAATATTGCCCAGCACGCCAAAGGCGACCGGATTGACGGGTATGCGAGCGAACAACAACCAGAAATGCGCACCAATCACCAAAAATAAGCCAACTGTGTACAGATAGGCCAAGTTACGCGGAGTGTGATCGTGTTCAGTCAAAGCCATTTGCCGAGCGTTGGCGCGATCAGCCGCATTCGTCTTCGCGGTTTCCACATTGGCCGTAATGCGTGTCTTTTCCACATCCGCGGCAATGCGCTGCAAGTCGACCTGGCTCTCAACGATCGACTCCTGAAACCGGTAGGCAAGGTCCGGGTTTGCCTGGATCGCAGCTAGCGCCTGTTCCGGAGTGTTCGTGCTCGTGACAGTTTGGGCGATATTGATCACTTTTTGGGCCACCTGCTCGGCTTGACTGCCGCCAATCCAATGCGCGATCTGCGGCGCGAATTGTGCGAGTGCGAGAACAATCGGTAACATGGTCAGGCTCCTGCCACTCTTAAGTTAGTCGCGATGCGTCGCGCCCAGCCGCGGCCAAAGCTTGGCCAAGTTTGCAGCGCGGTCAAGTAAGTCAAGCGCGCGGCAATAAAACGCATAATGAAAAGCTCAGGATCGACTGCCTGCACCGCAGCGATCGTCTTGGGTCCGAGTTTGCCGTCGGCGAATGCGCCACTGGCCTGCTGCATCCAGATAACAACGTGACCACCGTTGTAGTTGGCATCAAAAATTTGAAACGCGACCCGTGCGTCATAGCGGTCACAGTGCAATGGATCCCAGTACAGGGCCTTGGCGATCTGTTTCGCTGTCTCACGCGGTAACTCCCGCATCGGTCCGGTGTAGCCCCATGCGCGCGCGACGCGCTGGGTCACGCCCCACATCGTCTCGCCCCCCGGATCATGAGGGTTATTGGAATAACCGCCTTCGTTGCCGATAAGCTTATCGAATGCATCGTCGAAAACGCTCATACCTTTCTACCAAAAAAGGAACACTTTCGCTTCGCACGCAAAGCGATTCATGCACCAGCTGGATTAAAGCACCGCATCGCGCCGACACACGTCAGCATGAGCCGTTAAACAATGAGCAGAAAAGTGAATAATGCTTGATCAGTTATCACGCAACGTTACCGCCGTGCTCGTAAAACTGACAGTAGGAAAAAGAGGCTGAGTGTGTACTGCGCACCTGAGGAAAGTGTCGTTGAGTCAAGCCAGTATTCTCTTTCATTATCGTGCCCCAAACATCGCTTGCATGGATCGAAGACCACGGTACTGCACTTGCCTCAGCGAACCATCATGCCTCATTTCGCTGCATGCCCCTCGTTCGGACGAAACGAAATTTCTCACAAGTTCAACAAAAGTTCAAGTTTTTTGGGCTGCGGCATTTGTCTCGTCATGTCATCACGCTATTGGCACGCCCACTTACGTCGTCCAAATGCAGCGCACGATTGACCGCCTCCAGGCTCTCGAACAACTCGCACCGCCGATGCATCACCGGCTTGACCGGTGCATAGCGCAAACGTGATGGCCGCTCGAGCATCTCAGCAACTTACAATCCGAATGGTTTGTCCGTCCGCGGATTTTCGATGAATCCAAGTCTGCTTTAAAACGCAGTTCTAAATAATCGAGCACATTCCGATGAACTATGTCGAAGTATAACTTCGCAGGTACGCCATGCGAGTCTTGCCCTTGCGGGGGCAGCGCATCTGCACCAGCGTCTCGCACACATGTAACGCACTCTGCTGCTGGATTTTTGGGTACAGTGGTGTCCATCAGCCGTTGTCGCTGCACACCACTGTACCACCCCCAGGCACCATGCCATGGCCCAATAATATCGAGCAGTTAGATAGTTTGTGTCTGCGTCAATTTCGAAGGTAGCGGACGACAGATAGCCTAATGTTGAATTCTTCCCGCACCGGCAAGACCCGCGTCACATCTCATCCAAACTTGCCCTGAGCCACGATCTTGATCGCGCCACAGTCGGCCAAGGTTTTTCACATGCCGACCACGATCGCGCCAATGCGTATGCAGTGCATCAATGCATTGGTCGCACTGCTTGCCCTTGCCGATGACCTCAAACCGCCCACGGCAAACGTAACGCAGGATGACGCGGCCACTCGATGAAGAAGTCCAATCTGAACAAAGACCATGAAATACGAGTTAAACAAACCCAGACGAAATCAATAATGATCTATCGGCTAATCAAAATTGACGGCTGTCCGGAACCCGCAGATCGACGTCCGCGGGCGGTGTCGAGAACGAAATGGACTCGATTAAAATAATGGGGACCCGTGGGACGTCAAACCCTGTTGCCCGTCTCGCGAATTGGGATCACCGTGCGGCCGCCACAGTGGCGCAGCAAGTCGCGCAACTCATTGATAACCGGAAACAACTCGCAGTTCCAATCCGCGCCCTGCCTATCGTGGGCCTCTTGCTCCCGCTCCACGATCCAGCGGTCCTCCTTGAAGATGCGCTCGGTGAACCAGATCAGCAGCGGCCAGGCTAGGTCCAGCGCGAACGTCATTTTGGGCTTACGGATGGAAAGCAGGCCGAACGTGCGGTTCGTACGCTGCGCCGCATCTAGCGGCACGTATACGATCCACAAATCCATGACCAGCACGCCGTCCCCTGACCGGATCTGCAAAGTTTGGTACGGATAGCAGGTACGCACCGTCATCACGCTCTTGTTGGCCTGGCTGCCCGCATTTTTGCTGGCGCCAAACAACAGCGCCTCGCCCATGGGCTGGCTGCCCGCCATGCGCGCAAACGTGTAGTTCACTTCCACCCAGTCGTCGCCGCGAGTTAGGCCCTTCTCCACCCGGCAAGCGAAACCCACTGGATCGCCACGCGCACCGTAGCTCATGCCGACCAACCGGGCGAAGCGAACAGCACTTTGACCATCATGCCAAGCGCAACCAACCCAGCCACCACCGCAAAAACCTGTTGCAGGCGGGGTCCACTCAACCGCGCGGCGATTCGGCATCCACCGAGCATGCCGGCGACAGCACCGGCGGCGAACGGCAAGCCCACTGGCCAGTCCATCCGTCCAGCCAGCGCACTAGCGGCGATGCCAGCCGTCGAGACCAACGCGACCACCGCCAACGACGTTGCGACGATCGCCTGCATTGGCGCGTTCGTCGCTCGCCTGAGCGCCGGCACGATCACGAAGCCGCCCCCCACTCCAAGCAAGCCGGACAGAAATCCGGCACCGGCACCCAACGCGATCAACGCACGCGCGCAGGAGGCGGTCCAAACGAAGTGCCCGCTCGCGTGGTCCAGTTGACGAGGCGGTGACATGCTCATGCGCGTCGCACATCGATCCGAATGGCTGGCACACGCATGACCCTGCAGAAGCATGCGCCACGATACCCCCGCCAACACGCACGCGAAGACGAGCGCCAACGGCCCGTTCGGTAGCCAGCGCGCGGCCCACAGGCCGATCGGCGACCCAACCATGCCGCTTACCGCCATCAGCGCGGCCGCCCGGTAGCGGACAATCCCACTGCGCAAGCCAATTGCCGCGCCGACCGCTGCCGACATGCCCACCGCAAGCAGTGCTATCGGCCCAGCCCGCGCAACGCTCAGATCCAGCGCAAATAACAGCAGCGGTACCGCAAGAATCGCACCGCCTGCACCGGTCAATGCCAACACCAGGCCAACCGCAACGCCAAGAATCGCAGTACTTTCGATCATTTTTACGCGCTCCTGATTGTCGCTGGGATGTCGCCGAGCCGCACGACCCAACACGCGGCGCAAGCCGGAATACCACGCCACCCATTAACGCCCACGGATACCACCATTGCGCAGTCTCGAGACGAACGGCGCGGCGCGTCCTGGCCAAGCGCCACCCTGCTCGAGTTTGCGTAACCGTATGATCGAAGTGAAGCACCAGCATCGGCGTTCGCTTTCGATGCGTTGCGCATCCGGTAATGCACCCCCAGTGCGTCGCACCGCGTCGTCCAGGATGCGGCTTTTTGCCAAAACACGGCTAACACGCACACCAGCGCCCGGCAGACGGAACGCCAATACATGGCCCAGCGCGCCTGGCGCACAATCCAGCACGAGCCGTTGCTCAGGGACGCAGCGGGGCGCCATTGCACGTGCCAGCGCCAATGGCAACCGATGTGGTCAGGACAGCCGCCACCGTGGCGGTCGCCTCGTGCGTCCGAGATCGACGCATCGGCCGACAAGCTCGTGGTGATCGTGTTGACGTTGCAACTCAAAGGACCGCCAGTCGCCCGATACGACCGATGGCCACCTCCAGCTTTGGCATTGACGTGCTGGCCGAACGTTTGGCGCATCCTGTCAGTACCCGGAACACGTGCGCCACTCGTTCGCAAAACCATGTCGTGCTGGGATATTGCTATGGAAGCAACGACCAAGCGCTCAGGTACTACGCCGGTTTGTCTCCTGTAACCAGCTTTATTCGCAAAAAGCGATGGCTTCATTCGGAGCCTTTCTATTAATCTCGGCATGCCGCCACTCGGCAGTGTAATGCTGCTGTGGCCTGCGCCGCCCGCCGATGCATCGACCACGTCGATAGCATTGAACCGCCAGGTGATCGTAGCCAAGCACGAGCCCCATTGGCATCGAGCCAACAATCGTACGCGAAGCCGGAATGCAGCGTGACGCACTGACGCAGTAGTCGGGTAAGCTGATACTATGTAATAGACAATGCAAGAGGCGGCGCTGCGCGTCGGCGAACTCCGACAGCGTTTTGTCGGATCACGGACGTTTTGCCCGCTTAACAGGCGCGGTAACGCCCTTCACAGCAGCCAGCGGCGGCTGCGCTTACCATACGTTATCCGCCAAAAATATAACCGCCTCCGCTGACCCCACCGATACTGCTCTCGCTTTCGAATAGGCTGTTACATAGTGGTGCCTGCCTAGTTGTCCTTGTCCCATCCGGACTTGCCGATGCGTGCAACGTGCAATACCGGTCACCCTGCGAAGGCTATGCATGATCTCCCGATCGGTGTTCAACGTGGCCAATTTGCTGGCGCTCGCAACACTTTGGAGTACGTCGTTTCTTTTTGTGCGCATCGGCGTTGCGGAGTTCGGCGTCGTGCCGATGGTAGCGTTGCGTGTGTCGATCGGCGCCACTTTCTTAATCGCGCTGTTGATCACGCGAAAAGGCGTGGAGGGAAAATGGCGTGATTCGCAACGCAAGCTGTGGCCGTTGTTCATGCTCGGCGTACTGAACGCTGCGATGCCGTTTTGTCTGTTTGCGTATGCCGTGCCTGCCCTGTCGGTGAGCCTGGCCTCCGTGATCAACGCGACTGCACCGCTGTGGGGCACGCTGGTAGCGTTCCTGTGGCTCGGGGACCGGCCCAGCATCATGCGAGTTTCAGGCATCGCGCTCTGTTTCGCCGGCGTGACGCTGCTGGTCGGAAATCAGATCAGTGCAACGAGCGGCATCGCAGGCGCAGCGCCGTGCGCGCAGGCCACTGCACTGGCCGCCGCCGCAGGACTCACCGCCACAGCGCTGCTGGGTATCGCGGCCAGCTATACAAAGCGCTATTTGTCCGACATCGACCCATTGGTGATCGCGGCCGGCAGCCTCGTCGGCGCATCGATCGTACTACTACCGCTCGCCGCATGGGCATGGCCAGCGACACCGATTTCGATGCAGGCGTGGCTCGCGGCGCTGGCGCTCGGCGTGGCGTGCACCGGCGTTGCCTATGTGCTGTACTTTCGCCTGCTCACCGCCGGTGGGCCGACTCACGCGATGACCGCCACATTCGTGATTCCGGTGTTCGGCATCCTTTGGGATTCGCTATTCCTTTCGTTATCCATATCAATAAAGATGATGGAAGGCTGCGCCATTGTGCTGATCGGTACCGTCTTCGCCACGGGCTTAATCGAGCGACTGCGCTCGCAGCCATCATAGCGACGTGTAACGCGTTGTGGCCACACGGCTTATTCGGCCGGCGCAGAGCGCGCTAATCAGGCCGGCATCCATCAGGCCGTAAAGCGTGACGGCACTCCATGCTTTTGCCGCTGAAGCGGTCGATCCCGCCACCAGCGTGGCGATGGGAATCTTTTCCCCGCCTAAGCGCCTGCTTGTCAAGAATGAGCAACGACGCAAATATAAGAACGCTCAAGCGAGCAGCGCGTCATCGTAGCGTATTCTCACGGCCATGGACGCGCGAGGCAGCGCGACCCGGCAGTGGGATTGACGAGGGGCAATCGTCGACGGCGGGCGGACGCGCCGGCCAGCCGCGTTCTTGCCGGACAGCTTGCGTGCTAGAACAGGCCGGACTGTCGCATTTGCGCGAGAAAAGCTTGCACGGCGGCCGAATAGCGACGGCCGCGCCGCACGAATAGCTGAGCCTTGGCACGCTCGAGCACGACGTTGGTCGTGCGCCGTGCAACGAGCACACCAACGGCCAATTCGTGCTCCACCGGATAGACTGACAAGAATGTCACGCCCAGCCCCACGCCAACGTAGTGCGTCAGCGCATCGATCGAGTTTGCCGAAAATACGGCATTGAACCGGATTCCCTCCGCCACCTCGGCTTGGCGCGTCAGCGCGCGCAGGCCGGTGCCCGCCGGGGCAAGCGCCAGCGGGTATTGGGCTACAGCATCCAAAGACACCCGGGCAGCCGGCCCCGCCAAAGGATGCGTCGCCGCCATGATCGCGCAAAGCGGCTGCGGCCGTTCGTGCACGATGCGCACCGCCGGATGGGCGGGCGGACACAGCGTCCAGCCAAGATGCGCCCGGTCCTCGACCACGTGGGCAACCGCCTCTTCCGCCCCGACCGTCTGCATCTGCACGTTGACGCCCGGATACCGGGCGCAGAATGCCACCATCACCTTGGACATCAATTCGCGCACAAAGCCCTCGCCGGTTACGATCGTCAGCTCGCCCCGCTCCAACCCGCGTAGCTCGTCCAGGCGCAGCCGCAGTGTTTCCTCCACCAGGCGCCGCTCCTCGTATGCCTGCAGCACCAGGCGCCCCGCATCGGTCGGCGCAACGCCGCGCCCACGCCGCTCGATCAGCGTGACATTCAGCTCTTTCTCGAGCAATTGGATCTGCCGGCTGATGACCGATGCTTCCACGCCCAGCCGTTCGGCGGCGGCACGCATCGAACCGGCCATGAGCGCCGCATGAAGGTAGTGGAGCCGTCGCTCGCTCAGACTCACCATTGGCCTCGGCGTTGACATTTGATCAACGCAATTCTACGCAGACGTGCGTTGCTTGCAACAAATGGAGTGGGTCGAACTGTGCTGCCGCGTCCATGAAAAGCGCGTTACGCCGCGCGTAGCCGTCGCGAACACCGAAATGATCGCTGGGTTCATGGCCTGACGCCGCTCACCGCGGGCTACATGAGCGCCGCGATGGCCGACGGTTGGACAGTCGCACCCGTATAGCGCAGGACACTGCGGCGCGGGGCCTATCGCGCCATAGCCAGCCGCGCATTGACCTTGATTGGCGTGGCATTGTCGTCGAATGGCGGCTGCGGCTCGAACTGCTCGATCACACCAGGCTCGAATATCAGGCAGTACGTGGAGCCGCCGTACTGAAAATAGCCGATCTCGTCGCCCTTGCCCACATGTTGCCCAGGCAACGCCACGATATTGCATGACGAGACCTCGGCCATTCCGACGAACACGCACGCGACCTGCCCGAGCGCACAATCATCGCAATCGATCACGATCACCGCCCGCGCGGCGATCGCGGTGGTGTAGCCCTGCGAGGCATTCAGCCCGCTCGGGTTGACGCCCTCGGCCTCGAGATCGGAGTAATAGCTGCCATCGACCCAGTACGCCTTCGATACCGTACCACTGACCGGCGCATGCCAACGATGATAGTTGTATGCGCTCAAGTATGCCTGGTAAACGGATCCGCCGACGAATCGCTTGGCCAATTCGTGCTCGCCCGTCGTTAGAATTTCCTGCAACGAATAGGGCTGCTCTTTGATCCAGAAGCGATCATGAAGCTGGACGTCCGAGCGGATGTTGTATGGCGACGCCTCGCAGGCACTGACGATGACCTTGGAGTCGTGCGGCGCGTCGACAGGCCGTGCGCCGGGCTTAAACTGGCGTGTAAAGAAACTATTCCAGGATGCGAAGCCCCAATACGGTTGCTTAGGATCGCAAATGAATTCCATCATGCTAATTTTTTTGAGCGCTTCGTCGCAGAACCAGCCATTCGGCGATTGGGTGTTCAGGTGCGTTCGGGAGTACGGACCGCTCAGGAACCCGCACCAATGATTCAATACCCGCTTGAGTTGCGCGTTGAGCGCCGGGTCACGAAAAAATGCATAGCCGGACGGCATACACATCGGCCAGTCGAGCAACGCATTGAGAGGGCAGATAATCAGGCTCGACTCGCTAAAGGGCGGTGCATACGTCATCAGATAGTCGATCAAGGACATCAGCTCGTCGATCGTCGCGTAACCCAGTTGGTAACCCGCGCCACGCGCATCATCGATGGCCCGTTCGAGGTTCATGCGTAATACGGCATCATTGCTCACCAACGCAGCCAGTTCCTGGACCACGCTGGTACGCAAGTCGGGGCGTGCTTTTGCGTGCGCCGCCAATTCCAGCCGATACTGCGCCAGCGCGTCTTCCCGATTGGGAAGCCAGCCACCGAGCCGCCGCTTTTCGGGTGTGCGTGCGCCCATTTCAGATGCCATTGCTCTCTCCGTCTGTCGATAGGGTAAGGAATAGCGTGAACACACCGACTTCAGCAAGTTGCTTGCCCAAGAATAGTGTCATATCGCGCTGCGACTGCGCTGGCAGCCAACGGGCGGCGCCGCTACGCCGACTTGCGGCACGCCGCAAGTCGGCGGCCAAGTGCCAGCGCGTCCAGAGGCTTTTGCAGCACGGGAACATCGTCGAGCAATGGGTCAACATCCGCACATTGCCCGTATCCCGACATCAGGAACACATGAACATGCGGCTGGGTACGCCGCAGCGCTAATGCAAGCTGGTCGCCAGCCATGCCGGGCAACGTGAGATCACTCAGCAGGACATCATAGCGTTGCGCCGCGGCTCGCTTCAGCGCTTCCTCCGCGCTGCCGGCCGCACAGCACCGCAGCCCCATCACTTCGATCAGGTCACGCATCGCCTCACGCGAGGGTGCGTCGTCTTCCACCAGAAGCACATGACATGGCAGCGGCCCTTCTTCGTCGCACGGCCCGGGTGCAGCGGACTGTGCCGCCACAAGTGATGGCAATGGGGAGGGCGATACCGGTTCGGCCGGTGGGATAGACGGCGATGGCGACTCGTCATTGCAACTCGACAGTGCCGACTGAAGAGGCATCGCCCGTCCTCCAGACTGCCCTTCGAGCGCGCTGCGCAGCTTATGCGCCAACTCATCACGCCGATACGGCTTGGCTAGCAACGTCACGCCCGGATCGAGCCGGCCATGATGGAAAATCTCGTCGCGCGTGTAGCCCGATGTGAACACCACGGGCACCGACGGCACCCGTTGCGCGGCAAGGCGAGCAAGTTCGGGGCTCTTCACGTCCCCCGGCATCACGACATCGGTGAACAGCAGGTCGATGCGCGCGTCGCCGAGCAGTATCGCCTTGGCCTCATCGCCGGTCGACGCAGTCAACACTTGGTAGCCAAGCTGCGCAATCATGTCGACGGCGGTCAGGCGCACGTCCGCATCGTCTTCGACGATGAGCACCGTCTCGTTACCACGCGGCACGCCGCCCAACGTCGCGGGCGAGTCCGTGCATGGCGTCTCGAGCGAGCGCGGAAAAAACAACTCGACCGTCGTGCCGCGCCCGACCACGCTATCAATCTCCATGTGACCACCGCTTTGCTTGACAAAGCCGAATACCATGCTCAAGCCCAGCCCGGTTCCATGGCCTTCCGGCTTGGTCGTGTAGAATGGCTCGAAGGCATGCTCGAGCACCTCGGCGGACATGCCCACACCGGTATCCGAGACCGAAAAGCAGACGTACTCGCCCGGCCTGACTTCAGTGTCGCCACCACCGCCGTGACCATTGTCCGGCTTGCCGTCCAGCATCACGTTGCGTGCAGCGATCGTCAACTTGCCCTCGCCGCGCATCGCGTCACGAGCGTTGATGGCCAAATTCAGCAGCGCGTTCTCCAACTGATTGCGGTCGACCAGCACATTCCATAAATCGTCCGGCACGATCGTATCAATATTGACCGTCTCGCCAAGCGAACGATGGATCATCTCGTCCATGCCTTCGAGCAACTGCCGCGGACAGACCACCGACGGCGACAAAGGCTGACGTCGCGCGAACGCGAGTAGGTGCGACGCCAGCCGGGCACCGCGCCGCACCGCCTCCGCCGCGGTTGCAATCCGGCGTTGCGCGACCGGGTGGTTAGCCAGTTCTGCCGACAACATTTGCAGGTTGCCGTTGATCACTTGCAAGACATTATTGAAGTCGTGGGCGACACCACCGGTGAGACTGCCCAGCGCCTCCATTTTTTGCGCCTGCCGCAGTTGCGCCTCCACCGCCGCCCGCGCGGAAACCGCATCCTTGACCCGCTGCTCCAGGGTGGCCGTCAACTGCACTAATGCCGCTTCCGCGACCTTGCGCTCATGAATGTCGATCAGCACGCCGGGTAACCGGTGTGGCCCCCCATGCGCATCCAACTCCCACTGTCCGCTCGACTGCACCCAAAGGAATTCGCCGTTCGCGCGCGTGATCCGGTATTCGGCGCGAAACGGCGTTTGCGCACGCAGCGACGCAAGCATCTGTGCCTGCACTTGCGCGACGTCGTCAGGATCAACCTGCTGAATGGACAATAAATCGCCGATGCCGCGGACTTTCCGCTGCGAAACATCGCCGAAGGTGCGGGTAAAGCGTTCGTCGCCGCTAACCGTGCCGGAACCAACGTCCCAGACCCACGTGCCAAGTACCGCGCCGGTATTAAGCGCGAGTTGCAGCCGTTCGTTGGCTAACCGCAGCGCGACCTCCGCGCGTTGCCGCGACTGTTCCGTCAACACGCGCTCGGTTGTCTCCACGACTACCGCGATAACACCCGCAGGCACGTCATCGTCGCCGGCGACTGGACTGTAATACAAGTCCATCCAGACGTCCTCCGGCTTGCCGTCGCGCAGCAGCACAAGCTCCTTGTCGCGATACGTTAGCGTGCCGCCGGCAAGGCAGGTCTCCAGCACGCGGCGGTTGAACGCGGCCACTTCCGGCCAGCCTTGCTCGACCGGGCAGCCGAGCAAGTACGGATGCCGACCGCCAGCAAATACCGCATACGCATCGTTGTATAGCATATAGCCATCGGCACCCCACAGCACCACCATCGGCACTGGAGAAGCCAGCACCACTTGCATCACCGACACCAGGCTCTGCGGCCAACGCTCGATCGGGCCCAATTCGGTCATGGACCAGTCGAACGCCCGAATCCGCTGCGCCATTTCACCGTCGCCACCCACATGGCGCCGAGATTCGTCGAGCACGGACATGGCTCCCCCTGCAAATATCGCGCGGAAATTCCTTTACCCGGCCAATGCCGCCGCGACGGCCCGCAACCATCACGCAGACCGGTGAACATAGCGAACGCTAATCTAAACGCAAACCACGCGACACTTCAAGCGCCCTGCGCACCGGCTGTCTGCAGCCTCGCAAACAACATCACCAGGCCTTGAAAATCGCCTCGCAATGCGTCAACAGGTTCATCCTTCGACTTGAAATAATGATAGAACGTGCCCTTCGAATTAGCTGCCCCAATGACGATGTCGTCGATCGTCGTCTTGTCGATGCCGTTCAGCACAAACAGCTTGGTACCGGCATCCATCCGTTCCTCGCGTCGCACGTCTGCGGGCTTGATCGTATGCCGCGCTTTCTAGGGGACGCTGTTTTTCATCGACATAGCTGTCAAATCGGTTATCGTAGCCTATTTAGAGCATGTTAGGCACTTTTTGTCTGTGATGAAACACTAGAGCGTGTTATGCACTTTGCAAGATGAATGAGCATGGCAAAGACAACGAAATGCAAACCGATGAGCGTTTCAGGCAAACGCTCATCGTCACGAGCGAGCCTTCGAAAGCGATTGAGCCATCCGAAGCTGCGCTCGACGACCCATCGGCGTGGCAGCAGGATAAAGCCCTTCTTTGCCTCTGACCGTTTGATAACCTGCAATTCGATGCCTTCGTTTTGCGCGGCTTGTGTAGGCTCTTCTCCTGTATAACCTTGGTCAGCAAAGGCAAGCTTCACGCTCTGCCCGCTCACATGTTGCACCTCTTGTGCCAACACCTGAACCTGTGCGCGCTCTTGCTCATTGGCCGGCGTGACATGGGCCGCCAGCCAATGCCCGAGCGTATCGACGGCCCTATGCACCTTGCTCCCCCGTTTGCGCTTGTCGCCGTCGTAGCCTGCGCGTGGGCCGCTCTCGCAGCTCGACTGCAACATACGCCCGTCCAGAACCACCGCACTAGGCTGAACTTGGCGACCCTGCGCAACACGCAGCACCGAACGCAAATCCTGAACCATCGCTTCGAAGCAGCCCGCTCGCAGCCAGCGTTGAGTTTGCTGATACACCGCCTCCCATGGCGGAAAGTTCGTCGGCAGCATACGCCACGCAGCACCCGCACGAGCCAGCCAACGCAGCGCGTTGAACAACTCGCGCAATTCATACCGTCTTTGTGGTGCATCTGGCTCCATCAATGTCAAGTACGGAGCAGCGAAGCTCCATTCTTCGTCCGTCACGTCGCTCGGATAGGGTCTGCGTTCTCCATCTCGATTCGACTCTGAGACTCGCTGAAAGTGCATAACACGCTCTAGGCGCTAGGTGCGCCGATACGCATCGACCAGGGTTGGTCGACGGCCTGCAGCTGTATTTGCATTTGACATCGGCTGTCGTTTCTGCCCGCAAGCCTACTGCACCTGCACCGTCGTGTCGACCAGCACCGATAGTTCAGGGTCAGCGAACGACGCCGCTGCTTCCGCTAAGTGTCGCACGTGCTCAATCGTGCGCTGGATCGTCGCGATGCGGAGTGACATCGCGATTGTCGCGGTTTCTTAAAATAAAGTCGAGTACCTTGCTGCGGGTTTGCTGGCTGAAGTGGTTGCGTTCAATGAGCGCTATGATTTCGGTCCTTGCATAATCTCGCAACTGTAGCGCCTGTCGCACGGTTGGAAGATAATCCGTCTTTTCCAGCCCAAGAAGTACATTTAGCACGTCTGCCTCATTGACTACATCGAGCAAGCGCAGTGCGCGCTGCCATACCTGCGCCGATATCGCGTCGTCCATTCCGCGTGTGGCTTGGAGCAGACCAGCAGCTACCAGCGTATGCTGCGCGAGCGGCACGCGCTGAATCAAGGGTTCAAGTAATGAAAGCTCGTGCGCCAGTTGATCGTCCGGCAGGCCTCGCAGCGCGATCGGCAGGTAGCGTAGTGCGCTGCCCAATTGGTGATCCGGCAGTGATTGTATCAAGCGACGCAGTTCGGCATAGTGAGCGGGCAGTTCTTCGCGTGGCATCACCCATGCTACGCTAGCTAACGCGCCGATCGGCGCACCTTGGTACGACTTCGGCAAACGTTGCACCCATTCCCAGCATATTCGGTATGTTTGGCGACGGCGACGCTCACACTCGTCTACAGGCACATGCTCCTGCCCCTGACCAAGCAAAGAAGCGAATGTTATATAGTCTATATACGATACTACCAGTTCCGTAATCAGATCGGCTCGATCAGCCGCGGCCAAAGTCGGAATACGGTCAAAAAAATGCTGATAATCTATTAAACTTATGGTTTGTTCTGGCAAAGCTATCAAGATCGACGCAACAGCGGCCCAAGTGCTGCCCTGTTCAACGCTTCGCCGTTCGGCGTCTGCATAAGCGAGATGATACAAATCGAGCTGTTGGAGCTCCTGAAAGTCTCGTATGGATCGGATCATGTCTTTTTGTATTGGCAGGCCGTACTTGGGCACGCAGCCGGCAGCCTCGAAAACCTGTCGGAATGCCGCTGTCTGCTGCTCTTCCGGCAAACTCGATAGCCTTGGCCATAGAGCCTCAAACGGCTTAGCGCGCAACATCGGTTCGCGGATCCGCTCGATTTCGGTCAGCAACTGTTGCACCAACGCGAGATCCAACGCTTTGGCGTTAGCAGCTCGCTGATAGCAAAGCCAGCTCAGCCGCCTTTCTTGCAGGGCGTGGTATGTCCCCTTGTTCACGGGCGACAGGTTGCTGATATCGTCAAATGGCATGTGGGCAGACACCTGCCGGAGGATCTCGGGCGGCAGTTTGTGGTACGTTGTTGGGAAGCTTGTTTGGGTCGTCGCCAAACCGCTTACTGGACTGTGCGCCGCACCGGTCAGTGAACCTGTCGTCGAGCCCTGCGGCTCCGGTATGTTCGCAGGCACTGTCAGAGTATGTGGCGGCACAGTTGTGTCAGGATGACCGGCTTGCTGGTTCTGCACTGCATATATAGCGGGCTGCGTGTTATTTAAAGCGGTGTTTAAGTCAAAGTCCATTGGCAAACTTGGCAAGAAATGAGGAAAGACGCCGCGCGAAGCGGTGCTAGGTACGCGTAGCCTAATCGAAAACGCATGTATCGATATATCGGTGAGCAGCGGCCACTGGGTTTTCGGCGGATCATGCATTGCCGACGAGCGCTGGGCCGCGACAACCGTTAAGAGTCGCTAACACAAGTCGTCCACGAAGCGCGAACAGATAACGGCAGCGGCCAAGCAAAGCAAGGCGATATAAATGTCCAGGCGCCGCTCGGAGCGGATGTGCAGCTTACCAAAACCGGCAAGCCAGGCGTGCGTGTGCTCGACTACCCAGCAATGCCGTCCGAGCCGCTCGCGCTTTTCTACGCCGCGATGGGCGATGGATGCAGTGATTGCGCGTTGCTTCAGATAGCGTCGGCAACGGGCAAAGTCGTAATCCTTGTCCGCATGCAGTGTGCCCGGGCGTTTGCACGGCGAACCGTTCAAGCCCGGCACGGCTGGGAGGGTACGTTCGAACGCCATCGAATCATGCCGGTAGCCACGCAACTCCTGCAGCAGGTTCTGACGATCAAGGCGGCAATGTTCGCATAACTACCTCCTGGCATAAGCCTCGTGCGCCATCGCGCCCCCTATGCCGGCTCAATCCGATATCACCTGGGACTCATCACGCCGGCCGACCCAAAACGCTAGCACGATAAGCCCTGTTCGGGCCCGGCCAGCCCCGCCGAGCGCCCGAATACCGCGGCGGCCGCGTCACAGCGAAATCAAACCGCCGTCACGGACACCGCCTTGGTGACCAGATAGGCATCCATCGCCTCCGGCCCGCCTTCGGACCCATACCCTGAATCCTTGACGCCGCCAAACGGCATTTCAGGCCACGGCGTCGCAGGCTGATTAATCCAAAGCATGCCGACCTCGAGCTGCTGAGACAGCAAATGCACGTTGCGCACGGAATGCGTGAATGCATAGCCAGCAAGGCCATACGGCAACCGATTCGCTTCGGCGATCGCGTCCTCGAGCCGGTCGAAGCCGCGGACCGCGGCAACAGGCCCAAATGGCTCATGATTGAACACGTCCGCCTCCCGGGATACGTTCGTCAATACCGTCGGCGCAAAGAAATTGCCTGTGGAGCCAACCCGCTCGCCGCCGGTGGCCACCGTCGTGCCGGTGGCGCGCGCATTCTCGACGATCCGCATCATCGCCGCAAGACGACGCGCGTTCGCCAACGGGCCGAGCGTGGTGCCTTCTGCAAGCCCGTCACCAAGCTTCAAACCCTGTGCGTGCTTGACCAGTGCCGCCTCGAATGCCTCTCGGATGCTGTTGTGTACCAGGAAGCGCGTCGGCGAAATACACACCTGCCCCGCGTTCCGAAACTTCGCCCCACCGGCTGCCTTGATCGCCAACGCGATGTCGGCGTCCTCAGCGACGATCACCGGCGCGTGGCCACCCAGCTCCATCGTCGCACGCTTCATGTGCGCGCCGGCCAACGCCGCGAGTTGCTTGCCGACTGGCGTCGAGCCGGTAAACGTCACCTTGCGGATTACCGGATGCGGAATCAGGTAGCTCGAGATTTCAGCGGGATCGCCGAACACGAGTCCGACGGCGCCGGCCGGCACGCCGGCATCAACGAACGCCTGCAGCAGCCCCGCCGGCGACGCCGGCGTTTCCTCCGGTGCCTTCACGAGGAACGAGCACCCGCATGCAAGCGCCGCGCTGAGCTTGCGTACGACCTGGTTGACCGGAAAATTCCAAGGTGTAAAGGCGGCGACCGGTCCGATCGGCTCCTTCAGCACCGACTGCTGCACTGCAAGATTGCGCGATGGCACGATACGGCCATATACGCGCCGCCCTTCATCCGCGAACCATTCGATGATATCGGCTGCCGACAACACCTCGATCCGCGCTTCTGCAAACGGCTTGCCCTGCTCCTGTGTCATCAGCCGCGCGATTCCTTCGGCGCGCTCGCGCACCAGCGCCGCGGCTTTGCGCATTGTTGCCGCGCGCTCGTGGGCCGGTACCTTATGCCAAGTATCGAAGCCGCGCTGCGCAGCCGCCAACGCGCGATCCAGATCCGCGATGCCGGCGTGCGCAACACGGCCAATGACCTGGCCGGTCGCCGGATTGACCACGTCGAGCGTCTTGCCGCTCGCCGCATCGCACCACTGACCGTCAATGAGAAGTCGGGTGTCCGTATAGCTCGACGTAACCATGCTGCCTCATCCCTGAAAGTTAGAGTACGGTCATGCTGCTTGCCTTGCGATACGACACAGCGAGGCGTTACTTGCCCACAGCGTCGCCGCGCTGGCCTTCGCCTTGCTCCAGCTGCGGCAACGAGATTTCACCTTTGGCGCCGAGCACGCCGGTCTTCGCGTAGATTTGCAGCTTGTCGCGGGTATCGGCGATATCAAGATTGCGCATCGTCAACTGGCCGATGCGATCCAGCGGCGAGAACGTCGACTCACCCTTTTCCATTGTCAACCGCTCGGGTTGGTAGGTCAGGTGCGGCGACTGAGTGTTGACGATCGAATAATCGTTGCCGCGACGCAACTCGATCGTCACCTCGCCGGTAATCGCGCGCGCAACCCAGCGCTGTGACGCCTCGCGCAGCATGATTGCCTGCGGATCAAACCAGCGACCCTGGTACAACAGCCGGCCAAGACGGCGGCCGTTGTCACGATACTGGTCGATCGTATCCTCGTTGTGGATACCCGTGACCAGACGCTCATAGGCGATATACAGCAACGCCAGTCCTGGCGCTTCATAGATGCCGCGGCTCTTCGCCTCGATGATCCGGTTCTCGATTTGGTCGCTCACACCCAGTCCATGCCGTCCGCCGATGCGATTCGCCTCGAGTAGCAGTTCGACACCGCTGTCAAATTCAACGCCGTTGATCGCCACCGGAAGACCCTGCTCGAACCGCACGGTTACGTCCTCACGGGCAATTTGCACGTCGTCGCGCCACGACGCGACACCCATGATCGGCGCAACGATCCGCACGCTGCTATCCAACTGCTCCAGATCCTTCGCCTCGTGCGTGGCGCCGAGAATGTTCGAATCGGTCGAATACGCTTTATCAGCCGACATCCGATAATCGAAGCCTGCCTGGCGCATGAATTCAGACATCTCGGCCCGGCCACCCAGCTCGTCGATGAACGCCTGGTCCAGCCATGGCTTGTAGATGCGCAGGCCCGGATTGACGAGCAGCCCATAACGGTAAAAGCGCTCGATGTCATTACCTTTGAACGTGCTGCCATCGCCCCAGATGTTGACCCCATCCTCCTTCATCGCCGCCACCAGCATCGTGCCGGTCACCGCGCGGCCCAACGGCGTCGTGTTGAAGTAGGTAACGCCGGCGGTACTGATATGGAATGCGCCGCACTGCAGCGCGGCAAAGCCCTCTGCGACGAGCTGCGCGCGGCAATCAATCAACCTTGCGTTTTCGGCCCCATACTGCTTCGCGCGACGCGGGATGTCATCATAGTCGGCCTCGTCCGGCTGCCCCAGGTTAGCCGTGTACGCATACGGGACCGCCCCCTTGACGCGCATCCAGTGCAGCGCCGCGCTGGTGTCTAGGCCGCCGGAGAACGCAATGCCGACCTTTTGGCCGCGCGGAAGTTGTTGCAGGATAGTTGCCATAGCTGATTTGCGGAAATGTCGGATGAAAACGCTTGCAGACAGGGCGTTGCGCCCACAGAACATCAATTGTATTACCAAAAAACGCAATGCAGACGGCGTCCGGGCCAAACGCCCCATCTCTTGCCAATAGTTTACACGACGCCATGCGGAGCCCGCGCGCCATACAGGTACTTACCGCACGCTCTCAAGTATCGCGTTGCGCGCGGTAAATGTCTCGCGCGAGCGCGTCAACTTTTGATAACCCGCCATGATGCTGTTCAAAAACACATCGAACATTATGAATCAGACCAAAAATTACTTAATACTGCTTAAGCTATGTACTTGGTAACGTTTTTCCATTAGCCTTCATTTTGCGCCTGGGCGCTTTTAATTTTACCCATTGTGGCCAATCGCACGGCTAGCGCAATGACCGTCCAGGCGCCGCAATGCATTCACAGTGCAACGGCAAGTATCTGTACCAATGACGCCATCCGCATGCCTATTCAAACTTAAACTTAATAAAATTAACCATGGATTTTGATCCTAACCTTGCCTCTATCAGCGCTCAGGTGACTATGTGCGCAATGCAGAGCCAGCAAAACCATCATGCTGCTACAGCCGCACCACCTGGCTCATTACGTCAGGTGGCACCCGAGAACACATGTACGTTGAAAGAGCCGCTGATCTGTACAGCGGAAAATCAAGCCAAAGAACCAGCCAATGGCTCAACAATAGTTAGTAAAAACCGTCCGACAACCTACCGAGATCTGCCGCCCGAAATCATCCAGCAGGTAGCTGACTACCTACCCTTTTATCTTATCGGCGATTTATCGACCGTGGACAGGCGCACATACCACGTGCTGCGAGAACAGCGGCTACGCTATCTTTGCTATGCACGCGCCATGCGCCTAGGAGAAAGAACTTTTAATTTAACATCAGTGCTTCAGTTGTTAGCCGAGATTGAACGCATCCGCGTAAACCCTGCGTTGCGCGCTGAGCCACTCAGAACGCTGGGGTGGCTAATATTAGACTTGCCCGATGCGCAAAAGCCAACGGCGTTCTCACTTATTTTTGAGGCTGCAGACCGCATGCCCCAAAAGCAACGCTTGCAGCTACAAAAAGCGATGATCAAACTTATAAGCGATTGTCCGGCCCCGCAGCGACTCAAAATGTATAATTTTGCGTATGCAATGGCAGAACGACGAGGCAGAGAACAAGACAATACCTGGGCCGAGCTGGCATCGCTGCTAGAATGCCTGCCAATTGACCCCTCGCAGTTTGAAAGCGAATATCGGGTTTTCCTAAACCGGCTTCCTAATTTAGGCACGACCGGACAAGCCGATTTGATTACAAAACTGGCGGAGCTCCTGCTGCGTTTGCACTGGAATGTCAATGAGACGAAAGCTGCCGAATATTATGGAATACTCCAACAATGGGCACAGCGCTTGCCGCCGTCGCACCAAGGTGCGCCGATTGGCGCATTGGCCGAGACAATATGGGTCGTTCCAGATTCTCAAAGGCCGGAGTACTTCTCCAATATGCGTCGCATGACGTTGTCATTGCCGAATCACCAATTGGGTAGCGCGTTGCGCAACCTGCCATGTGCGCTAAAGTATCTACCGTCCGCTTTACATGCGTATGAATTTTCGCTGCTCGAAACCACCATTCAACGCGTGGAGCCTTCGCAGCGTAGTATGGCGGCGTTTGGGTTAATATTAAGTGCAGTGATGCTAAAAGACACCCTACCATTGAAACACATATGGCAACTCGCACTACGCCTACTTGACGGCGGCGATGAAACGGACGTTGTGGACGTGCTTGAAGCAGTGAAAGATATGTGTTTGATGCTAAGATTATCCTCCGAGCAAAAAAGAGATTTTAAAATTGAAATCATGGCTTTTATCGAGCGTAACAAACTTACTCAAAATACCCACACCTCTCTGCTTAGATACATTACCGAGTAGCGTTGTCTTATACTATTTTTCCGACGACCGTCACCAGTGTCTAGCATACGCACGAATGCGGCCATCGGTTTCATCAGTTCTTATTATGGAAAAACTTAAATTATGAACTAACTAAAATTAGGCGACCCTTTGCATTTCATGCAACACCCAATCAACCAAAAACTTAAACGTTAACGCTGTTATGCACACCAGCACCACTGTTTAATATACTCCTTATATTTTCTATACCCCTAAGTCTTTCAACAAACATTTTTATATCACTTCTAAATCTTAGCTCAACCCCTTTATCCAAAACATATTGACCCATCAGCTCATCGACTTGCCTTCTGCAATGGCTCCCGATCAAAATATTCGCCAAATCAATATCAAAACCCTTAGTGTCCAACCAATAAGAAAAAACTTTTAATGACTTGATGTTGATATTATTATTCCCAAGACTAACCCCGTTATCCTTACAACAATTAAAAATAATATCGGAAGTTATTTTGTCTCGTGGACACAACAATTTATCGTAGTTTCCCATCAAAAGAGCTCTTTCTTTTCCGCGCAAAGCATTAATCGACCTTCTAAAGTCGCTTTTAAAGTTTTTTGATATGCTTTGATCAGATTTAAAAAGAACCTCCAGCGCATTATTAAACTCCCTATCACCCTCCGACCTTACAACACTCAACGACTCGTCAAATCCAAATTCCCTTTTTATAAAATCCTTTACTTTTGACAACGTACCACGATATACTAGAGAATCCCGAAATTCATTAAGGATATCAGCATTTTTTTCTTTAGGCGACGACATTTGCAAGCGGAGACTAATGATATTACGCGCGTCACTAGCCAGAGTGGGCGCCGAAGAATTTTCCAAATTCAAACCATCATAGCCCGTCATTTGCGAAAATCGCTTCCCCCTCTCCCACTCAAGCAAATACTTAAATTTGCCAATAGCCCTATCAAGCTTAGATCTATATTTATAATTTATTTTTAAATCAGCATCGTTTTTAAACAAATCAAACGAAGTAGTAGGATTGTAAATATTTGTTCGATCTGTAACCGGCTGACTCCTCAAATAATCAGACAAACTGCCTCCATGCTTCACATTTAGCCAATGAGAAAAATAACGCAAAATGCCCGACAACCGTCCATCCTCGAATGGTTTATGCCTAAATTCCGGGCAAGCTTCCCCTAAAGAGGCAAAGCGGTCTTCTAAGTCGGACAGGATCAACTCGTCCTCTCGTGACAAAATAAAATTCATTTCTGGCACGAAACGAGTATTCGCTACACCAACAACACCTGCAGCCGCGTTAAGACCAGCAAGATATTGCTGGATTGTCGCAGCATTAGAAACTACGCTGGTTCCGGCATGCTCGGCTGTTAGCGGTTGCTGCTGGTTGGACGCTGAAGGCGATCGAAGACGCCGGAACATGTTGCTAAGCGACGACACATTGACGGGTGGACGCTGTAAATACTGATCTTCAACCGTAGCCGGTTCATCACGTCGTGTTGGCCTCGATTGACCTCGAATGGGCGAGCCGCTGCGAGTTCGCACCCGTGTCCATACACTCGTATTATCCGAACGGGTATGGTTTTCAAAATCGAACGGATGCCGAATGTCATCATTCAACGCATCATCTAATTGCGCAAAGTTGACCGGCTCAGTTATAGAGAATTGCTGACGCCTACCTCGCCGAAGCGGGCTACTATTTGCCGGGATCGTCCTTGCCGGATCCGACGACCAAGTCATGACTGCCTCCTGACGAGCCCGACGTGACGAACGGACGCGTGGCTGTCCTTGACGCGATGTGGCGTCGGCGCCCGTTTGCGTTAAGCCGTCCGATTGTTGAAAATTTCTAGTACTGGAGGAATTTGCCAGGGTCCTTATTGTCGGGTCCGACGACCAGGTCATGATCGCCCCCTGAAGAACCCGGGGTGACGAATGAACGCGTGGCTGTCCTTGACGCGATATGGCGTCAGCGCCTGTTTGCGTTACACCGTCCGGTTGTTGAAAATTCGCAGCGTTGGAAGAATGAGCGTGAGAAAAAACGTTGAAGGGATTCATTAAAAAGCGAACAGCGTTGCGGCTGCGTTCTCCGGTGGACAAACCAGAGCATATTTTGCTAAACAACGCCTTTACGAGTACATGCTACTACGAAACGGGTTCATGGCTAACGCACTATCTAGTGTTGCCGCCCTCAACAAAATAATCTAGTCATGCAAATCATATAGGCATCCATATAATAATATGGATGCCTATATACTGGCAGCAAGCTTACACATACCTTGCATGTTTACCTTTACAAGTTAAACATGCTGACTACGCCGTTACATATCACGATGCAGGTGTGTTCGGACACGGCAACTAAACAGCAGGGCTCCGTGATGTGGTCAACGCCAAGCGCTCGTGCACATCATTATGCGCATCGCTGCTGCACTGGCGCAGCAGCTGGAATCTGCCCGGCCTCACTCCAAATTTGTCTTCCGGTCTTGGGTTGTTTCATGCGCTTCGACCGACTGGGCGTCCGGACATTCCATCTGCTGCGCGCCCACCGATGCGTGCGCCGATGGCGGCTGCGCCGACGTCTTGGCTATCCGCGCTTCGTTTGACAAGCATGCCGCGTCGGTCTTCGCCTTCGCGCGTTGTCGTTTGGCACCGCCATGCGGATGCGAGCGCCGTGACGCCAGCCAGCGCGCGCGCGCTGCCTGCGGCGCTGAAACCTCACCGACAGGATTACCTTGCAAATCGACACGCGCAGCATGTTCGACAAGGCAACTCCAGTAACGATTACCCTGACACCACGTCGCGATCGCCTCCTTGATTTGCGCTTCGGTCAGCCCAAGCTCTTTCGCATGCTGCATTGCATCAATATGAATACCGAGTTTGAGCGGCAGCTTCGGTTCGGGTTTTTTAGGAAAAGACTTGGGAAAATGCTTCTGCAAGCGCCAGATCGCTTCCACTACCGGATCGACCGGTTTATTGCTCTGTGCAACGGGCCGCTGCTGGCCGCCCTGCCCGGTTCGTGCCAGCTTTGCATGATAAGCCGCAGATTGTTGCTTGCTCTGCTGCTTGCCTTGTTCGGCATGCTGCGGCCCACCTCGTTCCGTACGCTGCTTCGCCTGCTCAGCACGTTGCTGTTTAGCCTGTGCAGCGAGTTGCTGCTTCAGCGCGGCAAGTTGCTCAAAACCCATGTTGCTTGTTATTTAAAAGGAGTCTGCCCATTGTAGCAGTTCGTCTCTGGACGCAAGAGACTGTCGTCGGTCATGAAGCCGCGTGCGGCGGCTACAGCGTACCCGAATTGACGCTAAATAAACCCTCGCTACGCTTAATCACCGTAGCACCACGCTATCGCGGCACAAGCATGCAGGTTTTACGCGGCCTTCTCCGACGCCTTGTAGCGCTCAAGCCAGTGTGCGTAGGGTGCGGGCAGCGTCCACGCTGGCCGCTCAACACCCAGTTGACGAGCGGCGTAATAGGGCCAATGCGGATCAGCCAGGTGCGCGCGACCGACCATCACGAGATCGAGTTGATCATTGGCAACCACCCGTTGAGCAAGCTCTGGCGTATCGATGCCCCAAGCCGACGCCACCGGCAATCGCGCTTCGCGGCGTACCCGCTCCGCAATCGGTGCTAGAAACGCAGGTCCCCATGGAATACGCGCTTGCGGCGTCGAAAAACCGATTGTCACACTCAACAAATCGAGCCCTTCTTGCTTAAAGCGCTTCGCAAGTTCAATCGACTCGGCAAGGGTTTGCTCATCGCGGCCGTCGTACTCGATTACGCCAAAGCGCGCGGTAAGCGGCAATCGCTCCGGCCATACAGCACGCACCGCTGCCAGCGTCTCTACCAGGAAACGGCCGCGGTTTTCGGCACTGCCTCCATACGCATCATCACGCTGGTTGGAATGCACCGAGAAAAAGCTCTGCGCCAAATAACCGTGCGCAAAGTGCAACTCGAGCCACTCAAAACCCGCGTCGAGCGCACGCTTCGCCGCTGCAGCATAGGCGTATTTCACACGCTCAATCTCGCCTAGCGTCATCGCGCGCGGCACCTTCGGCAGATGTGCACCGAATGGCACAGCCGATGGCGCAATCGTCTGCCAGCCACGCGGATCATCGTTTGCGATGTGATCATCGCCCTCCCATGGGCGATTCGCGCTTGCCTTTCGGCCAGCATGCGCGAGTTGGATACCCGGGATCGCGCCGGCTGCCTTGATCGCCGCCACCGACGGCTCGAATGCCGCGGCCTGCGCATCGGACCACAGACCCGCGCAACCTGGCGTAATACGCCCTTCGGGAGACACCGCGGTCGCTTCCGCAATCACCAAGCTCGCGCCACCCCGAGCGATACCTGCCAGATGCACATGGTGCCAGTCGTTCATGACTCCTTCGTTGGCCATATACTGGCACATCGGCGGTACTGCAATGCGGTTGCGCAAGGTGACGTCTTTCAGCTTGAACGGTTCGAATAACGCGGACATGAAAACTCCTTGATTACGTTAGAAGTGCCGCACCAGGTACGGTATACGATAAAACCAGCCCGATTAGACTGGTCGTCTACAAACTCACTCAAAAAAGCAATGTCCAGCACATGTCGCCACGCCCGGCGCTGTCACTCTGCCGGCAACTGCAGCATGCGACGTGTCATTGTCATCGCCACGTCCAACGCAGTGCCATCGCGCCGAATCTTTTCCAGCAGCGTCGCGCCGAGCCACAACTCGTACAATGTCGCAGCAGTTGGCTGCGGATCAAGCTCCACCTTTAACGAGCCATCATCAATGCCCGCCGCAATGCAAGCTGCGAGCCGCTGCACGATCTGGTCGGTACCTCGCCTGAGTGCGTCACGCATCGCCTCGGATAAGTCGCAGACTTCGGCGCCAAGCTTGACTGCAAGACACCTGCCATACGGGTCATCACTCACTTGCATCGCCTGCCAATCGGCCCAGTAGCGCATCAACCGCTCGGCAGCCGTTCCCAACGTGCGTTCAAAAAGATTATCAACGCGGTCGATATAGTGAATGAAATAAGCATCCAGTAACGCCTCGCCAAATGCCTCTTTTGAATCAAAATAGTGGTAAAACGAACCTTTTGGCACGCCAGCAGCCGCTAGAATCTCGTTCAGACCCACGCCCGAAAAGCCCTTACGAAGCATAATGGGCTTGGCCGTGTCGAGGATATGTTGCCGCACGTCGGCAGCGGTATTTGCACTCATAAACGTAATCGTAGCGTTTAGTAGACCAGTCGTCTAGAAAAGGTTACTTGGCTCCATACTTGCATCGGAGCCTCGTCTGGCGTGTAAGACGGCCCTTTCAGTAATCTGGCAACTCGCGTGCCAAAACGCTGGCTTAATAGCGGTGCCAAGAGATTGGACGTGCTCACGTTGCTGTCCTGGCTCCGCCGTGCACGGCGCATCGGCGGCAACGAGCATGGCCAGGCGGTTGCATTTCCAATTCGCACCGCGGCCGGCCCTGCAGCCACGGTGCATCATGGCTCAGCCGAGGTCAACCGGTATAAAGATTTGTGCGTTGTCGCGCTGCACCAGCAACGCAACGCTGCTACCGGCCCGCGAGAGGCTTGATGCGAGTTGGGCGGGCGTCGTGACCGGCTGGCCGTTCACCGCCAGGATGACGTCGCCAGGCTGCACGCCGGCAGCTGCTGCCGGGCCCGCCACATCCTGCACCAGTAGGCCGTGAGCTTGCACTGCGCGTTGCTCCTGCGGCGTCAATACGCGCACCGCAACACCGAGCCGTCCCTGCGTCGCGCCTTGCGCATCGTTGGACCCGACCTTGTCGTTTGCGAACGCGCCCAGTGTCACATTGACATCCTTCGTGCTCCTGTCCCGCCACACCTGCAGTTTTGCAGTCGTGCCCGGTTGCATCGCGGCGATCTGCGCGGGCAGTTCCGATGAGCTTAACACCGGCGCGCCATTGACCTGCAAGATCACGTCGCCTGCCTTCAGCCCGGCCTTCGCAGCCGGTCCACCGGGCTCGACCGAACTGATCAGCGCACCCTGCGGCTGCTTTAGGCCAAACGAGTTTGCCAGCGCCTGGTTCACACCCTGCACCGACACACCCAACCGCCCACGGCTGACGTGACCGGTCTTCACTAGCTGGTCTTTCACACGGATCGCCTCATCAATCGGGATCGCGAATGACAGGCCCTGGAAGCCACCGGTCTGAGAGTAAATCATCGAGTTGATCCCGATCACATCACCCTGCAGATTGAACAACGGCCCACCTGAATTGCCTGGATTCACCGGCACATCGGTTTGGATAAACTGCGTATAGTTTTCGTCCGGCAGCGCACGTGACTTCGCACTGATGATGCCCGACGTCACGGTGTTGTCAAAACCATACGGCGAGCCGATCGCAACAACCCACTGACCAACTTTGCTTTGCTTTGGATCACCGATCTTCACCACCGGCAGGTTGCTCGCGTCGATCTTGAGCACCGCCACATCGGACTGCTTATCGCTGCCCACCACCTTCGCGCGGAACTCGCGCTTGTCGGTCAGTCGCACGGTCACCACGTTCGCACCGTCGATCACGTGCGCGTTTGTCAGGATATATCCGTCCTTGCTGACGATGAAGCCCGAACCCAGGCTGCTGCTCGGCACCTCCTGCTGCGGGCCGAGGTTGCCGCCGAACCCGTAGAAGCGGCGGAAGAACTGGAAGAACGGATCACTCGGGTCGATTGGCAACGGCAAGCCGCGCTGCGCGGCCTGCCGCACGATATGCTTTGCGCTGATGTTGACGACCGCCGGGCCGTACGTTTCAACCAACCCGGAGAAATCGGGTACGCCGGTCTTTGCGGCGGCTTCGGCCGGCATCATCGGAACGGCATGGGCCGACTGCACAGGCTCAATGTCCTTGCGTCCAGCGAAGTACCCGGCTGATAACGCGGCCGCCACCGCGACGGCAACGGCGCTACGCGACAGGACTTTGGTTTTCATCGATTGCGCTCCTTGTCGGAATGACTGCTATGATGCCTGCCAGAATAGGAGCGGCCGCTTAAATCTGTCTTAAAATCTGTCCCTTCCAAGGTGATTAAACACCACGTGTCGCCTTGATGACACGCGCGGTTAAGAAATACCGTCGTGCCACGCGTCCGGCAACATAGCCTTTCTTTTTGGACACATTCGGTCCCCGCATACTTCAGTTCATGGCAGATTCTAACCGCAGCGGCAATCACGCTCAGCACGTTATACGCGAGTGCCGCCACGCCGAAGGCTAACAGCGCCGCACGCGGCTAACTCGACGAACGAATCTCGCGGCTAAGCACCGATTTGAGCCGGTGAAACAGATCCTCGATGCTCCAGCGTCGCTGGTATAGCCGGGATTGTGGCACGCCATCCTAGGTTTGTAACATTACAATCATGATGCTGACTTTTTCTTTTTCATCAGCCACAGCGGCACTCGTGGGCTTCCATTGCCTGCGCTGCGCCCATGATCCACGCCCTGCTTCTGCTAACTCCGCTTGATGTGCTAACACTGCCCGCCGCGCTTGACGGTCGTGACCGCACCAACCGCTCACTCGGACGCCGACAGCTTGCCACCGATGATGATCTCAATGCGATCCGCGCATAGCCGACACGAAAACTACGTTTGAAGACTACCGCAAGGAACCCAAACAGCCCAATATGACCGGTTGTATTACCGCAACCTTTCGCCACTCCCGCGCACCGTTACGGCATTGCACAATATATCACTAGAGGACCTAGATTGTATTTGCATTCAACGGAGAGCCCTCGTAGTACGTAAAAATTCTTTTCTTGATGGCATTCCTATTCGATCCACATATTTTTGAATAGTTTTCCTGGTTTCATTATTACGAATTTGGCGCACCTCAACGCGACAGAGAGCCCATTGTTTCATTACAGTTATTTTTGGAGATGAACGTGGTACAACTGCATCGCCAAACTCAAATTTTTGACGGTTTGAATAATAGCAAGAAGCTTGCATTTTTCAAGAAATGGCCTATAGTGATTCTCAATTTATTAATTCAACCTCCGATCGCGCAGTTAGGCATGGTGTTTGCGCATAAGCAAAATCATGTTATGAAATAATATACAAGATCTTGATTAGTATGAGATAGGCTAAGGCGATAGGTTGGAGTGCGACAAGCGTTTATGCCAGCGTTGCTGTTACGAGCCAAGGTGCAGCCTAGACGAAACTACACTCAGCTAATCAGCCTTGGTCAACTGTGTGAAACCGCGTTTGGACTCAACATGCATTCTATTTTTCTTGCAAAATCACCCGCTGACTCAGCGTATCAACCGTCGAATACACCTTCGAGCCTTTACGATGCTTTACACCATCTTAGTCAGCGCGTGTTCCTGCCCCCGGCCTTGATCACAGCGTGCCCTCCTACGCGGAGATAATGACGATGGCAAGCTCTCCGCTTACACGCCAAATCATTAACCGCTTAGACTTGGTATCCCTTATATGGTCAAATCTGAAGTTTCCCATACGCTATATCTACGAAACAACGAGAATCCGTATGGCAACCAATACAAGCGCTATCCTAGTTTTTGCAAAGATTGTATTAGTGGTCTTCCGGAAGCTTACCTCGGATTGGTCGAGGCAATTGACCGAAACTGCGATGCTTCTCCACCGCTTATACACACGTCAATCATTGTGCTCACTCCGAGGGCCGCGAATGCACTCGAGCAAATATTTAAGGCATTTTTGAGCCCGGCGTTGACCGTGTCGGGCATGTTACTCGCTTGGTGGCCCAGCGTTGGCCAACGGCCACGCTATGGGGTATTGATTCTTCTTCATCCATGCTATGCGAGGCCTGCGTCGTTAACCATCCGCAGATTTAATCTGCTTTTCGTAAATTCTTTGTTGCACTTGCTGGGCCAGCAGCATGTGCTGCCAATGTTGCTGTCGTATGTGCGATCAGGGGGCAGTTAGCATTACAACTGCCCGATTGCTTCGATGAACCGTGGTACCAGTTGATGCTTAAGGTATTGCGCATCAACGCCTACGATACCACTATCCGGCTCACCAGAACGGACGTACCCTATTTCCGTTCCGGCGCAGGTTTGTTGTGACAACCATGGCTTAACTATGAAGAACCCGACAACACCTGGCATTTGCCATCAGCTTGACGAACCTGATCTCATCACTAAATGGCGACACCTATGGCCACATCCGGACAACCAGAGAGTCATCCGCGAAACACTTGGTGCTCTGCTAGATGACTATTACCATTGGCACGCACGCTGGCAGCCGTCCAGCACGGCGGCATCACCAGCTGATGACTCGCTTGTGCACCGCTCCGTCATCTTGCTGCGTGAATTGTCGCAACGATTGCAAGTGGACTCCATGCCATGGCCTGCATCTGGATACCTGGCGCAGATAAACACAGATGTGTTGCTGCCTGCAGAACTGGCCTATTTTGCCGCAATGCTCTACAACCCCAATAATGTTACGCCGGAAGCCTCGCCGGTGACTACAGCATTGGAGTACGAACTAAGCGATGACTTTTGCAGCCTCTTTGGCTTTGACCCAGAGCACGGCTGGGCGCATCTTACATCCGGCGGCCATGCTGCGAACTATGAGGGGATGTGGATTGCACGTAACTTGAAATGCATTCCATTAGCTATCGCTGAAATGCCGGAGTTGGCCGGATTGTTGGAAGATAACGATCTCGATCGGCTTTGCAATCTTCCGCCGGCCTGCATCGCACAACTGCTTACCCAGGCGGCTGAGCAAGGTCAACTAGATGCCTTGCTGGCGCACGCCCGTACGTTACGCCTTCATCCTTCGCTGGCAGCTGGCCGAATCCTTGTTGCGCATGGCCGCCACTACGCGTGGGACAAGTGTGCAGACCTGCTCGGGCTAACGCTTGAACCTATCGACGTAGATGCGTCAATGCGAATTGACGTCGAGCATTTGCGCCGCCGCCTGTTTGCCCATCTGCAAGCCGCGCATCCTATTGTTGCCGTCGTCGCCACGGTAGGAAGCAGTGGTGAAGGCAGCGTTGACGAGATTCATCGAATCGTGGCGTTGCGTCAAGAATGCGAACAGCGCTTTGGAGCTTCATTCTTTCTCCATGCCGATGCCGCTTCTGGAGGGTACTATCGAAGCTTGCTCCTGTCGCCAACTAAAGGCGACGACACATCCTTCGCTTCCACCATATCAGATCAATCAGCAAAGCTTAAACCCGAAGTAGCGGAGGCGCTGCGCGCACTGAATTGCGTTGACACCGTCACCGTAGACCCGCATAAGTGCGGGTATGTCCCTTATCCCGCCGGATGTCTAGCGATGCGGGAGCGTCGCTTTTCGTGGGTAATAGGCAGTCAGATCAAATATTTTGGGCAAGCACAGTGTGGACATATGGATTTCGGCCCCTATACGCTCGAGGGTACACGTCCAGGAGCGGCTGCGGCGGCAGTATGGACTGCGCATCGGCTGCTCGGCCTAAATCGGGATGGTTATGGCGCGTTGCTAAGTGGAAATTTGTGTACAGCTTCGCGTCTTCATCATGCATTGAATGCCTTGCCGCCTCTTTCAATTGACGGCTATACACACCGGTTTCAGAGTATCTATGGCCCTGACTTGAGCATCATAAATTTCTGTGTGCGTCCTATAGAGCGAGTAGGATCGGTGGAACAGCGCATTACCTTGCTTAGCGAGCGGATAATCGGATCCCCGCAACAGCGACATGCTAGAACGGAAAATATGCCGTGGTTTTCTCGCAACCGGATGGCTTTGCAGCAGATCATGCCAGATGATAACCATTCGACATGCGAGACTACAGTAGTGCGTTGCTGCGTCATGAAGCCGGTTACAAACGGGCAATTTCCGGAGTTTTGGCACAACAACCTCAAAAAGATTTTGGAGCGAGTCAAAGGCAAATAATTTGAGCCGCCTTAGCAAGTTTTTCATCATACCTTTTCCAGCACGTTCTCAAGCGGACATTCGTTGCTGCGTTGGGTGATTGCTCTGACAAATCCGTGTGCGATATCGGCTTTGGCACGGGATTCACCACCAAAATCTTTCTGAACTTTAATATAGCACGTTACGTCGAAATGGGTACAAGTCCTTATTTGATGCTCTTTATGCACGCGACGAATCGCATTTTCAGAGTGTCGGCTATCCATTTACAAACTATCTCTGTTTAGCGTTCGTGACAGGTACGATCGTTGTAATGTACTTGGCGCCTCTTTTGCGTATTTCTATGTATTTTATCCTATCTGGCTTGGAGCACTGTTTATTGCCTACCATTTTCTGGTAATTTTTAAATCATTGACCGATTAGATAGGCGTGACAAGATTTGTCTCTTCATGAGCATGAACACCTGGCTCAAGCCCTTGTGTGGATCGTCGTGGTGACTGACATAGCCGGTGGGCTAAATCTTTGATGCAGCGTCATCAGGCAAACTTCGCAGCAATTGCTTTGACAATAAGACGGCGCGCGGGCTGGTGATCGCGGCGAGTCGCTTGTGTCCACCTACGACAGCGTGCGCGTGCAGACAAGCACCGACCAGCGCCGACTGGTCGACGGGCCCTTTACAAAAACGAAGGAGATGAGGGGTGGATTTTCCCTGTTAAACTGCGATACACGCAAGTAGGCAGTCGGGATCGCCGCTGCCTGTCCGGCTGCCAAATGGTGCACGGTGGAAGTACGCCGGCTGGCTCCCTGCTACGAGTGACGAGCGGCGCTGCCCGCAAGCCACGCGGCCAGCGCTACTTGCCAAGCCGCGCGCGCAGCGCCCGCGCCGTTTCCAGCAGCCCTTCGTAGCCCGAACGCGCATGATCCGGCAGGTCCGGATCACCGACCAGCGCGCCCAGAGTCTCGATCAGACTGTACAGAATACCCTTGGCTGCGCCAGCTGCGATATGGCCCGACAAAAGCTGTGTATCCACATGATTGAGCGCGGCATCCAGATGATCAACATCCGGCCGCTCGCCACGCGCGCCTGGCGACGACGACTGCCCACCGGGGCTCGATTCTTCCCGCATTCCGTTCTCCTGTTCAAGGATCCGATTATCCATCCCGCCTATCGTCCCCTCTTGGAAAGACGTTGGCGCGACGTCGGGACTCCGGCCTGACGCTTAGATCATAACGCTTATTCACGATATCATATTGGCTCGATATACAGAATACGGCAATGCGTCAGCGTTCAGGGAGTTCGAGCAAATCGCTTTTTCACTCGTCGTGATGTTTGGGCGGATCTGTTTCGCCGTGCTCGTCTACGGGTACAGCTCTGGGACGCGGCGCGCGGTCATCGAGGCACGGCCTCGTCCGAGCCCAGTGCCTCGGACAAAAAATCGATGAAGGTGCGCACCTTCGGCGTCATGTACTTGCGGCTCGTGTAGACCGCATACACGCGCGGCGAGAACAGCGCATAGTCTGGCAGCAGCCTGAGCAATGCGCCGTCATGCACCTCATTCGCGACAATCCACTCCGGCAGATACGCCAAGCCTAGCCCCGCCTTGACACATTGCAGCGCCATCGACGTGTCGTTAATTTTGAGCACCGCGCGGTTTCTGATGGTGAACCGCCCACGCGGCCCTGATAACTCAACCCTGTCCAGGTTCGTATAATTGGGCAGCACGATCCGATGCGCCTCGATGTCGAGCGGCTCGCGCGGCATGCGATGCCGGGCCAGATAATCGGGTGCGCCCACTAGCAGGAACGGCACGTCGCACAATGGACGCACGATCAGCGACGGCGACGGCTCGAAGGTAGCGCGCAATGCCATGTCATAGCCTTCCTGCGTTAGGTCGACAAAGCGATTCTCTAGTCTCAGGTCGATCAACACATGGGGAAACCTGTGCTGGTAGGCCACGACCAAGTCCGCGAATCGCCGCGTCGCGAACCAGCCCGGCGCCGAGACTCTCAGCACACCCTGCGGCTGGCTGCTCTGTACGCCGAGCGCCGCTTCGGCGGCCTGCAGAATGTCCAGTGCCTCACAACATTGTTCGTAATACACGCTGCCTGCCTCGGTCAGACTCATCTGACGCGTGGTTCGGTTTAGCAACCGGACATGAAGTTCACGCTCGAGACTAGCGATATGCTTGCTTGTCATCGCAGTCGAGATATTCAAGCGCTCAGCCGCCTTCACAAAGCTGCCCGCTTCGGCGACTTCACGGAACACCCGGATGCTGGTGAGTCTGTCCACGCTGCCCTTCCTATTGATAAGACCGACGCGCGGATGATAGCGGGTTCTGCGCGGCACCGTCGTCGGCTAGCCGAACGGGCGCACGTCACGAGATCACCGTCGCCGATGTGCTGGACGATCCCACGGCTTTCGCCGATGCTACATCGAACGGTAGGGAGCGCGGCGCATTAACCGCACAACTTACGGCTTACAGAGAAGGTTAATGATCGTTGATGTTCGATGACGATTGCGCTGACGCGCACGACAATCCGGCAGCTGCCAGCGCCCGGCCCCTCGGGAAGCCTCGGGAAGGCTTGGATTATCGGGTTCAGGTAGTCATCTACTGGGCGACAATCCATGATGCCACCAGGACACACTTACGACGCACACCGGATCACGCCGAAGCGCTGCCTGAGCCCTCGCGCATGATAGGGAAGGGGTTGTCAGTGGAAAGTGAAACCGCCGTCCACATTAACCGACTGGCCTGTGACGTTCTCCATGGTCGCAAAGAATACGGCGAGCCTGCCCATGTCCTCCGGTGTCTGTGCACGGCCTTGCGGAATCAGCGTCAATTGATGACGCGACCATGATTCCTCCACCGACTCTCCGTCGTTTTTCCATTCGTCGGAAAGCCGGTCCCACATGTCGGTCCGCACGATGCCTGGGCATATCGCGTTGACTGTAATACCCTCGCGGGCGACCTCCTTTGCCAGCGCATTGGTCAACCCAACGACCGCGAATTTCGAAGCACTGTAGTGGGCAAGATTCGGAAAACCTTCCTTGCCCGCAATCGATGCGACATTGATGATACGTCCACGCTGCTTCGACTTCATGTAAGGTAGTGCCGCCTTACAACCAAGGAATGTCCCCTTCGCGTTGACATCCATCACGAAGTCCCAGTCCTTTTCGCTCAACTCGGAGACGGGATGAATATTGAGCACGCCGGCGCAATTCACAACGATGTCGAGTCCGCCGAGTTCGTCGATTGCTTGCGCGATCATGGCATTAACCATGGCAGACTGCGTGACATCCACCTTTCTTGATGTCGCACGACGCCCCAGAGCCCGTAAGGCGGCTATCGTCTCCGCCATGGGTGCGTCGAGCAAATCGGCCACCATCACGTCGGCGCCAGCTCGCGCAAGCTCCAATGCAATACCGCGTCCAATTCCGCGCGCCCCTCCTGTAACCACAGCGACCTGACCCTGCAACGGTTCACTCATCTCACGCCTCCTTCAAAGTGTCCTGTCTGTCCCGGACCGCCTAGAGCCATCCGCGCGGCGTGCAAAGCGCGTCAGCCATCAGCGGATGGGCCACCCATTCACGCCCGTTCGGCCCGCGATGATATGGCAAGACGTATGCCAGCGCATCTCAGATCATTGTCTACGCGCGAAGAGCGTGGCATCACGGACATTGGCGCATATGAAATAAATGCTTCCGAACGCCAGAAGACACCTCTCGGTGTTGGAAGTGGAACGTATTGACGCGCCAACCTCGCACGCGAAAAGCGGCCGATGCAACGCGGACCTTGTCCAGCATGGCGTTGAGAGAGCCGAGTCATAATCATGGGACGTCTCATATGAATGAGATGAGCGTCTCAATCGTATCGCCGCGCTTCGTGCCGCGGCGTGCGCCACGACGGCATCAGACAGTTCGATATTCTGATGCGCACGTTGTTCCGCGCATCATGTTGTCCATTGAATATGCGCTGTCGCTGCGCAAGCGATTTAGCTCACGACGAGGCATCGCTGCTGCAAACGATCGCGCTACTGCAATCGATGGAAACCGACGCCGCGATCCGATTGCTGGGTGAATGGCTGCCGCATGTCACCTCTGTGTCGATTGGTTGCGCAACGGTCATGAGCAGGCCGCACAGCGCGGCCTGCCGCCCATCCGGTCAACCCGTGCGGCGATCGCCGCACGAGACGTCGTGCTGTAGCGCCCGCTGGCGTGCGAGCACCGGTGCGAGCGCCGCGCCGGTATGGCTGTGCCGGACCTTTGCAAGCGCCTCGGGCGCCGCGGCGGCCACCACCGTCCCGCCGCCGGCGCCGCCTTCCGGGCCCAGGTCGATGATCCAGTCCGCCTCGGCGATCACATCAAGGTCGTGCTCGATCACGACGACGCTGTGCCCGGCATCGACGAGCCGGTGCAGCACGTGGATCAGCTTCGCGACATCGGCCATGTGCAGGCCGACCGTCGGCTCATCAAGCACGTATAGCGTATGCGGGACGCGCTGGCCGCGTCGCGCGACGTCATCACGGACCTTGCTCAACTCGGTGACGAGTTTGATGCGTTGCGCCTCGCCCCCGGACAACGTCGGCGACGGCTGTCCCAACGTCAAGTAGCCCAGACCCACGTCCTTCATCAACTGCAACGGATGGGCAATCGATGAGATCGCGCCAAAAAACTCGACTGCCTCGTCAATCTCCATGGTCAGCACGTCACCGATGCTGCGGCCGTGCCACGTGACAGCCAGCGTCTCCGGATTGAACCGTTGCCCGTGACAAACGTCACACGGCACCTTGACGTCCGGCAGGAAGCTCATGCCGATCGTGCGCACGCCCTGTCCTTCGCACGCTGGACAACGGCCGTCGCCAGTGTTGTACGAAAAGCGCGATGCCTGGTAGCCGCGCGCCCGCGCCTCCAACGTCTGCGCAAACAGCTTGCGGATCGCATCCCAGACGCCAATGTACGTGGCCGGACAGGAGCGCGGCGTCTTGCCGATCGGCGTCTGGTCCACTTCCAACACCCGATCGATGCCGTCCCAGCCGATAATCGACTCACAACCGCGCCACAGATGACGGACACTGATACGCGGACGGGCGTCGGTGCGTGCTAGCACGCTCGCGCGTCGGGCGCGCGCCGACACGTTGTCGGCGTCACCCTGCGCCGCTTTGCGCGCGCGACGCTCCGCTGGCGATGACAGCACCGAGCGCCCGACTGCATCGAGCAGGTTCGCCATCAGAACATCGCGAGCGAGCGTTGACTTGCCGGAACCCGATACGCCCGTGATCGCGACCAGCCGTGCCAGCGGAATCTCGACCGTCACATCGCGCAGGTTGTGCAGCGACGCGCGTTGCACGCTTAGCCAACGTGACGGCGCCGTGCGGCCGGCCGCATCGACAGCGCGTCTCGGCTGCAACGGGTGCACGATCGGTTGCGCGAGATAGCGGCCCGTCAACGACCGCGGGTCCGCCGCGATGTCGGCGACACGGCCGGATGCGACGAGCGTACCGCCGCGCTTGCCGGCGCCGGGCCCGATGTCGATGATATGGTCCGCGCGCCGGATCGTGTCCTCGTCGTGCTCGACGACGACCAGCGTGTTGCCCTTCTCGCCGAGCTTGCGCAGCGCGTCCAGCAAGATCCGGTTGTCACGCGGATGCAGTCCGATCGTCGGTTCGTCCAGCACATAGCACACCCCCTGTAGGTTGCTGCCAAGTTGCGCGGCAAGGCGGATGCGTTGAGCTTCGCCACCGGACAGGCTTGGTGCCGCGCGATCCAGGCTCAGGTAGCCCAGCCCGACCTCTTCGAGAAATTCGAGCCGACTTTGTATCTCGCTGACGACATCGCGCGCAATCTCCGCATCGCGCCCACCCATCCGCAATTGGCTGATCCAGTGCCGTGTATCCGAGACTGTCCACTGCGCGACGGCAACGATGGGCTGACCGGCAAACGTGATCGCCCGCGACACGTCGTTCAGCCGCGTGCCGCCACAATCCGGGCAAGGTTTGTCGCCGACGCCTTCGGGCTCTTGCTCCTCCGAAGGCAGCGTTTGCTCACGACCACGATCATCACCGCCAACGACCGTGTCATCGAACGCGGCGCGTTGCTCGCGAGTCAGTTTCAAACCGGTACCCACGCATGTCGTGCACCAGCCATGCTTGCTGTTATACGAGAACATACGCGGATCCAACTCAGGATAGCTGGTGCCACACACCGGGCATGCGCGCTTGGTTGAGAACACCTTGATCGCGCCAATATCAGCGCCCGAGCTGCCGCGTGTCATGCCGTCGAGCAGGCCATCCAGCGGCGCAAGCACGTGCATCACTCCCTTGCCCACCTCGAGCGTGTCCGCGAGCAGGCGCCGCAACTCACCTTCGTGATCCGCCGACACAACCAGATCGGCGACCGGCAGTTCGATCGTATGCTCGCGGAAGCGGTCCAGCTTCGGCCACGGATCGACACTGACAAACGCACCATCAACACGCAGGTGGGTATTACCCCGTGCCTTCGCCCACTTGGCCAGGTCTGTATAGACGCCCTTGCGGTTCACGACGAGTGGGGCGAGCAAGCCGATATGCTGTCCCTTGTAGTCACGCAGCAACTGTGCGGCGATCGACTCGATGCTCTGCGACGCGACCGGCGTGCCGTCATGCACACAATGCTGCACGCCCAGCTTCACATACAGCAGACGCAGGAAGTGCCACACTTCGGATGTCGTCGCGACCGTGCTCTTGCGGCCGCCGCGCGACAACCGTTGCTCGATTGCGACGGTCGGTGGAATACCATACACCGCGTCGACTTCCGGCCGGCCCGCGGGCTGCACAATCGAGCGGGCATACGCGTTCAGCGACTCGAGATAGCGGCGCTGCCCCTCATGGAACAAAATGTCGAACGCGAGCGTCGACTTACCTGAGCCCGACACCCCGGTGACCACGTTGAACTTACCGTGGGGGATATTAACATCAAGTGACTTCAGATTGTGCTCGCGCGCGTTAACGATACGCACCGCCTGTTCAGTGCTCGCGCGTCGCACCCGCGCCGCTGCCAATGCCGTTTGCAGCGCGACGCCGGCGGCAGCGGCCTCGCCGGCCAGATACGGCACCGACGACTCGTTCACACCATGCGGACCGGACAACGCCGCACTGTCGCCGCCTGCCTGCAATGCCCGATCGTATTGCAGCAGCGCCTGACCCGTGTGCGACTGCGCGCAGCGCTTCACCTCTTCTGGCGTGCCACTGCACACGAGCTTGCCGCCCGCATCACCGCCACCGGGACCGAGATCGATCAGCCAATCCGCCGCACGGATTACATCAAGGTTGTGCTCGATCACAATCAGCGAATGACCACGCTCGAGCAGCTTACCGAACGCGCGCATTAGCTTCGCGATGTCGTCGAAGTGCAGGCCAGTGGTCGGCTCGTCGAACATGAACAACCGTGCCGGCACGGTGCCCGCACCCCGGCTCGGCGCGGTCTCGGCGAGAAAACCGGCAAGCTTGAGCCGCTGCGCTTCGCCGCCGGACAGCGTCGGCACGGGCTGCCCGAGTTTCACATATTCGAGCCCGACGTCGATGATCGGCTGCAACACGCGCAGCACTTCCATATCGCTGGCGAACAGCGCCGCCGCCTCGCTGACCGTCAGCTCCAGTACGTCGGTGATCGACAGGTGGCGCGACGCGCTGCCTGGCGCCGTACGCTCGATCTTCACGTCCAAGACTTCCGCGCGATAACGCTTGCCGTCACAATCCGGGCAGCGCAGGTACACGTCGCTGAGGAACTGCATTTCGACATGCTCGAACCCCGAGCCGCCACATGTCGGACAGCGCCCGTCCCCGGCATTGAAACTAAATGTGCCGGCCGTGTAGCCGCGCTGCAGCGCGAGCGGCACCTTGGCGAACAGCTTGCGGATTTCGTCAAACGCGCCCACATAGCTGGCCGGGTTCGACCGCGCTGTCTTGCCGATCGGTGACTGGTCCACGAACACGACGTCGCCCAGTGCGTCGGCGCCGTGCAGCGCACGATAGGCGCCCGGCGCGTCAGTCGGCTTGCCAAAGTGGCGCGCCAGGGCCGGGTGCAGCACGTCCTGCAGCAGCGTTGATTTACCGGAGCCGGACACGCCTGTCACACACACCAGCCTCTGCAGCGGAATCTCGACGGTGACGTCGCGCAAGTTGTGCTCGGTCGCCCCTTCGAGCACTAGTCTTCGCGTCTGCGCATCGACGGGTCGACGCAGCCACTCGGACGCATCGGCGACACGCTTGCGGCCGCCCAGATACGCGCCGGTCAGCGTTGACGCGTCGCGTACGTCAGCCGGCGTGCCATCGTAGACGATCGTACCGCCGCGCTCGCCCGGACCGGGGCCCATGTCGATCAGGCGGTCGGCCGCAAGCATCACGAGCGGATCATGCTCGACGACCACCAGTGTGTTGCCGGCGTCGCGCAATCGCTGCATCGCCTCCACGATCCGGCCGAGGTCGCGCGGGTGCAAGCCGATGCTGGGCTCGTCCAACACGAACAACGTATTGACCAGCGACGTGCCCAGCGCGGTCGTCAGGTTGATCCGCTGCACCTCGCCGCCGGACAGCGTGCGACTCTGCCTGTCCAGCGTCAGGTAGCCCAGACCGACGTCGCACAAGTAGCGCAAGCGGGTCCGCACTTCGGCCAACAACAGCTTCAGTGCATCGTCGAGCAACAGACTCGGCAGCGTTAGCTCGTCGAAAAAACGGCGGATGCGCTCGATCGGCATCAGCATCAGATCATGGATCGTCAAGCCGGGCAACGCTTCGAGCTGCGCACGCGTCCAGTCAACGCCGCGCGGCATGAACCGCTGCTCGCGCGGTAACACCATGTCCGCGTTGGCTTGTGTGCCGAGCCGCCACAGCAGCGCGTCGGTCTTGAGCCGTGCGCCGCCGCACGTATCGCACGGCGTATAGCTGCGATACTTCGACAGCAGCACGCGGATATGCATCTTGTACGACTTCGATTCCAGATAATCGAAGAAACGCCGTACGCCATACCACTGCTGCTGCCAATCGCCGTCCCAATCCGGCGAGCCGTTGATCACCCAATCGCGGTGCTGCGCGGACAACTGCGCCCACGGCGTGTCACGCGGGATGCCCGCGCGCGCCGCGTAACGTATCAGGTCGTCCTGGCACTCCTTCCACGCGGGGGTCTGCATCGGCTTGATCGCGCCATCACGCAGCGACTTGCGCTCGTCTGGGATCACCAGTCCAAGGTCGACGCCGATCACGCGGCCAAAACCGCGACACTTGTCGCACGCGCCATAGGCCGAATTGAACGAGAACAATGCCGACTGCGGCTCCGCGTAGCGCAAATCACTATCCGGGCAATGCAGGCCGGTTGAGAAGCGCCAGGTCTGCGCGGGCACGTCACTGTGCTCAGGCACCTGCACGTCAACGCGTCCGCCGCCGCGCTTGAGCGCCGTCTCGATCGCTTCCACGACTCGCGCCTTGTCAGCGTCGTGCACGCGGAAACGGTCCGCCACGACGTCCAGCAGCTTACGGGAACCGGACGCGGTGGCAACCACGCGCTGCGCATGCACGCGCGTATAACCGCTTGCCGACAGCCACTGTTCGACTTCCGCCTCCGTTGCAGTATCCGGCAGTTCGACCGAGAACGTTACGATCACCCGCGGATTACATTCACGCGTGCGTTCGACAAGCTCCGCGTAGATCGTCTCGGGCGTATCGTGGCGCACCCGCTGCGCGGTCTGCCGATCAAACAGTTCCGCAGCACGCGCATAGAGCAGCTTCAGATGGTCGTTCAACTCGGTCATCGTGCCGACGGTCGAACGTGAACTGCGCACCGGATTCGTCTGGTCGATCGCGATGGCCGGCGGCACGCCATCGACCCGGTCCACTTGTGGCCGGTCCATGCGGTCTAGGAACTGACGCGCATACGCGCTGAAAGTCTCGACATAGCGCCGTTGCCCTTCCGCATATAGCGTGTCGAAAACGAGACTCGACTTGCCAGAGCCCGACGGTCCGGTCACCACTGTCATCTCGCCCGGATACAAATCGAGGTCGAGGTTCTTCAGGTTATGCTGGCGTGCGCCACGGATACGGATTAAGTTCGAGGAAGACAATTTATCCGACCATTTTAGGGTATTCCCCGATACTGTACACGCATACAGTATTTTTGTCTTCTAGGATCGTATCAGCGACTAGCATGACGGGCCGCGCTAGGCGACAGATCGTCGCATCCGCCTACGCCGCACCACGACCGACGCGCCACGCAACCGCTACCCCCGTCACATGTGACATCGATGAGACAGGCGGCCGCCTGCGCCCGGCGCCACGATATCGTCTCGCACGATCCACAGATACCACGTGCGCATTCTAATCGACACGTCGGATGCCCGTGTTTGTGCTGACGTTATGCGAGTGCCCATTGAGTCCATGCTGCCATTGCAGCACGCCAACCCCCTATGTCAGAAAACTCCGGCGCGTGCATATAAAAAACGCCAAGAGGGGGCGCGCGCCCGACACCCAACCGTGCCCCGGCGCTGGCCCGCTGCTGCAGCCGGCCGACATCCGGCTATAGATGTCGTTTTTACGGCAGCCAGCCGAACATTTACACACCGTTTTTTGGCGAGTGGACAATGCAGATTCCCACTTGGAGAACGCCATGTCTGATCTGTCCGTCTTGAAATATTCGATCCGCCATAGCAGCGAAAAAGGCCGCGAAAGGCAGCAAACACTTCACCGCCGCCTGCGCGTGCGCCGCTGGCTGGACGCGCTGGCGCTGACCGGCGTCGTCATCGCAACGGCAACGATCGGCACAGGCCATCCGACGCTCGGACTGGGCCTCTATCTCGCTTCAACACTGCCCCTTGTATTCCATGGGACGTAATGCGCCAGCAACGCGATCGAAGGCGAACCATGCGCTGGATAGGCGCTGCCACGCTTATGCGGCCCCGGCCAACGTGCGCCGCGCCAGCATCAGTCGCCGATCCCACTGACCGAGCATCCGTGCCGCAACCGGTGGTTTGCTCAGGATGGCGCTGTCATAGCACTTGTCAGCAAATCGCATCACGTCTACGAAGCGAAATCCCTGTGAACGATAGAACGCGATCAGGTGCGATGCCGGATACGGGGTATCGAGCGCAAGCGCCGCGTAGCCGCGGGTGGCCGCCCAATGCTCGGCGAACGCCAGCAGCATCGTGCCGAGCCCGCGTCCCTGCCATGCCGGATCGATGCCAAACTGACGCAGCGTCGCAACATCACGCAGCCGATAGTAAGCGCATGCGGACTCGGCATCGCGTGCGTACAACGTCATTGTGCCAATTGGCGTAGGGCCGTATGCTACGACGAAGCAATCGCCGGCCTGCGCACGCTGCATCGTCGAGGTGACCGACTGGCCGACGCAGGCGCAGTTTAGCTCCATGGCCCCAAGGCGAGCGAATGCACGATGCAGCATGGCAGTCAACGACGCATAGGAATCCACGCGTGGGTCGAACCGTCTGAGTGTGATGCCTCGTCCGACTGTCCGCGCCTTGCTATCATCGACATACGCGCGCTGCAATGACATGCGACCTCCCACATTGAATCAGTTGTACGAAGTCTAGAGCCCGGTTTTGTGGCGTCGCAAGAAAAAATACCGTAAAAATAGCGGCGACCGTCGCCGCGACGCGCGCCGCGCCGTCAGGCCGCGTGGCTACCACGGGCCGCGCAGATGCCGATCGTGCTGCGCTCGTTATATTCGCGCCAGTAGCGATATTGATCGTTGTATTGCCGTCAATGTCGTTGTTGATCGTTATATTGCCGCCAGTACCGTTGCTGATCGTTATATTGGCGCCAGTATCGTTGCCGATCGTTATATTGCCGCCAGTACCGCTGCTGATCAAGACGTGCCCGCTCGCTCGTGCTGTCGCTGATGCGCATGCGCCAATCGTCGTTTCCGTGCTGCATGGTGCCAGGCTCCACGGCCACGCATCGAAGCGCGTACGCAAGGGCCATCGCGGCCAACAGCATCGCTCGTTTCTTGTGCACGACATTCTCCATTGCATGGCCTATGCAGGACGTGGCACGGTAGCGCGGCATCGCGCTACCGTGCCGAAACGACTTCGCATGCGGCGCGCCGGCAACGCAGTACCTAATACAAAATTCGTCAAGCCGGTTATGCTTTCAGATACATTGGCAAACCCTGGCGAACCATACATGGGCAACCCCAGCAAGACGGTGCAGAAAACAAGCGATGCCGAAGGCATGCTTGACGTCGGCAACGGCCATTCGATCTACTGGCGCGAATTAGGCAATCCGCAGGCGCAGCCAATCGTCGTGCTGCACGGCGGTCCCGGCGGCGCGACGAGCTTGGGCTGGGCCGACCATCTCGATGCGACGCGCTGGCGGATCGTCTTCTTCGACCAGCGCGGCTGCGGTCGCTCCACGCCGTTCGGCGAACTAGAGCACAACGGCATCGTGGATCTAGTGGGCGATATCGAAAAACTGCGCGAACACTTGCGGATCGAGTGCTGGGCCGTGTTCGGCGGCTCATGGGGTACGACGCTCGCACTCGCCTATGGCAGCACGCATCCGCAACGCTGTAGCGGATTTCTGTTGCGCGGCGTCTACCTGGCGCGCAAGCAGGACACCGACTGGTTCCTGTGGGACGTGCGGCGTCTGTACCCCGACCTGCATGCGGCGTTTCTCGATGTAATCGAAAAAGCCAGCGGCCAGCAGCCCGCCAGCGCGCGCGACGTGCTCGCACTGACGCAGGCACCGCTGGCGCGCTTCGATGCAACCGGCATTGAATTGGCGCACGCGTGGCATCGCTACGAAACGACGCTGTCCGTCATCCGGCACGATACGGTGCCCGGCCAGGATCCCGTCCCGGAGGACACGCAGGCACGGGCGGCCATCGCCATGGCGCTGCTCGAGCGGCACTACATGGCTGACGAACTGCCTCCGTCACCGCCGCTGCTCACGCGTGTCTCCCGTATCGCCCATTTGCCGTGTCACATTGTCCATGGCCGTTTCGACATGGTCTGCCCGGCCGACCAGGCCTACGCGCTGGCGGCCGCTTGGCCGCGCGCGCGGCTGTCTTTGGTCGACGCCGCCGGGCACTGGACATTTGATCCTGGTATTTCGGCCGGCTTGCGGGAAGCAGCCAGCCGGCTCCGAGCCGACCTTGCCGGTTGACACAATGCATTCCCGTCAACTTGCCGCGCCCGGCGATGTCGCAGCTCGTTACGACGCTTCGCCGCAACGCATGCCGCAGTTGAACGGTGTAGGCAACCGCCGGCCGCAACCCGTCAACGCTTGAGCGCGTGCAGCGCAAAATAGGTCGGATAAGTATCACCGTTCAGTTGCTGCGCGGCGGAAAATTCGCTGCCCTCATGAAAGCTTCGCAGATCGAACACGCGCAGGAAGTTCGGGCTCAGGTATGCCTGCAGCGTGTGCGTCGGTTCGTACAGCGTGATCTGGCCATCGAAAATTCGCGATGCGACGACTTGCTGGACGAAATAGTCGACGCCATGACCAAATGTATCGATCTTCTCCAGGTACTGTCGCAACGGGTGTTTGGTCAGCACGACCAGCGATCCGCCAGGCACCATGGTGCGCTCGATCTCGGCGAGGATCGCGGCAAGATCGGGTGAGGTTTGGAGCGCCCATTTCGATACGATCACGTCGAATACCTGGTCGTCGAATGGCAACGACTCGCCACTTGCCTGCACGATAGTCGCGCCCGGATTGCAGCGTCGCGCAAGCTCGCATAACTGCGCCGACGGCTCCACGCCGAACAACGTCGCGCCTCGCGCACCGAGTGCGTGCAAATCGTCGCCCGCGCCGCAGCCGATGTCCAGCACGGTCAACCCAGTCAGGTCGCCGGGCACCAGGCTGTGGAATAGGCGTGAACTGTCTTGGTTCTGGTCTTGCGCATCCTGCGCATAACTGTCAGGGAAGCGATCGTACTGGCGGCTCAGATCACCGGTCCGATGATTCGTCGACAACAGTTGCGCTTCCATATCGCTTCCTCTTCAAGATTCGGCATGCCAAGCGACTCTTCCACGCCGGAATCGTAAGGATGCCGACCTGTTCCGACAAAACCGAACGCGAACCGATCGAAGCACTGCCGAAGTAGCTTGTCGGCAAAGCAGCCGCCATGGGCGGCGTTGCCAGGCAGCTCAGTGCTCCTGTTGCCGTCAGAACGCGTAACGCTGGCTGCGGTTGGCGTGCTTAAAGCGAAGCATGTCATGGTGGCCAGGCACCTTGATTGCGACGACGTCCATGCCGCATTGGCCGATACTCGGATGGGTTCTTGCAAACCACTGGATATTTCACGTTCGCGACATCCTCCACCGTCATTCCCTCCTTCTGGACGGCCACGACGCAACTAGATGTGCCGACGTAGCTGGTGAACTACCATGGTGTATTCGCTAGTGGATGGGTTACTGCAAAGCCGAAATTTCAATAGGGGCGACTCAGACTCGCTGAACACCCTCTATTCGGCTGTACTTACGCGCATTGGGGAAATCGCTGAAATCAATATCTGTTAACCGGAGAGAGGCATGGACAAGCACACTCACCCATACGAGTTTCGGCGCGCTGCACGGGCTGGTCTGTATGATCAGCCAACTGCCGGATACTGTGAAGGCTATGTGCAAGCGAATCTGATGATTCTTCCACACGAATATGCCGCTGATTTCGCGAGGTTTTGCGCACTAAATCCGCGCGCGTGTCCATTGCTTGCCGTCGGAGAAGTTGGCAGCTGGAACTTGCCAACGTTAGGCGAGGACATTGACATTCGAACTGACCTACCGCGATACACCGTGTATCGAAACGGCAAGCCCTCTAATTCACTGACCGACCTCAATAAGGTGTGGAGAGGTGACCTCGTCGTTTTTGCACTCGGATGCTCGTTTTCATTCGATCATCTGCTTTTGAAAAACGGTTTACCCGTGCGACACATTGAGTTAGGCGGAAGCGCTCCTGCGTTCGTTTCGAACATCGATAATCATCGAAGCGGTCCCTTTGGCGGAAAACTCGCTGTTTCGATGCGCCCGTTCAGCGTGGCGCAAACCATTCAAGCTATCGAAATCACAAGTCGTTATCCGCAGGTACACGGTGCGCCGGTTCACTTTGGCAATCCTTTGGAAATCGGAATCACAGATGTTGGCCAGCCTGATTTCCCCGGGCTGTCGGCCGTGCGAACCGGTGAAATTCCTGTCTTTTGGGCTTGCGGGCTTACCCCGCAAGTCGCCGTGATGGCAGCTGAGCTTCCGTTTGCTATCGGTCATGCTGCGGGGCACATGTTGATTACGGACATCTCAATTGAAACGCTTTTATCCTGACAGGTTGCAGACGCTATCGACTCCACGAAGACACTTCATTGCCGACTCTCAGACTCGGCGACGGAGTCATCCGCCTATCATCAAAGCTGCGGAGCGTTTCATGCAGTTTTACTAGGCATCGGTGGCCGCTAACAGTGCTTTGTTGGACGTAGGATCGAAGTCATTCGTCGAGGTAACGCAGACCGCATCAGAAGATGTCAGCTTGAACACAGAAAACTACAGGCTACATGTGGACAAAATTTGCTGAATCGGGTTTTCGTTGGCAACGGTCGGTCCGGTCAATGCCCGCAGGCTCAGCAACATCGTAGCGTTATGCCACGATATAGAGCACCATCGACGATGGATTCCATTGAACCTCGAATTCGGCTGGACATACCTGTTAAGGCGTGTCTAGCCCAGCGCATGTGTAGCTCGGGCAGCGTCTGATCGACGCCTTCACCGCGCCGCTGCCCTGCTGCCCTATCCTGCGCTGCCGGCGGCATGAGGCGGTTCAGACATCGGCGTCACTTAATAGAATATATAAATTGCATTTATAAAACTAATCAAATTTACCTAACATCCTGCCGCCGACATACTGGAGTCCTGGATCGAAACCCTACAAACAGGAGGACCGAATGTCGATCATCAACAGCCGGATCAAGCCGTTCAACGCAACCGCCTATCACAACGGTCAATTCGTGCCGGTCAGCGACCAGACACTCAAGGGTAAGTGGTCGATAATCGTCTTCTATCCGGCCGATTTCACCTTCGTCTGCCCGACCGAACTCGGCGATCTGGCTGACCGATACGCTGAGTTTCAGCAACTCGGTGTCGAGATCTACAGCGTATCAACCGACACGCATTTCACACATAAAGCGTGGCACGACACGTCGGACACGATCGGCAAAATCGCCTATCCCATGATCGGCGACCCGACGCAGGCGATCTCGCGCAACTTCGAGGTGCTCGTCGAAGAGGAAGGCATGGCGCTACGGGGCACGTTCGTCGTCAACCCGGAAGGCGAAATCAAGTTATGCGAAATCCATGACAACGGCATCGGCCGCGACGCCGGTGAATTGTTACGCAAAGTGCAAGCGGCCCAGTATGTCGCTGCGCATCCGGGCGAAGTCTGCCCTGCGAAATGGTCTCCCGGCGCGCAAACGCTCAAGCCGTCGCTGGGCCTGATCGGAAAGATCTGACGCAAGACACCGCATGACGCGCGGCGCCGTTACCACGAAGGCGCCGCGTGCCCCAATACCTACCCAATTGGAACTGACATGCTCGACGCAACCCTGAAAAGTCAACTCAAAACGTACCTGGAAAAGGTCAACCGACCAATCGAAATCGTCGCATCGGTCGACGACAGCGACAAGTCGCGCGAACTGCTCGCGTTGCTCGACGATATTGCGTCGCTGTCCGGCCACATCCGTGTCAACGTGCGGCGTGACGACGAACCGCGCAAGCCGTCGTTCTCGATTGGCGAGCCGGGCAAGCCCAGCGGCATCCGTTTTGCGGGCATCCCACTCGGCCACGAGTTCACGTCGCTGGTGCTTGCGCTGCTGCAAACCGGCGGACACCCATTGAAGCTCGACGATGCGCTAATTCAGCAGATCCGTGAACTGGACGGAGACTACCAGTTCGAAACGTATTTTTCGCTATCCTGCCAAAACTGCCCGGAAGTCGTGCAAGCGCTCAACCTGATGACATTGATCAACCCACGCATCCGGCATGTCGCGATCGATGGTGCGCTGTTTCAGGATGAGGTCCAAGCCCGGCAAATCATGGCGGTGCCCATGATGTTCTTAAACGGCGAGCTGTTCGGTCAGGGCCGCAGCGGCATCAAGGATATCCTCGCCAAGCTGGACAGCAGCGCAAGTGAGCGCACGGCGCAGTCGCTACAGAACAAGCCAGTGTTCGACGTACTGATCGTCGGTGGCGGACCGGCGGGCGCGGCTGCGGCCATCTACGCCGCACGCAAGGGTATCGCCACGGGGGTGGTGGCCGAACGCTTCGGCGGGCAGGTGCTCGATACGCTAGCCATCGAGAACTTTGTGTCGGTGCAGGAAACGGAAGGACCCAAGTTCGCCACGGCGCTCGAACAGCATGTAACACAGTACGACGTCGACATCATGGATACGCAACGCGCCGACGCACTGATTCCCGGCCCCGTGCATCAGGTGCGGCTCGCCAGCGGCGCGGTGCTGAAGGCGAAAACCATTGTACTCGCCACCGGCGCGCGTTGGCGCGAGATCGACGTGCCAGGCGAGCGAGAATATCGCAACCGCGGCGTCGCCTATTGTCCGCACTGCGATGGGCCCCTCTTCAAAGGCAAGCGTGTCGCCGTCGTGGGAGGCGGCAATTCGGGCGTCGAGGCGGCCATCGACTTGGCGGGCATCGTCAGTCATGTCACGCTGCTCGAATACGGCCCCCAGTTACGCGCCGACGCGGTGTTGCAGCGCAAGCTGCACAGCCTATCCAACGTCACGGTGATCACACAAGCACAGACTACCCGGATCATGGGCAACGGTAGCAAGGTGGACGGGCTGACGTACCGGGATCTTCGCACAGGTGAATCGCAACACATCGAACTGGCGGGCGTGTTCGTGCAAATCGGCCTGGTACCCAATACGGAGTGGCTGAAGGGCACAGTCGAGTTGTCGACGCACGGTGAAATCGTCGTCGATGCCAAGGGGGCAACGTCGGTACCTGGGGTATTCGCTGCCGGCGACGTGACCACGGTGCCGTTCAAGCAGATCGTGATCGCCATTGGCGAAGGAGCGAAAGCGTCGCTCGGCGCGTTCGAACACCTAATCCGCCATGCCGACCCGGTGGTGATCGAGCCGTTGCCCGCCAGTAAATTGCAGGCGGCGTGACGACAGAGTGCCGGGGCGGGGGTGGCCGCCCCGGCATCCATGACGGTGAACGCTGAAGAATGACCCGATAGTGAAGGTGGGGGAACGCCCTCGCTTGCCGCGATGTTCGGCGAATCGCCTCCGGAACATGGCCAACCGGCAGCGGGCGGCGCCCGGGGAACGTAGCCGAACATATTGGCCACAAACGGCACCCGCGATAGCCCATGTCAACCGCGCGGTGTCGGCGACGGCAGTGTCTCGAAGTCCCAACCGATACTGGCATACGCACGTGCGGCCCTTTGAGGGTCCGACGACCGTCTGGCATCATCGAAATCATGCGCCGGTCCAACTGTCATCGATGCCACACCATTAATTACCGAACCGAAGCAATTTACCGAAGCAAGATACATCTCACCCGACCTGAGATGTTCAATAGCATCGCGTCCGAATACCCTGCTTTCGACCAGATGCGCCCCCGTATAGGTTTGCGTACCGGAGCACAACCCTTTCATATTCGCAATGACCTCGTCATGCGCGTGATCTGATATGCCAATGTTCTGTTTCTCCAATAGGCCACTGATCTGTCGCACCGCGGGAGGGTAATACTTGGCTTCAGGATGCTGGGCAAAGACGGCGGCCTGGCTCGTCACGTTTCTGCGTCTTGCCATCGACTTGCGGCACGCGAGCGCGGGCAGTTCAGCCAGCATTCCATCTGGCTTTGAACCGGCACGTGCTAGCCCCTGTCCCGCGACTTCACTACGTGTATTCAGCTCATTGTGAAACGACAAGGAATCCACCTGCGACGAGCCTGGATTGATCGTATTAACTTGCATGGGGGCCTCACTACTAAACTTTCAAACAAAGGCATCTGACTTGACGGAAATGCAACATGTACTGTCTCAACAATGTCATTTATGCTCAATCAGATTAGGTTTTCTCACATAACCAATATTCAGGATAGCGATATAAAATCCTTTTTAGCGAAGTCTCGACGATCTCATGATTATTGACTAGCATTTCTAATTAACAAATGCTGCACCGCCTTGAAAACAACGATACCTCAGATTCGGCTGACAGTTCTGCGGCACCGCGTCACCCCTGCGGCGCTGCGTCACAGTATGGCGACAGCGTATGCTCTATACTTCTTCGCGGGATAGGTTAGAGACCTCTGAACGATGGTCCATATACGTGATCGCATAATCATGCACAACGGCGACCTTTGCGGTGAATCCGCATAACATCCTTTCGACCAGTGTGCCATCCGCGTTTAACGTTGCTCCGCTACCAATGGATTGATAACCGGCTTCATCCATGCAGGATACAGCATGCGCGGCATACCCAATGTTGATGCCGTGTCACGGTAGCAAAGCGCCCGCTCGGTGCGATTCATCGCGCGCCATGCGACAGGCCCGTACGTGGGCCTGATTTACGGCATCGGCGCTCAAGGGCTCCCGAATAACCTCACCTTTGCGGCGCCCGCTGCTGCGTCGCACCGGCATCCCACGCCCCTGTCCCGAATGCTCTCACCTTCGGGATGTCGGGCCGCCTATCTGCATCACGCTCGCCTGGTAGGGTTCGTTCGGATCTCAAATGGCCCGCGCCAATTCTTCGACTTGCAGAACGTCGGCCATCACGTGGTCAGCGACTACGTTGTACCCTCGGCGAGCGCTCGCCGAGCCGCCGCGACCGACCAGCGGGTTGGAACAGCATTGTTGACAGCGCGGCATTGGAAAGCATGCTGCCCGGCCACTGCCCTGGCTGGGCGATGCTGCGTGGCATCCTCGTCGCGGAAGGCGTAAAAACCGAGGCGCGACTGCGCGGCGCGCCTTGGTCACCGCCGTGGCCGATGCGCGCAGTCAGCACTCACTTCAGCAACTTGTCCAGCCATCCGACGTAGCGATCGGCGAAACCTTGCAAGAACTGCTTCGTTCTGGCGTTCGCAATGTCGCCATCGGCATTGAACGTATCGTCCTTGACGTGCAGGAAGACCTCGGGTTGACCGAGCGTGGGCACATCTAGGTACGCCAGTACGTTGCGCAGCTGCTGCTGGGCGATCGCCGTACCGATCGTGCCAATTGAAGCGCCTGCCACCGCAGCCGGCTTGCCAGCAAACGAGCTCTTGCCATACGGACGGGAGGCCCAGTCGATCGCGTTTTTCAACACGCCGGGCAGGCCGCGGTTGTACTCGGGGGTGAAGAACCACAACGCCTGCGCCGCCTCGATGTCAAGCTTTAGCCGGCTGACCGGCTCCGGCATCTGCACTTCCAGATCCTCACTAAACAATGGCAACGTGGCAATATCGATGAACCGGCACTCGAGCCGGTCGCCCGCCAGCCGCGCGAGCGCATGCGCGAGCTTCTTGTTCCACGAATCCACGCGGATACTTCCGACTATTACCGCAACTTTGTAGGCCATCACGCCCTCCTTCGAACGGGTGGATAGAACAATGCACGCCCATACTGACCATCGCGCGCGACTTCTCCTCACTATAGCGGCGCTGAATAAAAGTATCGAGCAGCGCGTCCGATACATTCGGACAATACATGAGGCAGGATCGGCCAACATTGCCCAAGCTCACACGCGCTGCGCGCGTCAGCATGCTGCATCGGCGCAATCACCCGTTACACCTTCAGGCGTTTGCATACAACCGTGATGTACGCGCCGTCCTGAGCCGTTGTTCTACGGAAAGGCGCCGTCTTTACGCCGGTGCCCCGACTAATTCACAGGAGAATTCGCATGGAATATGCCATCCCGACGATTCAGCGCCTGCGCGCGCTCGTGCTCACCGCAGCCGTACCCGCCGCGCTTGCCGCGTGCGTGGTGGAGCCCGCACGCCCGCCGCAACCGGCCCCCGTCGTGGAGATGGTACCGGGCGGTCCCATGCCGGGATACCATTGGACTAAGGGCCACTATCGTGTGGGACTACGATCACTGGAAATGGGTGCGCGGACACTGGGCGCCCAATGATTAATCTTCTTGCTTTTCGCGTGTTAGTGGCTACGATCATTCAATTAGGGCTGGCAGCCCGCCCAGCCCTGGATGATGCGCCGTGGCGCGGCCGTGCGCACCGCCCCCGTCCGCGCCACGCGGGGAGCCTATCATGGAGATCATTTTCGTCAATACACCGCCGGAATTCCGCGACTGGAATCTGACCGTGGGGTTCACCGCGAAGGTCGATGACCGACAAGTCGATTGCTCGATCTCGGCAGAAGCGCTCAAGGACCATTTCGGCGCGGAGTCAACCGATCCGGGCGACCTGTTGGCGGCGTTCGACCGGCACCGCGCGGCGATCGAGCATGCCGCATGTAACGTGCTTCAAGGTTCGGGTTTCAACGAGATCTTGTTGCGTAGCGGCTACCTGCGCTTCCAGCAATGCCGCGAAGCGGCACGCGCGACACAGTGTGGCTGACGCCGCGCCTCTATCACGTTGGTTACGCCGGATCACCGGTCACGGTCGAGGTCAAACGGTGTCTGTGCGCAACCGCGAAGGAGCACACGATGCGCTTGACAATCCTAGTTAACGGTAGCGACCCGCAGACTCGCGACGACCTCGCGGTGTTGTGGCCCGATATTGACGAACGCGTCTGGTCACGGGAATCGCACAGTGGCATCGATCTGCCGTCATGGGGACGGCTGCGCGATGAGGACGACACGATGCTGCTGTGCGGCCCCGAGGAAAACGCCCCACTGTGCACGCTGCACGGCTTGCGCTTCGGGCGTGGCGTGCGCGCCGCGATCGAGCATGGCGCCGCCGCCTGGGTCAGCCTCCGCAGCGGTGAGCCCGTGGACGGCCGCTGGCACCTGCAGACGGTCAACTGCGAAGCCGAACCGGCCGAGCCCAGCGAATTGCGCCACTAACGGCGTTGCGTCAGCGACGCACCAACGACACGGAAACTGCGGCAGCACGGCGCGCCCGCCGTCGCAGCCGTTGCTGCACCCGCCAACGACGGCGCAATGGCTCACCGATGGTCCGATGTGCACGCCAGGACTCCGCGAGCTGCCATGACGCAAGCGCCAGGCCGCTGAACACGACCTCGCGCATGCGCTTGGTCACCGCCAGCGACATCGCGGTCGCCGCATCGATCCCCAGCATCTGCGCCAGCACGAGCACCGCCGCCTCTTGCACCCCAAGACCGGCCGGCACGATGAACGCGGCGTGGCGTACCGCCTGGGTCAGCGCCTCGATAGCCAGCGCCGCGCCGATCGATACGGGATGACCCAGCAGCGCCAATGCCCAATACGTTTCCAGTGCGCCGATCACGTAGCCGGCCAATTGCCATGCGAACGCTGACGCCAACGTCGCCGCACGCGTAAGCACCGCGTCGATGCGGCAATCCAATGCGGCGCCATCGACGCCGGCCAGCAACCGGTGACCAGCCCCAAACAATCGTTTCGCGAAACGGTCGAGCTTATCGAACAAGCCGCCGCGTCGCAACAACACCACGCACACGATCGGTATCGGCAACGACAATACGAGGCCGACGACAATCGGGGTCAGCGAACCGTGGTGCGAAGCCTGCAAAAAGATCAGCACGATGCCCAGCACCGAGAACACGTACTGGACCGCGATCGTGGTCAGCACCTCGACAACCACCGACACGGCCACCAGGCTCGCATCGTTGACGCGCCACGCGGCCAGCCGGATACCGACCAGTTCACCGCCGATGCCCGCGGACGGCAGCATCCGAGACACGGCTTCGCGCACGGTCGCTGCCCAGGTCAGGAACAGCAGCGACGCACGTCGCTCTAGCAGGATTCGCCATGCTTGCGCATCGAATGCAAGCGGCACGATGTGAAATGGCACCAGCCATAACAACGCAAAGCCCGCCTGCGACAGCGGCTGGCTCACGTCATGCACGCCCTCATGCCACAGCAACGCGACGAAGATCGCGATGCCCAGAGGCCAACTCAGTGCGCGCAGCAACTTCATGCGAGTGCCTCGCGATTCGTGCCGGCCCGGGCTGGCAGCACATCGCGGAAACCGCCGCACCGCACGTTCGCCGCTGCCAGCGCCGCGGCAACACACGGCGACAGCAGCGCGTCGAGTTCATCCGCATGGCGGTAATCGCGCATCGACGGCGTGATGGCCTCCTCGCCCGGCACGGCCGGATGCAGATAGATCTCGCCGACCCCGGGCGGCAGATGCGCGATAGCCGCGAGCAGCGCGGCCTCGTCCATCTGACCACTGCGGGCAATGCCCACTACGTAATCGTTGTACGCGATCCCGGCACGCCGCAGCCGCGACTGGACCAGCGCGATCCACGGCCGCAGCAGCAGCGGCGCGTCAGCCTCTCGCGGCAGCCGCATCGCGTGCATGCCGTAATCGCGGCCGATTTTGACAATCAGCGACAAGACGGTCGGGTGCAGGTGGAAATGCTTGTGCGTATTGACGTGGTCCAGCGTCAAGCCAGTCGCCGCGAACGCGTCGAACTGCGCGCGGATCTCGCGGGCCAGTTGCCGGCGCACATGCGGCAGGAAAAAGAACCGGGCCCCATCGCGCGCCATCGTATTGCCAAACCGGCCGTGGGCGTCGACCAGGGACGCGATGCGCTCACGCGGCAGCATCGCATTGCCGTCGGCCAGCACCAGATGCAAGCCGACACGCAGCGACGGCATCCGACGCGCACGCTCGAGCGCATCGCGCGCGGCTGGCGCGGCCACCATTAGGCTTGCCGCATTCAAGATGCCATCGCGATGCGCGCGCTCGACCGCCTCGTTCACGCGCGGATGCAGCCCGAAGTCGTCGGCGGTAACGATCAATGCGCGGGCCGGCGACTGTGTCACGCCTCGCGTGCTCGTAGGAAACGGAAGAACTCGACCCCCTCGCGCAGCCGGCGCTTCATCATTTCCCAGCTCGTTAGCATCTCCCGCACGATCTCCCATATTTTTGACGGCCGGAAATAGAACCGCTTATAGAACTCCTCGAGGCCGTGATAGATGTCCTCGCGCGACAGATGCGGGTAACCGATCGCCGCCAACTGCACGCCCTCGTGGCTGACCAGGTTGATAACCTTGTTTTCCTCCAGCCAACCGTTCTCGACGGCCTGCTTGTACAGTGTCGTTCCGGGGTACGGCGCAGCCAGCGACACCTGGATCGTATGCGGGTTGATCTCCTTCGCATACGCAATGGTTTTTTGAATCGTCTCGCGCGTTTCCCCGGGCAGACCGAGGATGAACGTGCCGTGAATCTTGATGCCCAGCTTGCGGCAGTCCTCACTGAAACGGCGTGCGATATCGGTGCGCAATCCCTTCTTGATGTTCAGCAAGATCTGATCGTCGCCAGACTCGTAGCCGACCAGCAACAGCCGCAGACCGTTCTCCTTCATAATCTTCAGCGTCGAATACGGCACGTTCGCCTTGGCATTGCACGACCACGTGACACCGAGCTTGCCGAGCCCGCGCGCGATTGCCTCCACGCGCGGCTTGAAGTCGGTGAACGTGTCGTCGTCGAACATGATCTCCTTGACTTCAGGCATGTTGTCGCGAATCCACTTCACTTCCTCCAGCACATTCTCGACCGAGCGTACCCGATAGCGATGCCCACCGACCGTTTGTGGCCACAGGCAGAACGTGCAGCGCGAGCGGCAGCCACGGCCGGTATAGATCGACACGTACGGATGCTTCAGGTAGCCGATGAAATAGTTGTCGATCTTCAGGTCGCGCTTGTAGATAGGCGCCACGAACGGCAACTCGTCCATGTTCTCGATCATCGGTCGCGGTGGATTGTGCTCGATCGAGCCATCGGCCAGCCGGTACGACAGGCCGGTGACGTCCTTCAACGGCCGGCCTTCGGCGACTTCCTTGCACGTATAGTCGAACTCCTCGCGGCCGACCCAGTCGATCGCCGCACTCGCGCTGAGCGAGCCATGCGGATCGACCGCCACTTTCGCGCCAACCATGCCAATCATCACCGACGGCTTGCGCTCCTTGAGCTTCTGCGCAAACAACGCGTCGGTTGGGAACGACGGCGTGCTCGTGTGGATAACGACCAGGTCATAGCCTTGCGCGATATCAAGCGTCGCCTCGACCGATAGGCCGTCAGCCGGCGCATCGAGCACGCGGCTGCCCGGCACCATCGCAGCGGGCTGCGCGAGCCACGTCGGGTACCAGAACGAGCGTATTTCGCGCTTGGCCTGATAGCGTGATCCGGCGCCGCCGTCAAAACCGTCAAACGACGGAGCCTGCAAGAAAAGCGTCTTCATTTAGTCAAATGCTCCGCAATGTGCGATGAACGCCGCACCCGTTCCCCAAAACCATGGCCTTGATCCGTCGGGCCGCGCGCCACTACAGCGACTCACGTTTGCGCGACGGTAATGGCGTGCCGACCAGCGGCACGCGCGAGCCGCGCCAGTATACGTGCGAGCCGACCGCAGCGCTCAACCATTGGCCCAACAACAACATGTCGCGCAACGGCACCAGCGGCACATCGCGCAGGAAGGCGCGCACGGTGCGCGCGCCGTGGTCCCGAACCACCTCGCCGGTGATGTAGATGCCACGCCAGTGCAGCACTAGCCGCGCGAGCAAACCGATGCCGGCCAGCACCGCGGCAACGCCGCTCAACAGCGTCTGGGACGCGGGCCGGGCCAGCGCGAGTGCGGCAGCCACGGTCAACCACGGCGATGTGAACGTGACGAACAGGAAACCGAAACCGAGCGGATTGATCGAGCGGATCGTGCGCAACCAACGCGTTTCACGCCGCCACAGCGCACTGAAATGCGACTCCGCGACGTCGGTGGACACGGTGATGTCGGACAACACCGTCGCGAGCCCAATTTCGCGTGCGTGCTCGGCCAACCAATAATCGTCCGCAAGGCAGTTCTTCAACCGCTGGAAACCGCCAATTGTATCAAGGGTCTGCCGCCGCAGCGCCAGCGTCGAGCCGAAACCGAAGCGGGTCGATCCGCCAGCATGCGCGACCCGCACCGATGGCGCGAACCAGTCGTTGACAAACATCGCGCCGAGCCGCGTCCACCACGGACCGACGCCGTGTGCCCGGTACAGGCACGTGACCACGCCCACAGCCGGATCGGCCAGCGGCGCGCACACCGAGGCCAGATAATGCGGCTCCACCGCGATATCGCTGTCGGCAAGGACAATCGTATCGTAGCGGGCGTGTGCAGCCAGGTTGATCAAATTGCTGACCTTCAGATTGCTGCCATGCACGTGCGGATCGACACACAGTCGGATGTCGCATGCCGGATAAGCCGCTTGCAGCCGTTCGACGACCGCGATTGCCGGATCGTTCGAGGAGTGAACGCCACAAAGCAATTCGAAGCACGGATGATCCTGCTCGCAGAACGTCGCGAGATTCTCGAACAGCCGCGGCTCTAGCCCACATAGCGGCTTGAGCACGCTGACCGACGCAAGCGGCGCGCCTAGCGCATTCAACCGTGCCTGATGCGAGGGTCGACGCCCGCGCAGCGACGCCGCTGCGGCGATCACGGCGTACAACACCGCCATGGCGGCGACGGTCACGATTAACCAGGACGCGAGATTTGCGATGACTGCCATCACACAGTATGACGCATGCCACCTTAGCGACATGCGTCGTTTTCATTCATTCTTGCCAGCCCAAGCCGGGCCGGGACAACGTTAAAGTAATCAACCAAAGCAACATGAAAGGCTATTTTCTGCTACATCAAGTGTACGCAGTATTCTGATGGCGTGCGCGTTCACCCATACTACCGACCGGATGCCGCGTTTTCCAGCCTTTGCCGCAGCCCCCGTTGCACCCCACGCAAGTCCGTTGGCGCGCCAGGCTCAAAAGCGAGTCCAGGATGATAACGACTCGATGTGATGGCAGCAACCGCGTCTTGACGAAAATCACAAGCTCGCACACAACCACACAAAGACCCTTCGTCATCTTGGTGGGCCCTTCGTCCTTTTGTGGGCCTGCACCGGCGCCGGGTGTTGGCACCTGCGACGGGTCGACGCTTAATTTACCAAGCGCGAGACATTGAATCTGCGCATCAAATCCGAGGAGCGAAGCTTGATTGACCGGGCTGCGAGGGTTCGAGGCGTCGTTCAACTACGATGTTCCATCGAGCAGCCCAAGCGCCGCTACATCGCACTGTGCGAGCAACTGCGCATCCTCGCGATCAAATCCAACTGCAGCGCTTCAATACGGACGAGATCCGCGTTGGTGTGCTGGCTTTTATAGACACCGCAAAACAGCCCCTGCGCAACGATTGAAGGCAAACCAAAGTCTGTGAGCATGAGCTTGCAACTGAGCAAGCATCGCGGGGCACCCTTTGAGAATTGAAATGATTGCATTTGCGCCGGACAAATATTTCATTGAACACATCCAATCCTGCTCACACCTGGTCGGCATACTGCTCGGTGATGGCCGTCTCAAACTCGGCGTCAAGCGGGCCAATCAGCGGCAAAAGTCAAGTCCAGTTCCTTGATTAGAAGCGAGGCGAGACAAGCCGAGCCAATGCGCGGCTAACCAAATCAATGTCTTTGCACCGGGTGCCGGAGATCATTAGAGGAGGAATTTGAAGTAACCATACCTGCAGGAATTTGGCTGGCCGCCGGGGGCAAAGCGCCCTGGCTCTAGCCGTCCTGCCCGATCGCAGCATGGGAGGACGTTGCCCATCGCATGACGCCGCCGCAGAGCAAGGCGACTTTTCCGGCTGATTCAGCATTATATCGGCGCTCGACACGCTGCTTAATTTTTCTTAAATCTAAATTTAAGCCAATTTTTTACCCAATTATATCCACCTTCAGTCAACACAAATCAGCAAATTATTAATGATATTAAGCCTGAATAACATAAATAATTTTTCACCATGTGACATTGAGGTCTTTTCCATTACAATTTTGTCGGTTTGAATAAGCAAAAATTTCTTGGGATTCTTGCAATTCAAACCTATAGTGATTTGGCATCGTTACGAAAAACCGCGCGTAGTAGCGAATCTACGATCGTGCGCAGTGGTCCGGACAGAAAAAAGTAAGTCATTGGCAACAGCGATGGCTTGTCTCATGAAAGCAATATTTGGAGCGAACACAATGGCAAAGTACCTTATCTTAAACTGGATCACATTGTTTTCATGCAATGTGCCTATTTTTCCCTGCTCATTTTTTCCCTGCTCATTCTGCTTTGAACCCGCCTCACTAGGTATAAGAAATTCTTAGCGCACCAACGTGGCAGCTTTAAAAAATGGTCTTTTCTTCAGCAACTAATATTCAGGCATGGTATGCCTTATACAATATCGAATACAAACAAACCAATATAGCAATAAGACAATATTATCGCAACGCCAAACGACTGCCCTTCGCTTATTTTCACCAAGGAAGGCTGACACAAATGATTCATGCAAATGAAAGTGCAATAAAGTTTTGATAGATAGACTATTGATGGAGGCTTCCAAATGAGTTACCTTGATTTTCCGCGCATTAATTTTTCAGGGAAGTTTCAAGCCAATGTGTCAACTGTGAATAACGACGTGCGCTACTATGACAATGCAACCTTTAAAAAAAGGTATCAAAGCACTAGTGATGAAGACGTCAAATTAACCCCTACCAACTGGAACCCAGAAGGAACGGGTATTTTTAGACTTTTGGACTGCAAAATCAACAGCGCTTGTTTGTGGGATGAAGAGAACCGCAAACCCAAGCCTATTACTATTAATGATCAAGACCCAGATCCGATTATCGGAATGTCGCTAAACGATGCCAATCAGCAACCGCCAGCCAAGCTAGTAGACTTGGACCCTCAACATCAGCTTTCTTCAGAGATATGGGGGCTGCAAGTAAGGTTAACCGATAGTACTAATCAGACCATTTTTACTGGCGATATGATACCAGTAGCTTTTACGAATATTTGGAAAAGATGGAAAGAACAAAAGGGAAGTACGGCGTTTTCCGCTGACTATCAGTCAGTTATTGAAGTTAAAGAATGGCTTAAATTTAGTTGTAACTCTAAGGTCTTAGATCAATTATCTATTAACGAACCAGACAAACTTTCCATTCATTTTAGTCTTTATGGATACAATGAATTAAGCTCAGCATCTGTTCAGGACCCTAGTCGTGTTATTGGTTCTATTATTGGAACGATTGGCCCCTATTGCGAAAATGAGCCGAAGCACTTTGTAATGGGACGGCAGATGATAGCGGCCCCAGATCAAAAAACAGGCGACCCATTGAGTCCAGCTGGCGGAATATTTGGATACCAATGCAAAGTAGATAAAGAAAAAAATATACTTACCGCCGATTTTAGCCACTGCTTACCAATAAAAAAATCCGGAGGTGATTTCGAGATTGATGTGAGCTATGATTCTTTAGAAATTGCCACCAAATCCAACGAAATAATAATAGGAGAAATTAAATCTGAGGAATTTAAAAAACCGGATTGGTATGAAAAAACTGGTGGAATAATAGATTTTTTAATAGATTCGAAGTCAGTCAAAAAAATAGAAGTCGAACCGCTTGTGTTACAAGGGCGTACTGGTGATGCAGCCCCACTGGAATTGGTTAACGAATCTTTAGCAGGCTTATATGTTCGTGCCGAGCGAAGCATTTTCCGCATCAATCCAGGAGATACAGAAACTGTAGATTTTTATGCGTCACGGTATGGAGCCCCCCTTTCCGACGCCGCTATTTCTATCTTCACGCTATCCGGTGCAGCTAATCCGATGGGGGGGACAGGCGGCGCTGATTATCCATTAGACCCGCCAGTCCCTATTCCCAAAATTGGTGTTCCTGAAGGTGTCCTTAGCTACTCAAGCCCCACTGCAATTCTTGGAGATCGACGTATAGGAGAGTTTCAATTCAAAACTAATACACAAGGATATGCTCAATTGCATATCCTTGCTTCAGAAAAAGGGCCGGGGAGTCCGCGTGGCTATGTTGACGGACAACTTTATGGTATTGGCTATAAGTTGCGAGACGAGCCACCAGGGTACATCCGCAATTTTTTAGAGTTTATTGGTGTACTAGCTTTTGATTTTGAAGAAGTCAAAGCAAACCCTAATTGGTTTTCTGATATCCAACCCATCCTTCAACAATACAGCAATCTTTATCCTATTATGAGTCGTTACGTCGTTGACCTAGGCGATTATGACGCCGTAGTAAATAAAAGGGAGATTCTTAAACTTGTTTTCTCCCTCCCGGAAAAAGATCCGAACTATATGCCTATCCAGCGAGATCTATCGAGAAATAAGCGAAAAAACATTTTAAATTGGCTGAATTCTCCCATAAAGGGGGATCCGGCTGACTTTCCTAAAAATAACCAAGTTGTCTGGCAACAAACACCCCTTAATCCAGAAAAACTAATACCAGAAAAACCTAAGCAGAAAGGCCCAAAGCCATCCGGCACACCACAGCCTGACAGTAAAGCTGCTTTTGTAGCGCAATACCAGACCCGGCTGTTAAACGTAAAGCAAGGAGAAGAATCATGATAGAGACTTTTGCAAACTTTGGGACGCCGCTTACACTAAAACAAACGTTCATAGATGAAATTATTGAAGCCCAGAATGTTACTGATTTATATGGGCCACTACAAAATGCGATCGCGTTGGAGCATAGCACTATCCCACCTTATTTGACCGCGATGTTTTCGCTCAAGCCGGGCGTTAATGACATGATTATTGAGTTTATTCGCGGCATTGTCGTTCAAGAGATGCTGCATATGACCATTGCGGCCAACATTCTGATCGCGATTGGCGGCGAACCTGAAATTAATACGCCCAATTTTATTCCCAAATATCCCGGGCCTTTGCCTATGGGGATCGGGGGAGAAGATTTTAAGGTGGGGATAGAAGCTTTTTCGATGGATTTGGTTAAGAAAATTTTTATGCGAATTGAGCTTCCTGAAAACCCTATAGCTTTATATAGCGCCAATCCGCCATCCACCATTGGTGCATTTTATAAAGAACTTAAAAATAAGATTAAGGAGCTGCAACCTTCATTTTCCAATTTCGCCAGGCAGGTTACTTCTAAAACAACGAAAAAGCAGTGGTTTACAGAAGATAAGTTATTTGAGATAAATGACATGTCTTCTTGCGAAAGGGCAATCGATATTATTGTTGTGGAGGGCGAGGGAACCTCAACCGATCCTATGCAAGCCCACAATCTTCCAGCCCACTATTATAGGTTTAAGGCAATTACCCAAGGGCGCAGGCTTATTAAGTGCTCTAACGGTCAGTACGGATATTTTGGAGAAGCAATTCCATTTAATGTAGAAGGTGTTTATCCTATGAAGCCCAACCCCAAAATAGACGATTTTAATGATAAACCGGCAATTCAGTCTCGTATTAAACAGTTTGCCAGCTATTACAGCAACTTGCTAGATACACTACATCAAGCTTTCAACGGAGATCCCACACTAATGGACAAAGCAATGGGTTTTATGTACGACCTCAGAGTTGCTGCGGTGGGACTAATGCAAATTCCTTTGGGAGATGGAAAAAATGCTGGTCTTAGCTTTGAGTACATTCCGCTCAAAGAGCGTTAAAGGTTTAAATGCAGCTGATATTTCATAAAACTGGGGTGATTGCATGCTCGGCAAGCGGGCTAAAAGCTTAAATGGCTTGAAACGGCAGTCAATATTTCAAGTTTATAGTGGCAAACGTAATTTTTCACTGCAGCCCGCTGAGTTGAGAAAAAACTGCTTCGGCTTTTAGCGTTTTGTCCCTTGTCAAAGAGGAATCGCTATGCAATGTCTGTCGGAATCCATGAAAGAAGACGGGCCGATCGACGAGAATTCGTCTGCCCATGCCGTCGATACCGATAGCGTGATGCAACGTTTCAATGTACCGTTCGAATATCCCGTGTATTTCACCCGTGGTGTATTTAGTGACCCACACAATTTGACGTTGCAACGGGCAATCCGCCGGCTGGAACCGCACCGACGCCACCGCTTCGTTGCCGTGATCGATGCCGACTTTGCCAAGGCTAATCCCGCTATCGTTCAGGCTTTACAGGCATATGCGTTACGTCATGCAGATACGCTTGAATTGGTTGATGCACCGCGTGTGGTGGCTGGCGGGGAGCAACTCAAACACGATCCCGGCGCGGTCTTTGCATTACAACAATGGTTGCACGATCGGCATATCGATCGTCATGCTTGTGTGGTGGCGGTCGGTGGTGGCGCGATGCTAGACGCGGTTGGATACGCGGCGGCCACGACGCATCGCGGCGTGCGGCTGATCCGGTTGCCCACGACAGTTTTAGCTCAGAATGACGCGGGTATCGGCGTTAAAACGGCTATTAACGCTTTTGGGGTAAAAAACTTCTTGGGCACCTTTACCCCACCGTTTGCGGTAATCAATGACTTTGACTTTATCGCGACGCTGCCTGCACGGCATTGCATCGCGGGCATGGCCGAAGCGGTTAAAGTCGCTGCGATCCGTGATCGGGCCTTCTTCGATTGGCTGACGGCTCATGCCAGTGCGCTTGCGAATTTCGAGCCGAACGCGATGCAATGGATGATTCGCCGTTGCGCCGAGCTACACTTGCAGCATATCAGCCAAGGCGGTGACCCATTTGAATCAGGCAGTGCACGCCCGCTTGATTTCGGGCACTGGGCAGCGCACAAATTGGAGACCCTAAGCGCCCATACGCTCATGCATGGTGAAGCCGTCGCGATTGGCCTCGCACTAGATACCCGTTATGCAGTGGCCATAGGTTTGTTGGAAAAGCCTGTATTGGCTGCAATGTACACGTTGCTGAGCCATCTGGGGTTCCGTTTGTGGCACGACGCGCTCGATGCACGCGATCAATCTGGTCGGCGACAGGTGCTGGAAGGGCTCACCGAGTTCCGTGAACATTTGGGCGGCGAGTTGACCGTCACATTAATTAAACAAATCGGGCAAAGCGTGGAAGTTCACACCATTGACGAATGCGAAGTCAATGTGGCCATCAACTGGTTACAAGAGCAAGATAGACATCGCTTGCACATTGCAAAAAAGGAATTTTATCATGAAACGGTATAAAATTAAAATTTACATCACAAAATTACGCAGTTTATGGCCTCAATGGGCTTTAGCATTGATGCTGGTCTTAGCATGCATGGCCTCAGCGTTGGGTTCAGGTCTATCTTATCAAAGGACCGTACCGAAAGAGGATGTTTGCGAATACCGGGAAGATAATGACATTTACGAACGGCATATTTATCCCACAAACAGGGTACATAACGAAAAATGTTATGCTTCCTATGCGCTATGTGACTAGAGTCATCAAAATGAGCGGCCTCAACCCGATCCGGGATTCCCTGAGCATTGGACTAGCGCTCGCACTATGTATCAGGTCTTCAACAACCACGAAAAATTTCCGCCATGGTACTGCCTTTTTAAAACCGACTGCGATGAAGGCAAGAAAAGCGAACTGCAAATGCCGGCTAAGTCAGCGAAGGCACGTTGAAAGGCTGAGCCAACCAATCATGGTGCGGCCTCGCTAATCACGAGACCGCGCAATCGGATGAGCCCTATGTATCGGACCGATATCGAAAAACCTTATGCGCTGTGTTGAGATGCCATGCCACCCTCCCAACGAGCCCATTTGACTTATTGCACCAATGTTCATCCTGCACAAAGCTGGCCTGAAGTGCGTGCCACATTGGGCCACTATCTGCCTCAAATCAAGGCGCGTGTCTCGCCCCATGCACCGTTTGGTGTTGGATTATGGCTATCCGAGCTGGCGGCTCGCGAACTAGACGATCCTATCGCGCTCGCGCAATTCAAGGCTTTCTTGCAAACGCATGATTTATATGTGTTCACGCTCAACGGATTCCCCTTTGGTCATTTTCATCAGCAATCTATTAAAGATGCGGTTTATCTACCTGATTGGCGCGACCCGCGGCGGCTTGAATACAGCAATCGGCTAGCCCGCCTGCTGGCTCAACTCTTACCCGCCGATCAAGATATCGAAGGCAGTATCAGCACCGTTGCCGGGGGATTCAAACCGCATCTCGCTGACGATCCTCAGTGCCGGTCCGTGATGGCTAAGCAACTGCTTGAGCATGCAGTGATGCTGCATCGGCTACATCAGGAAACAGGGCGATGTATCACGCTGGCGCTAGAGCCAGAGCCGTGTTGCCTGTTGGAAACCACAACCGAAACCATTACGTTTTTTGAGGAATATCTGCTCAACGCCACCGCGACTGAGCACATTGCAGCCGCATGCGCACTAGACGACGCTGCGGCGCTCGCGTTGATCCGACGTCATTTAGGCGTGTGCATTGACACGTGCCACGCCGCTGTCGAGTTCGAAGATCCGAACGATATGATAAGCCGCTTTAGGCAAGCGAGGATCCGCATTGCCAAGTTGCAACTCAGTGCTGGGCTGCGCGTTCCTCGCCCGTGTGCATCGCATGCACGCGCGCTGCAGCCATTCGCCGAACAGGTGTATTTACATCAAGTGATTGAGCGCCGTACAGCTGAAACCAACACTGAGCTACAGCGCATGATTGATTTGCCTGATGCACTTAGTGCCCTCAATACTGTTCCATCGGTTTATGAGAACACCGATATCGAATGCGAATGGCGTATTCATTTTCATGTGCCTGTATGGGCCAACACCGTGGGACCATTCGAGAGCACGCAAACGTTCTTAAAGACCATGTTGGCAATGCAACGTGATACGCCAATTTCGACTCATCTGGAAGTGGAAACTTATACGTGGCATGCGTTACCGGCTGTCTATCAGCCACATCATACCGAACGTACTCAGTCGAATGGCAGCCTTGTCGAAGCGATCTCGCATGAGTTGCAATGGGTCCAGGAGCAGCTGAAATGATCAACTGGCATGTCGCTTTACGTCTGGGGCGCGTTTCCAACCTGCCCACTGTATGGAGCAATGTCATTGCTGGTGCGGTACTTACTGGCCAGTCCATCCACCCTCTCACTTTGCTATGCTTGTTATTAGCGATGTCGCTGATCTACACCGCTGGTATGTTTCTCAATGACGTATGCGATCGAGCGATCGACGTGATTGAGCGGCCAGAACGACCGATTCCTGCGGGTCAAATCAGTGTTTCGACGGTATCGGTCAGTGGCTTGGCGATGCTCGGTGCGGGCGTACTATTGCTCGCCTCACAAGGAAGTGGTACTTTTGCCAGCGGTGTTATTTTAGCGCATTTGGTTGTACTTTATAACTTGTATCATAAAGATAACCCATTGGGTCCGTTGATCATGGGCCTGTGCCGGATGCTGGTTTATATTATCAGTGCATTAGCTTTCACAAACGGCACCTTATCCCAACCCGCATCGCAAGGCTCGGTTATTTTATTCGCTTACACAGTGGGCCTAACCTACGCTGCTAAGCAGCAGTTCACCGGCTCAATGATTCGTTTTGTGCCCGTGCTTGGACTCGCGGCGCCGCTGGTGTATGCGCTAATGAGTTTGCCGATCCATCGATGGGCATGGGGCTATCTAGGGGCGTTTGCGTGTTGGACAATATGGCATCTTCAGCGTGCGGCCTTTCGCGCTAAGACGTGCGATTTGCGCAGCGCCACAGGCGAACTGATCGCTGGCATGGCATTGATTGACGCATTACTGATTTCGATTCACGGCGCGCCAAGCTGGACAGTGGCAAGCGTGGTTGCTTTTTTTCTGACAATTTTATGGCAGCGGCGTATTGCAGGAAACTAAATTCCAGTCAACCTATGCTCAGTTAGCCTTATCGCCAACCTAATATTAAATTTGGTTATGACAATCGCGAATACGCTTTATGCGGGTTTACTCCAAGCCGCCGAAGCCTGCTCTGCAGAGGATAAGGCAGATCGGGCAAAAAATTGGCTGGCTCGCTACCAACAGATCATCACAAGGCCTGCCTCATGCAGTGATGATCTCGAGCACAGTATCGAGCATCATTTTGCAATAGCACAGCGCCGACTCGCGGGTCTGCCGTCGTTACCCGCTAAGACGCTTGATACATTGCGCGGAGCCGGCGTCATTGCGCCACAGCAATGGAGTATAGGTGATTTTGGTAGAGTGCTGATCCTCTTACATACCTTGTCGTTGCAGCCCAGTGCTGAATATCTTAGCGTTGTCACGCGTCTCTATCGACGTGGCGATAGTACTGAGCAGCAAGCAATATTGCGCAGTTTAATCTTATTGCCCGAACCGCAGCGATGGGTATCGATTGCCGCGGAGGGTTGCCGTAGCAATGTGGCGATTGTCTTTGAAGCGATCGCTTGTGACAATGCGTATCCCGAACGTTTCCTCTGCGAGTTGAATTTTAATCAACTTGTCTTGAAGGCTCTTTTTACCGGCACGTCAATCCGCCGCATTGCTGGACTCAATAAACGACTCACTCCCACATTAAAACGCATGGTTGCCGATTACGCCAGTGAACGGTGCGCTGCAAAACGTCAGATATCTGACGATCTTAACTTCATTCTGCGAGGTATTGAACATGAAAATGTTTGACCCCCATATCCATATGACCTCACGCACCACCGATGATTACCAGGCGATGAGCAACGCGGGCATTACGGTCGTGGTAGAGCCGGCTTTCTGGATGGGACAGCCGCGCACGCATGTCGGCACGTTCGAAGACTATTTCTTATCTTTATTGGGCTGGGAACGTTTCCGGGCCGGCCAGTTTGGCATCCGCCACTTTTGCACGCTGGGCTTGAACCCTAAAGAAACTAATAATTCGGATATTGCTGATGGCGTCATCGCGTTGCTTGAGCGCTATCTTGATAAAGATGGCGTGGTGGCAGTGGGCGAAGTCGGATTCGACGATGAAACACCGGCCGAAGCCCATTATTTTGCCCGTCAAATTGAACTGGCAATCGAACATGACCTGCCTGTGCTGGTGCATACGCCTCATCGAAATAAAAAAGCTGGCACCATTCGCACTCTCGCGCTCATTCGCGAAAGCGGCATTGACCAAAAACGGGTATTGATTGACCACAATACGGAAGAGACACTCCCGCTGGTGCTTGACTCAGGTTGCTGGGCTGGACATTCGATTTACCCACACACCAAGATGGATGAGGCGCGTATGGTCGCGCTGGTTAAGCAGTATGGCAGCGAGCGCATCATCATGAATAGCGCAGCGGACTGGGGCGTCAGCGATCCGTTGAAAGTGCCTAAAACTGCAGCGGCTATGCGTGATGCGGGCATCGCCGAGCATGAAATCGAAACGATCGTTTGGCACAATCCGCTTGCTTTTTTCGCCCAAAGCGCACGGCTTGATATCGCCGAGGCTGAAACGCCGCTGCTGATTGATCAGCGTCATAACTGGGAGGGCAATTCAGTGCTACGCGGACAAACTCCGCAGGTAACCACCACTGAGTAACCGATGCCAAGAATCGGCGTAGTCGGGCGATCTCGTGATCGCCGTCCGCGAGCCGCCCAACCATGAATACGCTAACTTAAGCAAGGTGCTGCTATGCAACGCGTGATCGTCCTGAATGTAGTGGGGTTAAGCGGCCAGCTACTGAAGCATGCGCCTCACTTATCCGCTTTGGCCAAGCGCGGCGCAATGCGTCCTTTAGTCACCGTGACACCAGCTTTGACTTGCCCGGTTCAAGCTACGCTATTGACGGGCCGCTTGCCGCAACAGCATGGCTGCGTCGCCAACGGCTGGTATTCGCGTGAATTGGCAGAACCGCTGTTTTGGAAGCAAAACAATGGATTAGTCGAAGGGGACAAACTCTGGCACGAAGCCAAAGCGCGCAATCCAGACTTCAGTTGTGCGCAGCTATTTTGGTGGTTCAATATGTATGCGGATGTGGACTGGAGCGTCACGCCGCGGCCGATTTATAAGGCGGATGGCCGCAAGATCCCTGACTTCTATACGCAACCGGCCGCATTGCATTCGGAATTGCTATGGCAATTGGGCGAATTCCCGCTATTCCAATTTTGGGGGCCGGCGGCTGGCCTTGCGTCAAGCCGGTGGATCACGGACTGCGCGCTGCACTTGTGTGGCACCCGACAGCCCACATTGACGCTGGTGTACCTTCCCCATTTAGACTACTGCTTGCAAAAGCTTGGGCCAAGTCATCCGGCTATTGCTCGAGAAGTCGCTGCGGTGGATGCACTATGCGGTGAGCTCATCGAGCACGCGGACAGCTACGGCATGCACGTCATCGTTTTGTCGGAATACGGAATCACGCCGGTATCGAGCGATATTCCAATCAATCGCGCGTTGCGTCAAGCCGGCTGGCTCGCAGTACGTGATGAACAGGGGGAAGAGAAGCTCGATTGTGGGGCATCCGAGGCGTTTGCGCTGGCTGATCATCAAGTCGCCCATGTCTATATCCAGCATAACGCGCTAATCGATGAAGTCAAGGCGCTGTTGCAGCGCTTGGACGGCGTCGACACCGTATTGGACAGGGCAGGCCAGCATAGTATAGGACTGGATCATCTACGTGCCGGTGAACTGGTGGCCATCAGCCAGGCTGATCGTTGGTTCAGCTACTATTATTGGCTCGATGACGCGCGTGCGCCTGATTTTGCACGCACAGTGGACATTCATCGCAAACCGGGCTATGACCCAGTAGAGTTATTCATCGACCCCGAGCGGGTCTTTCCCCGCCTACAAATTGGTTGGAAACTTTTTAAACGGCAACTGGGCATGCGTAGCCTGCTTGATGTAATTCCATTGAACCCGCTACTGGTAAAAGGCTCCCACGGACGCCCAACCGACGATATTGAACAAGGCCCGGTCTTGATCAGTTCACATGCCGATAAGCTACCCGCCGCGCCAGTGAAGGCTGAATCAGTACGCGATATTCTTTTGAATCACATCTTTGAGAATAAGTAAGCAAACGCATCGGTTCCGTTACAATAATCAATTGGCTAGCATAGGGAAACGCATGGATCACTGCTTGCGCATTGACAGCCTAGGATACACCATAAATGATCGAAACTTTGCTTGTTTCTATTAGCAGCGTTGCACTTGCCGAAATCGGTGATAAAACGCAACTGCTGTGTTTCGCGCTCGCCGCACGCTATCGCCAACCTTGGCCGATCTTGTTTGGCATGCTGGCCGCCACCCTGGTGAACCATACTGGAGCGAGCGCACTTGGCCAATGGCTGCTATCAGTGCTCGCTCCATCGGCAATGCGCTGGGCACTCGCGCTGTCGTTCATCGCGATGGGCGTATGGGTACTGGTTCCTGGCAAGCTGCGTACGGAACAGGTGCAGCCTACGCATACGAAGCTTGGAATCTTCGGCACTACATTGCTGACATTTTTTTTTGCGGAAATGGGCGATAAGACCCAAATCGCAACCGTCGTATTGGCCGCCCGGTACCACGATCTCCCTAGCGTCATTATCGGCACCACGCTAGGCATGATGTTCGCGAACATGCCAGTTATTTTTCTCGGTAAATGTTTTGCACATCGGCTACCGACGACCGCTGTACGTACGACCGCCGCAATCATGTTCATTGTGTTAGGGGGAATTGTGGCCTGTGACATCGGTACCAGGGGTGGATGATGCGGAACGGCCCAAAAAGCCCGATGTGACGTTGTTCCTCTATTCCTTCCCGCGACTTTAACCATTGAGTGGCAAGCATGCGGAGGCTGGCAGTGATTGTCTGCGCATTGTCCGTTTGCATGCCGACGCCACGGCCCGCTATGAGGGAGCGCGTTTGCGCATTGACGATGAAGCCGCGTCTTTCGTTAGGTGCCGCTTCGGCCCGTTGCAAAGCGGTCATGTCAGCGAACGCCTTCAATATGTAACGGCTAAGTTGTATCTATGGCCAGCCCGAATTTTGCACGTTTATGGCAATTCGACCATAAGTTAAGCGAATTTCATAACTTCAAAACTTATGATAGGAATTTACGCGTACCTTGTTCATCCCCCTTATCGTGGCAAGGCTCTTCGTTCCAAATTTCGAGATTAATAAACATGTTTGAGTTTTCTACTTGTTGAGCCAGTTTTCGAGCCTGATACCGGGATAGCTGGCAAAATCGCCCTCGTTGTTGGTAACGAGAATAACGTCCAGGGCAATCGCGTGTGCGGCGATCAGCTTGTCAAGAGCATCCTTCTTGCGCTCGCTCGTCGCTTTGCGCACAGGCCCGTAGGCCGTTGCTGCGGCAGCGTCGAACGGGGCCACAGGAATATCTTCGATTAGGGCAGCGAGATTGCGGCGCTCGCGAGTTCGGTTCGCAGACACTACGACGCCGTATTCAAGTTCAGCGTAGGTGACTGCGGACATCACCACATCCCCGACGTAGCACTGCGCAAATCGCTTCGCGACTTCTTCAGGCTGATTCTTCATCAGGTAGATGCACATGTTCGTATCGAGCATAAAGCGCGGCATTACAATCCCTCGCGCTCCGCCTGCTCCTGCTCGCCGCGGCCTTCAGCCATGAAATCCGGCCCGAATTTCGCAAACTTCTTGAGCACGCCAGTCAGCGGACGACGCATCGGACGGATACGGATCTCGTCGCCTACGCGCTCAATTTCGATTTCGATATCGCTCCGGTCGTAAGCAAGGTCGGCGGGAATGCGAACGGCTTGCGAGTTGCCATTCTTGAAAACGCGGGTGGTATGCATAGTGGTTCCTGATGTGTGTACTGTGGATGTACTATAGACTATCCACCGCTCTATGTAAATACGCGTATGTACATGGGCGGCGACTGCACTCCATGCCTTAAGCGGATCGTGCGTGGTCATGCCTCGTAACGAGCGCGCCTTGGGCTACTGTTACGAGGATGTTTGCCTCCACGAGCGCAAAAGCCGTCCCGCAAGCTCGGAATTGTCGGCTTTCCTCGGAAACGCCGGCGCCGCGGCCCTCAGCGGGCGTGCGTCACGGCCACCATCGCGTCGGCCGGATACAGCCGCAGCATCACGCGCGCGGCCTCGAGGTTCGTCGTATGCAGCTACTCGTCGTAGTCGGCGGGCCACAGAATCACGACCGCGCTTCTCGTCACCTGGCCGATGCATCCGGCCCATGACAGCGTGGCCGTCGGCGTTGACGGTCAGCATCGTGACGCCGATCACGCACCCGTCGGACGTCTCGTAGCGCTGCCACAGACCCGCTACGGCGAACGGTTCGCGATGGAGTTCTACGGCGGCGTTCCCGAACTGCTGGTGCCCGACAACCCCAAGGCGCTGATCGCCAAAGCCGATCGCTACGAACCGATGCTGGGCAACACTACGCAGGACTTCGTGAACCACTACGCGAGCGCCATGTTGCCGGCGCGGCCGTGCAAACCGCAGGACAAGGCGAAGGTCGAGGTCAACGTACAGATCGTCGAGCGCTGGATCCTCGCGCGGCTTCGCAATCGGCGGCTGTCGCTCGAGTTCACTGACATGGTCAAGCGCCCAATGTATGGCCTCGCCGGCTTCCAACTGCTTCGTACTCGCGTGTTGAATCGGTGCTGACTTATAACGTGAAACTTCACACAAAGTGGGGAAGAGCCAAATTTCAGATGCGCTTGACAACACAGCCGCCGCAATACCGAGGGTGCCTAACCCGATACCCAGCCCTGCTTGCCAACTCAGATGGCCGCTCGGGACAGTTAAAACGCATCAGTACCGGGTTATACGCTCGGTAGTCATTGCCTAGGTGATACGTGCCGCTGATCAGATCGAGACGCTCGCCATTAAAGCCAGGTAAGCGATTGTCGTTGCCTCTGGCAAGGCTATGCCCGCTCGCATCACTGCTGGCCGACCGTTACCGCGCTTTATCAAGGCGGACAATGGCAGCGAACATCTCTAAGGTGCTCGACAAGTGGGCGTATGAGAGAGGCGTAGAGATCGATTTCTCACGTCCCGGCAAACCAACTGATAACGCGAAGAACGAGTCGTCCAACGGGCGCTTGCGTGAGGAATGCCTCAACGCGCATGGGTTCTTGTCGTTCGAGGACGCCAAGCACAAAATCGAGGCCTGGCGCGAGTACTATAATGAGGTGTGTCCCCACTGGGCACCATCACCGGCATCGTGCACCGTGACCGAGTCGATCCGAGCGACGATTGCCGGTCGCGAGCACTCCGCCACGCCACCGTGGTAGACGCGGCACGCCGGCGCGACGATGTTTGAGTGTTGTGCCACGAGCGACGCCAGGTCGAAATCGCGCGCCTTTAACCGCTACCAAGCATGCGGCCGTGAGCTAGTTTACGGTGTTTGATACATGCGGAACCAACAATAATTTAGGGGGTTCATCATTTCATTGCGGGTGGCTTGATCGAACTGGTTGCGCCCGAAGAAGGCCGTAATTTCAGTTCTTGCGTCCTCCCATTGCTGGTTATTGAGTTTCAGTCCAATCCGTAAGTGGATATCGTAGAACACTTCCGCTATGCTGGGTCCATTGCTGCCGTCGAGCAAATGCATCGCACGCTGCCATACCTGCTTTAACAGTGCATCGTTCAACCGCGATGTTTCATCGAGCAGCCCAAGCGCTGCTAGTCCGCGCTGTGCGGGTAGCACGCGCTCAAGGGCGGGTTCGAGCAGCGCAAGCTCATGCGCATGTTGATCTGGAGGTAGCTGCACCATTAACGCGCTCGGCAAGTAGCGTAACGCGCTGCCTAATTGATGATCCGGCAGTGACAGCGTCAAATGCCGCAGATGAGCGAGGTACATTGGCCTTTGTGCCTCTGGCAGCATCGATACTCGATCGGCTAGTGCGCCGATCGGCGCGCCCTGATGCGACGCTGGTAGGCGTTGCATCCATTGAAACAGTGTTTCGTACAATTCAATGATCGTCGCGCTCGCAACATCATAACGATAAGCATAATATTTGGAGGACGGGGACGATAATGAGAATGCGCCTAGCACTTCGGCTAATGCCGTTATCAGTTCCGCCTGTCCAAACGTGTCTAACGCAGGTAGCCGGCTTAAAAGAGCTCGATATTCGCTTTCGATCTGCGGTGCATCAAGCCACACCGGTAGTGCATAACCGTAGATTGGTAGCATCGATGCAACAGCGCCCCAGGTACTGCCCTGCTCAGGGGAGCGTCGTTCGGCGTCTGCATATACGAACCTATACAGATTGCGTTGGTGCTGGAACGGAATCCCCTGTATGGTCCCAATCATGTCTTTTTGTACCTGCAAGCCATGCTTTGGTACACGGCCCGCCGCTTGGAAGATCGCTATGAATACCTCGGGTTTCACTATGTACTGCCTTCTTGCTCGTTGCCACAGCGCCTGAAGCAATTCAGCGCGCAGGGAGCCAGTGCCAATACGCTCAATTTCGGTCAACAACTGTTGTACCGACGTGCGATCCAGCGCACCGGCATGGGAAATGCGTTGGCGACAAAGCCAGCTCAGTCGCCTTTCTTGCAGCGCATGATAGGTCTGGCTGTTCACCGTTGACAGATTACCGATATCGTCGGGCGGCATACAATCGGCCACTTGTTGGAGAATTTCGACTGGCAGATCCTGGTATGTCGTGGGCCGGCTGGCCAACGTGTTAGCCAAAGCACTGCTTGGCGGCTTCAATGGCGGTGGCGCTAACGCGGCAGGTTGCGAGCATGCCTCAACCGTGCAGATATAGGCCGGATAGTTGTTTAAAGTGGTATTGAGATCAAAGTCCATTCGCAAGCTCAGCAAAAAGTCAGATACACACAGCGCAAAGCGATGCTGCGCCGTAAGGTAGATGAAAACGGGCGGATAAACATAATCATGCGCCGCAATCGCTGGATTTTTGGCGGATAACGCGTTATCGGCTAGGGCCTCGGGTCAAACCATAACGGCGTACAGTCGTCGGTTTATTGAGCAGCTGCGCCAGTTCATATTCTTTCACTGGGGGCGCATCAGCCACGCGAGGCGCAATCGTGCGTTTGATTCACCCGCATTGATGACGCACCCGCTTGGCTCCTTTTCCCCATGCCCGTTGCATGGCGTATATGCGGTGCCATCGGGGTAGCATTGCGCGACAATGACCCTGTCTTCCAGGTGCGCCCCGCCGTCGCGGATTGCTCGGTACTGTCCAGACCGATGCAGATGAAGCAGGAATGGTTGGAAGACACGCACTCTCGCATGAGAGAGGCAATACCTGCTGGACCGAAGAACGCTGCCGGTTGCCCAACAGCTATACCTACGACGCCGAAATCGCATTCAGCGTGCAGCGGCGCTTAGCCAGCACCGCGCCATTCACCGCTTGACCAACGCACACGGCATTGTGGCTGGTGTTACAACGGCGCTTCATCTACGTTCAAGACTGCGTCGCACCGGACTTCGAGCGTACACGCTTTCTATCGGCGCTACGCGAGACAGCCAACGTGGAAAACGTCATCAATCAGACGATGACCGGTCCCGGGCGCACGCTGCCGTATCCGCTGTGGCAATTACCATCGCCTGCCACGTCATCGCAGGCTATGCCAGTGCGAGCCCAGCCACCACGGACTACGTCCACGCATGACGCGCCTGCGCACTCAACGCGCGGACCACGTCGTGATGCCGCGTTTCTAAATCAATTCACCCGTGACAATTCCGTTGCCCGACGTATCGGCGAGGCCGCGCGTCGGCACGGGCTCCCATCGTACGGCATCAGCACGGTCAAGCTGCCTCATGCCGGAACGGGATTATCGTCGGACGCGACTTCATGGCCCCGACCGGTTCGACACGGAGCCCAACGGAAACGGGGCTTGCAACCCCACACGGGTACACCGAGTCAATTGCAGCCAGCACATCGCGCGCGGCGGGCGGGCGCCCTTCGTCCCCCACTGAGGTGGCGCGACCCGGTATGTCGATACCGAAATGCAAACGCGAAGTCGCGGTAAAGATCATCACGGTCGGCTTGCCAAGTGCATAGGCAAGATGCACGAATCCGGTGTCCACGCCGACCACGAGTTCCGATGCGTCGATGAACTGCGCACACTCTGTCACCGTGAGCTTGGGCAATACCTGAGCCTGTGGCACACTCGCGGCGATCCGGCATGCTTCGTCGTGCTCCCGTTTCGAGCCCCAGGGTAATAGGACCTGCAGGCCTCGCGCAGTCAAGGCCCGAGCCACATCGATCCAATGCCCAGCCGGCCACTTCTTTACATCGGTCGATGTCGCGTGGAACAGCATGGCACGCCGCCCCGAACCGCCGATCGCCGACAGCGGCAACGCTGGCGGCAGCTTCAGGCCGAAATGCGGGCGTCCCTCGACCGAATAGCCGAGCGCATCGCCGACACTGCGACGCATGGCATACCACGCGTTCGACAACCCCTGCCGATCAAACCGGTCGGTATACGCGAATGCCGCACCTGCCTCGCCGAGGTTCTCGCGGCAGTAGCCATAACGTCGTCGCGACCGAGCGATGAAGGCAATGATTGCGCTTTTGTAGACGCCGTGAATATCGAGCACCAGATCATAGCGCTCGCTGCGCAATGTGCGAATCGACGCGATGATGGCGCGCAGGTCGTCCAGGTTGCACGCTTTCTTAAAGCGTCGCAGCGGCGCGCACAACACGCGGTCGACGCCCGGATTCCATTGAACCACCTCGGCAAACGCCTCGTCCGCCGCCCAATCGATCCGGGCGTCAGGAAAAGCGCGCCGCAGGTCCCACACAACGGGCTGCGCCTGCACAATGTCGCCAAGCGACGTGACTTTGACCACGAGAATACGTTTCATGGGTTATTGCGAGCGAGGCCCTTGTTGTTGCTGCAAAGCATTTTACTGCGTGACTGGAAACAGCGGCGACAGACCCGTCGCGGGCTCACCATGCCGGATCGCGCTGCAGCCAAAAACACAAATTGTTGCACACCACCGGCCATTCGGACTCCAAAATCGAGAGCACCGCCGTGTCACGATAGCTGCCGTCAGCCGCGACTAGGCGATTGCACAAGCTGCCGTCCTGCTTTACACCCAATTGTAGGATCGCCGACCGCACCGCGGTGTTCATATAACGGGTGCGGAATTCGACCGCCATCGCATCAACCGCTCGAGCGCATGGGCGAGCAACAGCAGCTTCGCCTGCGTATTCACCGCGGTACGCTGATACCACGGCGCATACCACGTTGCACCGATTTCAAGCGACAGTGCAGCGTCTCGACGCCCACAACACCCATAGCCGGCGGTCGGTGATGGTCTCCTCCAATGCGTCGACATGGTCGAGGCTGAACAACTCGGGCACGATTGCCTGTCCATTTAACGTCACGGGCTGAATTCAGGGTTCCGTTGCGATTCTCTTGAGCCGCGGTCGAGCGCCGTATGTGAGTCTACCGCTAAAATGGCCCTGCCCCCGCCCAGCCACCGCGCAGGCGGCCTACCGCGAAAGGATGTCATGCGACGCTATAATTTTCTAATTCGGATCATCACGATCGGTATTTTGATGCATCTTTACGTCGGCGTGCGCTTGGTGCCGGCACTGCCAGGCGGCCCCGCCGTGCGCGACGCGGCAGTCGCATGCCTGGGCCTATCCGTCATATTAATCCCGTTCGGAATGCTGGCGCAGGCAATCGAACGGCAACCGCTTTCCGACTGGCTTGCGTGGGCAGGCATGCTGGCGATGGGATTCTTCTCGTCATTGCTTGTGCTCACGTTCGCGCGCGACGTGGCACTGCTCTTCGTGCATGGGCTCGATGCCGCGCTCGCGGCGCACTGGCCGCTTGAGCAATGGCAGCGCGATTCAGCACCCGCCGTGCCCGCACTTGCGCTGCTGGCCTCGTTCGCGGGCTTCGTCAATGCGCGCCGGCGCGCAGGCGTAGTCACTGTCGAAGTCCCAATCGACGGGCTGCCGGACGCATTAGACGGCTTCACAATCGCGCAGCTCAGCGACATTCATGTCGGGCCGACAATCAAGCGCGGCTATGTCGAGACGATCGTCGAGGCGGTCAATGCACTGAGGCCGGACTTGATCGCGATCACCGGGGATATCGTTGATGGCCGCGTCGAGCAACTGGCGCCCCACACCCGGCCGCTGGAGCGGCTACAGGCGCGGCACGGCGTATTCCTGGTCACCGGTAATCACGAATACTACTCCGGTGTGCATGCGTGGATCGACGAGTTCGAGCGGCTGGGCCTAACCGTGCTGATGAACCGGCACGTGGTGATTGACCACGGTACGGCGTGCGTCGTGGTGGCCGGCGTCACGGATTATTCGGCGGGTCACTTCGACGCCACGCATGCCAGCGATCCGGCCGGCGCACTGCGCGGTGCGCCGCCGCACGCCGCCGTGAGGATCCTGCTGGCCCACCAGCCGCGTACCGCATCGGCAGCCATGCCAGCCGGCTACACGCTGCAGTTGTCCGGACACACCCATGGCGGCCAGTTCTTCCCATGGAATTTTTTTGTGCGGCTGCAACAGCCGTTCACCGCCGGCCTGCACCGGCTGTCGCAGCTATGGGTCTACACGAGTCGCGGCACCGGGTATTGGGGGCCACCGAAGCGCATTGGCGCACCGTCAGAGATTACGCTGGTGCGGCTAGTCCCGGCACGCGCCGGCTTACGCGTTCCCGCCCCACCCGGCTCGAGCGTCGCTCGCCAGTGCGCACTACGCTGCTGACACCACCGCGGGGATTTGCGCGTCAACTTGCTGGCTGGCCGGCATCACCGCGTGTGCCACGGCGAAGCGGCGACACGCTCAGCGGCAGTGGATCAGTCGCCTCGGCAGTGGATCAGTCGCCTCGAGCAGTTCACGGCGATCTGTCGCAACGATGATGCCTGGGGGGCCAGTCAGCGGACAGCAATCGATGCGGCGCACTGCTCCAATTCGGGACAATTGTTGCAAAACAGGGCAATTAGCGCATCAGCGCGATGGCGAGACATTCCTCTCATCGGCGATCCGGGTCAACCACCGCTACCTCCTCCCGCCAACGCGCACCGTTGGCACGCTTCTGGCTTTGGCTCGGTGCCGCGCGCGTCGAAGCACGGCACCGAGCCAAAGCCAGTCTATGGATATGTGAGGAGCGCACCCGAGATGAATCACGCTGAAATGCAGTTCCTAACCACGGAATTCCCGTACAAGAAGCAATACGCCAACTTCATCGGCGGTGAATGGGTGGCGCCAGTCGGCGGCGAGTACTTCGACAACATTTCGCCGGTGACCGGCGAGCCGTTCACCGCGGTGCCCCGCTCGCGCGAGGCCGATATCGAACTCGCGCTGGACGCCGCGCATCGTGCCAAGACCGCATGGGGCAACACTTCGCCGACCGAGCGAGCGAACATCCTGAACCGCATCGCTGATCGCCTGGAAGCCAACCTGACGCGCATAGCCGTCGCTGAGACGATCGACAACGGCAAGCCGCTGCGTGAAACGATGGCTGCCGACATCCCGCTGGCGATCGATCACTTTCGCTACTTCGCCGGCTGTCTGCGCGCACAGGAAGGCTCGGTGTGCGAAATTGACCACGATACCGTCGCGTATCATTTTCATGAGCCCCTGGGCGTGGTCGGCCAGATCATTCCATGGAATTTCCCGATCCTGATGGCCGTGTGGAAGGTCGCGCCGGCACTGGCCGCCGGCAATTGTGTCGTGCTCAAGCCGGCGGAGCAAACACCCGCGTCCATCCTGGTCGTGATGGAGCTGATCCGAGACCTGCTGCCGCCGGGCGTGCTGAACATTGTCAACGGTTTCGGTCTCGAAGCAGGCAAGCCCCTGGCGTCGAATAAACGAATCGCCAAGATCGCATTCACCGGCGAGACCACCACCGGCCGGCTAATCATGCAGTATGCGAGCCAGAACATCATCCCGGTGACGCTGGAACTGGGCGGCAAAAGTCCGAACATCTTCTTTGCCGACGTGATGGATCACGACGACAGCTACTTCGACAAGGCGCTCGAAGGCTTCACCATGTTTGCGCTCAACCAGGGCGAGGTCTGCACTTGCCCGTCGCGCGTGCTAATCGACGAGAAGATTTATGACCGGTTTATTGAACGCGCGCTCAAGCGCGTCGCTGCGATCACGCAGGGGCATCCGCTGGATCCGAAAACGATGGTCGGTGCGCAGGCCTCGCGCGAGCAACTCGAGAAAATCCTATCCTACATCGACCTGGGCAAGCAGGAAGGCGCGCAATGTCTGATTGGCGGCGAGCGCAATGCCCAAACCGGCGAACTTGCCAACGGCTACTACGTGAAGCCGACCGTGTTCCGCGGCCACAATAAGATGCGCATCTTCCAGGAGGAGATCTTCGGGCCGGTCGTCTCCGTCACGACGTTCAAGACCGAAGACGAGGCACTGGACATCGCCAACGATACTTTGTACGGACTGGGCGCCGGCGTTTGGACTCGCGATGGCACACGCGCGTACCGCTTCGGCCGCCAGATCCAGGCCGGACGCGTCTGGACCAATTGCTATCATGCGTACCCCGCACACGCGGCGTTCGGCGGGTACAAGCAATCAGGCATCGGCCGCGAAACGCATAAGATGATGCTTGATCACTATCAGCAGACAAAAAACCTGCTCGTCAGCTATAGCGACAAGCCGCTGGGCTTGTTCTGACGATGACATCCGATTCTCGCTGCGAGCCAGTGCCGCGCGTCGTCGCGACGCCGGCGGCACTCGCAGTGATTGAGTCGCTGCGCCAGGAGCACGGCGCGCTGATCTTCCATCAGTCCGGGGGCTGCTGCGACGGCAGCGCGCCCATGTGCTTTCCTGCCGGCGAGTTCCTGATCGGCGACTCGGACGTGCGGCTCGGCGAGATCGGCGGCGCGCCGTTCTACATGAGCGCCGCACAGTTCGAGTATTGGCAGCATACGCAGCTCACGATCGACGTAGTGCCGGGCAACGGCGGCATGTTCTCCGTCGAAAGACCGACCGGCCTGCGCTTTCTGACGCGCTCCAGGCTCTATACTAACGAGGAGAACGCGTGGTTGGAACGGCATCCGGTCCAGCGCGCGCCATGTACCTGGTAGCGGCGGCAAACCGCGGTCCGACGTGCCGTCATCCCGAGATGGAAAAACGGCCCCGCAGGGCCGCCCTCGAAACGACTGACGGATGATCCGTCCTCTGCTGCGCCCGGCCGGGTACCCGACCCGGGTCACGCGCGCCGCAGCACGCCTGCCGTCACCGCGGTCGCATTTATTAGGCGAGCAGGCACGATTCCCGCAACAACCATTTTTGCCGCAGGCCATTCGACGCACTCGGGCACGCGGCACATTCAGATCGTTGCTGGCAAGGCAACGCACCGATCGTTCCATCGCTGCGCCAGTAAGCGTGTAGCATGGAAGTATGGGGTGGCGTGGACACACGCGGGTCGCATGCGTGACAGCGACCGAAAACGGCAGTATTTAGATGGAGGCTTGTAGCAGGATGGACATCCTCGAACTGGCAAAGCAATCCGGCTTTTTCGTGACGCTAGACGGTAAGATTGGGCGTGAGCAATATCAAAGCGTGCACGGCTCGGTCACCGCCCTACAACGCTTCGCGGAAGCGGTGCGCACTGAAGCGGATCATGAGCGGCACGGAAAATGCGCGGCGACGCCCCAACGGGGGACACGCCAAACCGGGTGACACGGCGCGCGACAGCCCGAGCGCGGGCACGGAACATGGAGACCGGCACGCACAGATGTCTCGGGGCGGGCGGCCTGGCCTACCGCGCAACACGTGTGCGTCGGGTCATCAAGCACGGCGGCGCCGGCGGGCACCGGCGCAGGGTTCCCTTTATCTTTATATTGATAGCGCGCTGGCACTCCAGCGTGCTCAGCCGCGCGAAAGGCGGCTCCCCTCTATCCCTGTTGCACAGAAACCACTGCCGCCAGTACCCCGCCGATCAACGAGCCAGCGACCGGCACCCACGCGTAGCCCCAGTCGCTATCGCGTTTGCCCGGTATGGGCAGCAGTGCATGCATAATCCGCGGACTCAGGTCCCGCGCCGGGTTCATCGCATAGCCGGTTGTGCCGCCAAGCGACACACCGATGCCCAGCACCACCAATGCGACCGGCAGCGCATTGATCGCGCCCAGGCCCACAGACGGCGCGGCCATGTGCAGCACCGCGTACACGAGCACGAAGGTGGCGACGATCTCTGAGGTGAGGTTGCCCAGCGTATTGCGAATCGCCGGGCCCGTGCAGAACACCGCGAGCTTTGTGTCCGGGCCATCCGTCGACTCGAAGTGCTTACGATAGACGAGCCAGACTACGAACGCACCGAACATGCCGCCGAGCATCTGCGCAGCTGCATAGGCCGGCACCTTGGCCCACACGAACTTGCCAGCGACGGCGAGCGCCACAGACACGGCCGGGTTCAAGTGCGCGCCGCTATAGGCAGCCGAGCAGAGGACACCCACGAATACAGCCATTGCCCAGCCTATCGTGATCACGATCAGCCCGCTATTGTGACCCTTCGTGCGCCCCAGAATCACATTGGCGACGACGCCGTCGCCGAGCAATACCAACAGGGCGGTCCCGATGAATTCCGCGATCAACGCATTGGTCATGATCATCTCCGTTGTCGTCAATCAGGCCGCCGCCCACAGCATCGCGGCGGACACCGCGCGCTGCCAGCCGGCCCTGTGCCGCGCCATCTCCTCCGAATCCAGCGCCGGCGTGAAGCGCCGGTCCAGCTGCCACTGGTCGCGGACCTCATCGAGGCCGTCCCAGTATCCGGTCGCCAACCCCGCCAGGTAGGCAGCGCCGAGCGCGGTGGTCTCCGTCACGCGCGGGCGCACCACGTCCACGCCGAGGAGGTCCGCCTGGAATTGAATCAACAAATTGTTCTCGACCGCACCCCCATCGACGCGCAGCTCGGTGATCGGCTGGCCTGCATCGGCCTCCATTGCCTTGAGCACGTCAAACGATTGATGAGCAATGCTGTCCAGCGCGGCGCGGGCAATGTGCGCGGCCGTAGTACCCCGCGTGGCACCGAACAATGTGCCGCGTGCGTGCGGATTCCAATGCGGCGCGCCCAGGCCCGCGAAGGCTGGCACCAGGAACACGCCATCGCTGTGCGGCACGGAGGCGGCCAGCGCCTCAATATCGGCTGCCTGCTTAATGATCCCCAACCCGTCGCGCAGCCATTGCACCACGGCGCCGCCGATGAAGATACTGCCCTCCAGCGCGTAGGTGGTCTTGCCGTCGATTTGCCAGGCAATCGTCGTCACGAGGTTGTTGCGCGACTCAATCGGCTTGTCGCCGGTGTTCATCACCAGGAAGCAGCCCGTGCCGTACGTATTCTTGACCATGCCGGGCGTGGTGCACATTTGCCCGAACAGCGCGGCATGCTGATCGCCCGCCACGCCAGCGATCGGGATCCGCGACGCAAACACAGTGGTCTTCGTAGCGTCGTACAGCCCCGAGGACGGCTTGACCTGCGGCATCATGCTGCGCGGGATGTCCAGTTCAGCTAGCAGTTCGTCGTCCCAGTCCAGCGTATGGATATTGAACAGCATCGTGCGGGACGCATTGGTCACGTCCGTCGCGTGCGTATTGTGACGCGTGAAATTCCAAATCAGCCAGCTATCAACCGTGCCAAACGCGAGTTTGCCCTGCTTAGCACGCTCGCGCGCACCAGCGACGTTGTCCAGGATCCAGCGGATCTTCGTCGCGGAGAAATAAGCATCGATCGGCAAGCCGGTCTTCGCGCGAACCGTGCCCTCAAGTCCGCGTGCCTTAAGCTCGGCACAAAAATCGGCGGTGCGCCGGTCCTGCCAGACGATAGCGTTATAAACCGGCAGCCCGGTATCGCGGTCCCATACAATTGTCGTCTCGCGTTGATTTGTGATGCCCAATGCGTGGATCGACCCACCGTTCAGCCCCGCGCGCACGACGGCTTCGGCGGCGACACCTGCCTGGGTCGACCAGATTTCCTGCGGATTGTGCTCAACCCAGCCGGGTTGAGGATAGATCTGGCGGAATTCCTTTTGAGCAGTCGATACGATATTGCCCCCGCGGTCGAACACGATCGCGCGCGAGCTGGTGGTGCCCTGGTCCAGCGCCAGGACGTACTTGCCTTCCATGACTGTCTCCGTCGGTTTGGCCGTTGTTGAACGCTGCACCGTCTGTACAGTGCAGTGCCGCGCGAGGCGAGGCAGTCCGGCCATCATGTTCTTTTTTGAACATTCAATCCCGTCATTACGCCCACTACATCGCTGCGCGAAATTTAATGTTCTAATTCGCAAATGTAAAGTCCGTTTTCGAACATATTCGGGAAAACCCTTGGTTGACAACGCCTAATTTAGATTAAAGTGTCAATTCTATCTGGAAACACACGTGCATACCGCGCACGCGGCGTGACACGCCTCACTGGCGCACATCCCATCGCACCGCGTCCGATATCGGGATGCGGTGCCAACGTTCAGGCCGCTATCATCCGGCTGCGCTCGTGCAACGACACGCCGTGCAGTTGAACAAGCTTTTCCCGCAGCACGCGGCCGATTCCGCCGGGCCCGGCCGGTCCATATCGTCGTGTGTGCACGCGATGTCATAGGTCTCCATCTTCCCCAGCACATAGGGGCGCCAGGCGTCAAGCGCGATGCGCTCCCCCTGCTGCTCGAGCTGCGTCGCCATGCTGTGCGCGATATTGCCCCGCCCAGTGACCACCCCAGCAAGTAGTATGGCCCGTCTGGCTGGATGCGCCGCATCTGCTGGATGTAGTCGAACGCCATCGCGTCGATGCTCGTGGCCAACAACGAAGGATCGTCGAAGCCCCGGGCCTGAATGCCATAGACCGGCTGCTCGGGCGGCAGGTGTGAAGCCAGGCTCCGGTAGTGCCAACTGAGCCCGCTGACAGGATGGATGCAAAAAATGGGGCACGCTTAGCCGGCACCCGAATCGGCACCCGCACCGGGAAGAACTCATACGGCGCGGCCGAGGGCGCAAGCACGGCCTTGCTCAGTGCCGCGATGCTCGGCCGGCTGAATAGCTCATGCACCGGGATGGTCACGCCCAACGCAGCACGACAACGTTGCGTCATTTATAGGGCCAGCAACAAATGCCCACCGAGTGCGAAGAAATCATCGTGACCCCGATACGCCGCACGCTGAGCAATTCAGCCCATAGGGCGGCGAGCGCAGCTTCGAAATCGCCCTGAGGCGCCTCATAGTTCTGCAGCACGAAAGCGTCGCTGTCGGGCGCCAGCAACGCCCGCCGGTCGATTTTGCCGTTCGGCGTAAAGGCAAACGCGTCGAGCCTCAAAAATGCGCTTGGTACCATATAGTCCAGCAACGCGCCTGCCACATGCGCGCGCAGGCACCACGCTGCGCACGACCGACAGTGCGGTCAACCGCGAGCATTTCGGCTCATCCTCGGCGCGCCAACTTATCCCGCGTGTGCCGGACCACTCCATTACCATGTTAGACAAAGGATTTCTGGCAACCCAGCTGCTGTGCAACCTGGTCTCGGGCGCAAAGAACCGGCATTTCATCATGCCGGCAAGTCCAATACGCGTTGGGAGGTGCTCAGCGGCGAGCCCGGCGATCAAATAGTGCGCATGCGCGTGGTCGACGGCGGGTATGACTCACCTCCCTGAGTGATCGACAGCGTTTCAAAACAGCAGACCATCGTCTGCTGCTACGAACGTCGCTGGCAGATTGAGACCAGCTACCGTGAATGGAAACAGTCGATGCTGGGTAGGGAGTTGACCCTTCGCAGTCAGACCGTCGAGGGCGTCTACCAGGAGTTCTGGGGCGCTCTGATTGCCTACAACCTGATTCGTCTCGAGATGGCCAAGGCTGCGCTCCAGGCCCGGCATGCTCCCGAGGAACTGAGCTTCGTGCGCGCATTGCATACGGTCCAATACGAAATGACATGGGCGGCGGTGACGCCGCTCGTACAGCAAACTCCCAGCGCTGCTCGCTCGCCTGCGCAAACGGTTCAAGCAGCTTCCCAACGAAAAACGGCCCGGGCGCAGTTGCGCTCGGGCCGTCAAGTCCAGACCTTTCCACTACACCGTTCGATACCTGACTCGAGGACCTTAACTGAACGGCATTACGCCCGCAAGCCGGTATTCTCCAAACGCTTGCCACAAACGAGCGCTAATTGGTTCTCGTTTAGACACCCTTGACGCGCGAGGCGGAGCTGACACGGCCATGCGTCCACGAGACAAGTTGACTGAATCAATACGTTAACTCGACGCATAGATTCGTGCTTTACTCTTGGCCAAATACGCCTGACGTTCGGCTTCACCAAGATACACATCTGTCCCGCCACACCGTTTCAGCTTCCGCGCCTTACTGCATCAGCCTTGGCAAATTGCTTAAGGGTAGCTGATTAATCATATTAGCGCTTCCTCTTTATTGTCGTTTTTTTGTTCTCCCTGTAGCATATTCAGCTTCTGGCGCAAAATGCGACCAATATGTGCAGTAGGCACAGGCAACTCCATGTCGTAATGTTGGCAAGCGATATCGTGAACTTCGATATTGCCTAACACGTAAGGCTGCCATACCTCCGGCGAAATAGGTTGAGTCCAGGCATTTTGGGCCACTGCTGCCCTAAAAAACAACATGTCACCACCATAAATACGTGGCGAAAAACGTTGAACAAGCTGAACATTATTTTGAAACACTGCACGGGTTTTTTCCCACAAATAATGGCCGGCTTCCGACAGACTGCCTACAGCGTGACGTACAAACAGATGGTAAAAATCGTCTTCGGCGATTTCCGGTTTGTTATCCAGCTGCACATGACCCGGCGTAGCATCAAGCACCGCTAATAACGCGACCCGCTCGCCCTGTTGTTCAAGCTGCGTTGCCATGCTATGGACAACTTTGCCGCCAAATGACCAACCTAGCAGATAGTAAGGCCCCTGCGGCTGAATACAGCGGATTTGCTGAATATAGTCCAGAGCCATCGCCTCGATCGTGAGAGCGGGCGACGAGACACCGTCGAGTCCGCGCGCTTGTAAACCATAGACTGGTTGATCTGCCTCCAAATGGCTTACCAGGCCTCGATAGTGCCAACTTAGCCCAGTAACAGGATGGACACAGAAAAGCGCAGGTCGGGCGCCATGAGGCTGAATCGGCAGTAGTACAGCAAAGGACTCATCCTGCACGTTGTCTTGTGACGATACACGTTGCGCTAGCGCGGCAAGAGTCGGTGCTTCAAACAGGACAGGCATCGGAATGGAGATACCCAAAGCGGCGCGACTCCGGCTAATCATCTGCACCGCGAGCAGCGAATGGCCACCCAACGCGAAGAAATTATCGTGTCGGCTCACTTGCTCCACACCGAGCAATTCGGCCCAGATCTTGGCCAGCGTGATCTCGAGCTCGCCCTGCGGTGCCTCATACGCTTGATGCGCAAACGCGTCAGCGCTGGGTGCTGGCAGCGCGCGGCGATCCAGCTTGCCGTTCGGTGTCAGCGGCAACGCATCGAGCCGCACAAACGCACTGGGCACCATGTACTCGGGCAACGCAGCCGCCACATGCGTGCGCAACGTGCCCGCTAACGCGTCATCAGGATCGGCCACCACATACGCGACGAGCCGTTTATCTTGGCCCTCGCCTATTGCCAATACCACCGCGTCGCGCACCAGCGTATGCTGAGCCAAGCATGTCTCGATCTCACCGAGCTCAATGCGAAAACCCCGGATCTTGACTTGATGATCGTTGCGGCCCAGGAATTCCAAGTTACCGTCCGGTAAATACCGCGCCAAATCCCCCGTCTTGTACATCCGCGCATCGGGCTCAGAGGCGAACGGATCGTGCACAAAACGCTCGGCCGTCAATTCCGGGCGATTTAAATAGCCACGTGCGACCCCGGCGCCACCGATATACAGCTCCCCCACCGTGCCCAGCGGCACCGGCTGGCCATAGCGATCGAGCAGGTAAATGCGCGTGTTCGCGATCGGCCGGCCAATTGGAATGCTTGTATCCTGTGTGACATTGCAAACCTCATACCAGCTCGCATAGGTGACTGTTTCCGTTGGGCCATACACATGTAGCAGATGCCGCGGCTTCGCTTGCTGTAGGACGCGGAACACGCATCGCGGATCCGCATTTTCTCCTCCAAACAACAAGTAATGCAAATCACTAAAAGCCTCAACCTTCTCTTTAACCATCTGGTTAAAGAGCGCCGTCGTCAAAAATAGTACTGTCACACCACTTTGCTTGAGCTTACGGGCCAACGTGGCAGGAGAAAGCAAAGTCTCCCGCTCGATAACCTCGATGCGTGCCCCATTCAACAGCGGTGCCCAGATCTCGAAAGTCGTCGCGTCGAATGCCATGTTCGATGCGAGTGCGAAGACGGCTCCCGGCTCAACTTTTATGTAATCTGTATTTCGCACCAACCGAACCACGCCTTGATGATGAACCATCACCCCTTTGGGCACACCGGTCGAACCCGACGTATAGATCACATATGCCAGATGGCGGGATGTCAGATCTGGCACCACCGGGTTCGTCTCCGCTTGCGCCGGCAGCCGATTCGGGTCCAGCACCATGCGATGAGCCAAAGCCGCGTCACCCAGCGCCACCCGGCCCGCTGCATCGGCCAGCACAATGTCCGGCGCCGCATCCGTGAGAATATGCGCGAGCCGCTCGCCCGGATAACTTGGGTCAAGCGGCACATACGCGCCACCCGCCTTCAGAATCGCCAGCAGCCCCACCACCATCGCCGGGCTACGCTGCACGCAGATCGCCACGCGCGCATCGGGCTGCACACCCAGTTCGATCAACTGATGCGCGAGACGATTCGCCCGGGCATTGAGCTCGGCGTAACTGAGCGTCTGGTTTTCATACACCAGTGCTGTGGCTTCAGGCATGCGCTCCACTTGCGCTTCAAACACCAGCGCTGTCGCCTCGGGCGTGCGCTCCACTTGTGCCTCAAACAGCTGGTGAATACATTGGTGCGCCGGATAGTCCCGCTGCGTCGCGTTCCACGTCTGCAGCAGCAACGTGCGCTCGGCCGGCGACAGCAATTCGACGCGCGTCACCGGATACGCTGCATCAGCGGCCATCGCCTGCAACATCGTCTGCAGATAGCCGACGTGCCGCTCGATCGTCGCGCGATCGAACAGCGCCGTCGCATAGCCTAGCGCACCGACCATCTCCTCGCCAGACTCATACAAGTGCAGGTCCAGATCAAACTTGACCACGTCGTAAGCCCACTTTGCTGGCGTGACCTCTAACGCCGGCAAATCCCACACGGCACGCTCGTTGCTCTGCCACACGAACATCACTTGGAACAGCGGCGTATGATCGAGCCGCCTCGGCGGCTGCACAATCTCCACCACTTGCTCGAACGGCACATCCTGATGCGCTTGCGCCTCCAGTGCCGTGCGCCGCACCCGCTCAAGCAACTGTGTGGCGCTCGGCTCGCCCGACACATCCAGGCGCAACGCCAGCGTGTTCACAAAAAAGCCAATCAACGGCTCAATCTGAGGATGGTGACGATTGGCACTGGCCGTACCAATGACCAGATCGTCTTGCCCCGACAGCCGCGCGAGCACCGCGCTCCACGCAGCCAGCACCGTCATGAATAGCGTCGCGCCTTGCGCTTGGCTCCAACGCTTAAGCGCTTGCGTGGTGAGTGCATCGATCCGAATCGGCACATGCGCGCCGGCAAACGATTGCTGCGCTGGGCGCGGTCGGTCGGTCGGCAACGTCAGCAGCACGGGGGCATCGGCCAGTTGCGTGCGCCAGTACTCACCTTGCGCCTTGAGCCGCTCACCCGAGAGCCACTGACGCTGCCACGCCGCATAATCCGGATATTGGATCGTCAGCGACGGCAGCGGATCCGTCTGTCCGTCACAGGCCGCGCGATACAACGTATTCAATTCGCGCACCAGCACCCCGATTGACCAGCCATCCGACACGATATGGTGCTGCACGAGCAGCATCACGTACTCGTCATCGGCCACTTGAATGCCGCACGCGCGCATCAACGGGCCACAGGCCAGATTGAACGGTGCTTGGGCGGCCTCGGCGCTGAGTTGGGCGAGCTGAGTAGCCGCGTCAGACACGCCGCGCAGGTCATGCCAGGTCATCGGCATCCTTGCCTCGGCGGGCAACAGCTGCACTTGCGGCTGACCGTCAACGCTGACGAACACCGAGCGCAGCGCTTCGTGACGCGCCCATAGCGCATCCAGTGCTTGTTGCCACGCGATGGGGTTCAATGTACCGCGCAGGCGCAATGCCATCGGCATATGATACGTATCGCTCGCACTGTCGAGCTGCGCAAAGAACCACAGCCGTTGCTGCGCGAACGACAGCGGCAGTGCGCCGTCACGCGACACCGGCGTGATCGCGGGTAGCACCGCACCGTCTGACGCGCGTTGCGCCTCGAGTACCGCAGCCAAGCCGGCCAATGTAGGTGCAGCAAACAACGTCGCCAGCGGCAATACGATGCCCAGCGCAGCTACCCGATTCATCAAACGCACCGCCAGTAGTGAATGCCCACCAAGCGCGAAGAAATTGTCGTGCCGACCGACCGGCTCCACACCGAGCAATTCGGTCCAGATCTGAGCCAGCGTGATCTCGAGCTCGCCCTGCGGTGCCTCATACGCTTGATGCGCAAACGCGTCAGCGCTGGGTGCCGGCAACGCTCTCCGATCCAGCTTGCCGTTCGGTGTCAAGGGGAATGCGCCAAGCTGCACGAACGCACTGGGCACCATGTACTCGGGCAACGCGGCCGCCACATGCGTGCGCAACGTGCCTGCTAACGCGTCATCGGGCTCGGCCACCACATACGCGACGAGCCGTTTATCTTGGCCTTCGCCTGTTGCCAGCACGACCGCGTCGCGCACCTGCGCATGCTGAGCCAAGCATGTCTCGATCTCACCGAGCTCAATGCGAAAGCCCCGGATCTTGACTTGATGATCGTTGCGGCCCAGAAATTCCAAGTTACCGTCCAGTCGGTAACGCGCCAGATCACCAGTCTTATACAGCCGCGCATCGGGCTCAATCGAGAACGGATCCGGCACAAAGCGCTCAGCGGTCAACTCTGGGCGGTTCAGATAGCCGCGTGCGACCCCCGCACCACCAATATACAGCTCGCCAACTGCACCTAATGGTACCGGCTGCTGGTGTGTATCCAGGATATAGAGCCGAGTATTGTCAATTGGGCGTCCAATCGTGCGCCAATCGTCATTGACGTGAGTAATCTCATGTATCGTGGCACTAACTGTCGCTTCAGTTGGACCATAACTATTGAACAAACGCGGCCGATGGCCACGGTTTGCAAACCATGCATTCCATGCCGATACGCTTAATGTATCTCCACTGATCATGACTACGCGCACATTGTCTGCAATGGGAACGTCTTCCTGAGCTAATTGTGCCCAAAATTGAACAGGCAGCCCCACTATGCTGACGCGATTGAATTTACACAAAGCCCAAAACTTCCGAGCTTCAGCTAACCACGCATCAGTGCGTAAAACCAATGCCGCACCACAGGTCAAAGTAGAAAAAATTTCTTCTACTGAAGTATCAAAGGCAGGCGAAGCAAATTGCAATCTCCTGTCTCGTATGCCCAAACCAAGTCGCAGAGGTAGTGCCGTAATCTGATTGACAACACCGCTGTGCTGAATTAAGACTCCTTTGGGACGACCCGTGGAACCCGATGTATAGATCACATACGCCAGATGCTGGGCCGTCAGGCCCGCTACCGACGGATTCATGTCCGGCAACGCCGACAGGGTGTCCGGATCGAGCACCGTGCACTCGGCCAGCGCCGCCTCACCCAACGCAGCGCGCCCGGCCGCATCGGCAAGCACAATGCTCGGTGCCGCATCGACGAGGATATGCGCCAAGCGCTCACTCGGATAACTCGGGTCGAGCGGCACATACGCGCCGCCCGCTTTCAAAATCGCCAACAGCCCGACAACCAGCGCTGGACTGCGCTGCACGCAGATCGCCACGCGCGCATCGGGCTGCACACCCAGTTCGATCAACTGATGCGCGAGACGATTCGCCCGGGCATTGAGCTCGGCGTAACTGAGCGTCTGGTCTTCATACACCAGTGCTGTGGCTTCAGGCGTGCGCTCCACCTGCGCTTCAAACAGCTGGTGAATACATTGGTGCGCCGGATAGTCCCGCTGCGTCGCGTTCCACGTCTGCAGCAGCAACGTGCGCTCGGCCGGCGACAGCAATTCGACGCGCGTCACCGGATACGCTGCATCAGCGGCCATCGCCTGCAACATCGTCTGCAGATAGCCGACGTGCCGCTCGATCGTCGCGCGATCGAACAGCGCCGTCGCATAGCCTAGCGCACCGACCATCTCCTCGCCAGACTCATACAAGTGCAGGTCCAGATCAAACTTGACCACGTCGTAAGCCCACTTTGCTGGCGTGACCTCTAACGCCGGCAAATCCCACACGGCACGCTCGTTGCTCTGCCACACGAACATCACTTGGAACAGCGGCGTATGATCGAGCCGCCTCGGCGGCTGCACAATCTCCACCACTTGCTCGAACGGCACATCCTGATGCGCTTGCGCCTCCAGTGCCGTGCGCCGCACCCGCTCAAGCAACTGTGTGGCGCTCGGCTCGCCCGACACATCCAGGCGCAACGCCAGCGTGTTCACAAAAAAGCCAATCAACGGCTCAATCTGAGGATGGTGACGATTGGCACTGGCCGTACCAATGACCAGATCGTCTTGCCCCGACAGCCGCGCGAGCACCGCGCTCCACGCAGCCAGCACCGTCATGAATAGCGTCGCGCCTTGCGCTTGGCTCCAACGCTTAAGCGCTTGCGTGGTGAGTGCATCGATCCGAATCGGCACATGCGCGCCGGCAAACGATTGCTGCGCTGGGCGCGGTCGGTCGGTCGGCAACGTCAGCAGCACCGGGGCATCGGCCAGCTGCGTGCGCCAGTACTCACCTTGCGCCTTGAGCCGCTCACCCGAGAGCCACTGACGCTGCCACGCCGCATAATCCGGATATTGGATCGTCAGCGACGGCAGCGGATCCGTCTGTCCGTCACAGGCCGCGCGATACAACGTATTCAATTCGCGCACCAGCACGCCGACCGACCAGCCATCCGACACGATATGGTGCTGCACGAGCAGCATCACGTACTCGTCATCGGCCACTTGAATGCCACACGCGCGCATCAACGGGCCACAGGCCAGATTGAACGGTGCTTGGGCGGCCTCGGCACTGAGTTGGGCGAGCTGAGTAGCCGCGTCAGACACGCCGCGCAGGTCATGCCAGGTCATCGGCATCCCTGCCTCGGCGGGCAACAGCTGCACTTGCGGCTGACCGTCAACGCTGACGAACACCGAGCGCAGCGCTTCGTGACGCGCCCATAGCGCATCCAGTGCTTGTTGCCACGCGATGGGGTTCAATGTACCGCGCAGGCGCAATGCCATCGGCATATGATACGTATCGCTCGCACTGTCGAGCTGCGCAAAGAACCACAGCCGTTGCTGCGCGAACGACAGCGGCAGTGCGCCGTCACGCGAAACCGGCGTGATCGCGGGTAGCGCCGCACCGTCTGACGCGCGTTGCGCCTCGAGTACCGCAGCCAAGCCGGCCAATGTGGGGGCAGCAAACAACGTCGCCAGCGGCAATACGATGCCCAGCGCAGCTACCCGATTCATCAAACGCACCGCCAGTAGTGAATGCCCACCGAGCGCGAAGAAATTGTCGTGCCGACCGACCGGCTCCACACCGAGCAATTCGGACCAAATCTGAGCCAGCGTGATCTCGAGCTCGCCCTGCGGTACCTCATACGCCTGGTGCGCAAACGCGTCAGCGCTGGGTGCTGGCAGCGCGCGGCGATCCAGCTTGCCGTTCGGTGTCAAGGGGAATGCGCCAAGCTGCACGAACGCACTGGGCACCATGTACTCGGGCAACGCGGCCGCCACATGCGTGCGCAACGTGCCTGCTAACGCGTCATCGGGCTCGGCCACCACATACGCGACGAGCCGTTTATCTTGGCCTTCGCCTGTTGCCAGCACGACCGCGTCGCGCACCTGCGCATGCTGAGCCAGGCACGCCTCGATCTCACCGAGCTCAATGCGAAAGCCCCGGATCTTGACTTGATGATCGTTGCGGCCCAAAAATTCCAAGTTTCCATCGGGCAAGTAGCGCGCCAAATCCCCCGTCTTGTACATCCGCGCATCGGGCTCAGAGGCGAACGGATCGCGCACAAAACGCTCGGCCGTCAATTCCGGGCGATTTAAATAGCCACGTGCCACCCCGGCGCCACCGATATACAGCTCCCCCACCGCGCCCAGCGGCACCGGCTGGCCATAGCGATCGAGCAGGTAAATGCGCGTGTTCGCGATCGGCCGGCCAATTGGAATGCTTGTATCCTGTGTGACATTGCACACCTCATACCAGCTCGCATAGGTGACTGTTTCCGTTGGGCCATACACATGTAGCAGATGCCGCGGCTTCGCTTGCTGTAGGACGCGGAACACGCATCGCGGATCCGCATTTTCTCCTCCAAACAACAAGTAATGCAGATCACTAAATGCCTCAACCTTCTCTTTAACCATCTGGTTAAAGAGCGCCGTCGTCAAAAATAATACTGTCACACCACTTTGCTTGAGCTTACGGGCCAACATGGCAGGAGAAAGCAAAGTCTCCCGCTCGATAACCTCGATGCGTGCCCCATTCAACAGCGGTGCCCAGATCTCGAAAGTCGTCGCGTCGAATGCCATGTTCGATGCGAGTGCGAAGACGGCTCCCGGCTCAACCTTTATGTAATCTGTATTTCGCACCAACCGAACCACGCCTTGATGATGAACCATCACCCCTTTGGGCACACCGGTCGAACCCGACGTATAGATCACATACGCCAGATGCCGGGCCGTCAGGCCCGCTACCGACGGATTCATGTCCGGCAACGCCGGCACGGTAGCCGGATCGAGCACCGTGCACTCGGCCAGCGCCGCCTCACCCAACGCAGCGCGCCCGGCCGCATCGGCAAGCACAATGCTCGGTGCCGCATCGACGAGGATATGCGCCAAGCGCTCACTCGGATAGGCGGGATCGAGCGGCACATACGCGCCACCCGCCTTCAGGATCGCCAGCAGCCCCACCACCATCGCCGGGCTGCGCTGCACGCAGATCGCCACCCGGGCATCCGGCACAACACCCAGTTCGATCAACTGATGCGCGAGACGATTCGCCCGGGCATTGAGCTCGGCGTAACTCAGCGTCTGGTCTTCATACACCAGTGCTGTGGCTTCAGGCGTGCGCTCCACCTGCGCTTCAAACAGCTGGTGAATACATTGGTGCGCCGGATAGTCCCGCTGCGTCGCGTTCCACGTCTGCAGCAACAACGTGCGCTCGGCCGGCGACAGCAATTCGACGCGCGTCACCGGATACGCTGCGTCAGCAGCCATCGCCTGCAACATCGTCTGCAAATACCCGACGTGTCGCTCGATCGTCTCGCGATCGAACAGCGCCGTCGCATAGCCTAGCGCGCCGACCATCTCCTCGCCAGACTCATACAAGTGCAGGTCCAGATCGAACTTGACCACATCGTAAGCCCAATCCGCTGGTGTGACCTCTACCTCCGGCAAATCCCACACGGCACGCTCGTTGCTCTGCCACACGAACATCACTTGAAACAGCGGCGTATGATCAAGCCGCCTCGGCGGCTGCACAATCTCCACCACTTGCTCGAACGGCACATCCTGATGCGCTTGCGCTTCCAGCGTCGTGCGCCGCACCCGCTCAAGCAGCTGTGTGGCGCTCGGCTCGCCCGACACATCCATGCGCAACGCCAGCGTGTTCACAAAAAAGCCAATCAATGGCTCAATCTGAGGATGGTGACGATTGGCGCTTGCCGTGCCAATGACCAGATCCCCCTGCCCCGACAGCCGCGCGAGCACCGCGCTCCACGCCGCGAGCACCGTCATGAATAGCGTCGCGCCTTGCGCTTGGCTCCAACGCTTGAGCGCTTGCGTGGTTTGCGCATCGATCTGAATCGGCACGTAGGCCCCTTCGAACGATTGCTGCGCCGGGCGCGGTCGGTCGGTCGGCAACGTCAGCAGCACCGGGGCATCGGCCAGCTGCGTGCGCCAGTACTCACTTTGCGCCTTGAGCCGCTCGCCCGAGAGCCACTGACGCTGCCACGCCGCATAATCCGGATATTGGATCGTCAGCGACGGCAGCGGATCTGTCTGTCCGTCACAGGCCGCGCGATACAACGTATTCAATTCGCGCACCAGCACGCCGATTGACCAGCCATCCGACACGATATGGTGCTGCACGAGCAGCATCACGTACTCGTCATCGGCCACTTGAATGCCGCACGCGCGCATCAACGGGCCACGGGCCAGATCGAACGGCGCTTGGCCCGCCTTGGCGCTGAGTTGGGCGAGCTGAGTAGCCGCGTCAGACACGCCGCGCAGGTCATGCCAGGTCATCGGCATCCCTGCCTCGGCGGGCAACAGCTGCACCTGCGGCTGACCGTCAACGCTGACGAACACCGAGCGCAGCGCTTCGTGACGCGCCCATAGCGCATCCAGTGCTTGTTGCCACACGATGGGGTTCAATGTACCGCGCAGGCGCAATGCCATCGGCATATGATACGTATCGCTCGCACTATCGAGCTGCGCAAAAAACCACAGCCGTTGCTGCGCGAACGACAGCGGCAGTGCACCGTCACGCGAGACCGGCGTGATCGCGGGTAGCGCCGCACCGTCTGACGCGCATTGCGCCTCGAGTACCGCAGCCAAGCCGGCCAATGTGGGGGCAGCAAACAACGTCGCCAGCGGCAATGTGATGCCCAGCGCAGCTACCCGATTCATCAAACGCACCGCGAGCAGCGAATGACCACCCAACGCGAAGAAATTGTCGTGCCGACCGACTCGTTCGACACCCAGCAACTCGCTCCAGATCGCCGCTAGCGTGGTCTCGAGCTCGCTCTGCGGCGCTTCATACACTTGCAACGCAAAAGCCGCGCCATCTGGCGCCGGCAGCGCACGCTGGTTCAGCTTGCCACTCAGCGTCAAAGGCAGCGTGTCAAGCTGCACGAACGCGACCGGCACCATGTAATCCGGCAGCGTTTGGCTAAGATAGGCTTTGAGCTCAACCGGGGTTAGCGACCCACCGTCAGCCGCGACCCAATAGGCCACCAAACGTCTGTCACCCGGACAATCCTCGCGCGACACCACCACTGACTGCGCGATGCTCGGATGCTTGGCCAATGCCGCTTCGATTTCCCCAGGTTCGATGCGAAAGCCCCGAATCTTGATCTGCTGATCCACGCGGCCGATATATTCCAACTGCCCATCCGAGCGCCATCTTGCCAGGTCTCCTGTTCGGTATAGCCGTTCGCCGGGTTCAAATGGGCTCGGTATAAAGCGTTCGGCACTCAGCTCAGGTTGATTGATATAGCCACGCGCCACCCCCGCACCCGCAATATACAACTCGCCCGTCACTCCTGGCGGCATAAGCTCCAAATGCTGCCCCAGCACATAGACTCGCACATTGGGCACCGGCCGACCGATCGGCACCCTTCCTTCCTGCTGGGCGTCGGCCTTGAACCACGTTGACGCCATCGTGCATTCGCTGGGACCGTATTGATTGACCACCGTTACTTGACGGCCAAACGCCTTGTGTACCTGTTCACATACACTTGCCTCCAGCGGCTCACCAGAGGTCAGGATAGTATTCAACGACGATGCAATGGGGCCCTTCGGTACGGTTTCACAAAGACTACGCAAAAAGCTTGGTGTGATACTCAGCAGTTTCGTCACCGACCTTTCGCGAATCGCTGATAGATAGCGGCCTGGCTCTTTCGCCTGCTCATTGGGCACGATGATCACGCGCGCGCCTGCTGCCAACGGACCAAACAAGTCGCGCACACAGGGGTCAAAGGCAAGACCCGTAATATTTAAAATAGTATCCGCACACGTGATGGCGTAATGGCGAGTCAGAAAACTTAAATAATTGACAACGCCACGATGCGAATGCATCACGCCTTTAGGCTGCCCTGTCGAACCCGAGGTATAAATAATGTAAGCAAGATGCTCGGCGGTGACTCCACTGTCCAGTCGTGTCTTGGGACACGCGGCAATCTTGGCCCAGTCCGTATCCAAGTAAATACGTCGTGCCTGGATTTCAGGCAGCCTCGCTTCAAGGTGGGATTGCGTCACCAACACCGCGACGCTCGCCTGGCGCAACATAGACGCTAAGCGCTCGGCCGGATGGCTGGGGTCCAGCGGCAAATACGCGCCGCCCGCCTTCAGAATGCCTAATAGGCCAATGATTGCCTCAAGCGAGCGCTCGGCGCATAACCCCACCACGACTTCCGGACCCACATCTAAGGTACTAAGGTAATGCGCCAGTTGATTTGCCCTATCGTTTAATTGCGCATAGCTCAGCGTCTGATCCTCATAGACCAATGCCGTTGCATCCGGCGTGCGCTCCACCTGTGCTTCGAACAATTGGTGAATACACCGATGCGATGGATAATTCTGTTGCGTCGCGTTCCACGTCTGCAGCAACAACGTGCGCTCGGCCGGCGACAGCAATTCGACGCGCGTCACCGGGTGCGATGTGTCAGCGGCCATCGCCTGCAACATCGTTTTCAGATAGCCGACGTGCCGCTCGATCGTCGCGTGATCGAACAACGCCGTCGCATAGTGCAGAACGCCGATCATCTCTCCACCGGCTTCATGCATGTGCAGGTTCAAATCGAACTTGGCCACCTCGTGATCCCGGCCAGCGGACGTGACCTCCAGCCCCGGCAAGGCCCACGTGCCGCGCTCGTTGCTCTGCCACACGAACATCACTTGAAACAGCGGCGTATGATCAAGCCGCCTCGGCGGCTGCACAATCTCCACCACTTGCTCGAACGGCACATCCTGATGCGCTTGCGCCTCCAGTGCCGTGCGCCGCACCCGCTCAAGCAACTGTGCCGCGCTCGGCTCGCCCGACACATCCATGCGCAACGCCAGCGTGTTCACAAAAAAGCCAATCAACGGCTCAATCTGAGGATGGTGACGATTGGCACTTGCCGTGCCAATGACCAGATCCTCCTGCCCCGACAGCCGCGCGAGCACCGCGCTCCACGCGGCCAACACCGTCATGAATAGCGTCGCGCCTTGCGCTTGGCTCCAACGCTTGAGCGCTTGCGTGGTTTGCGCATCGATCCGAATCGGCACATGCGCGCCGGCAAACGATTGCTGCGCCGGACGCGGTCGGTCGGTCGGCAACGTCAGCAGCACCGGGGCATCGGCCAGCTGCGTGCGCCAGTATTCACTTTGCGCCTTGAGCCGCTCGCCCGAGAGCCACTGACGCTGCCACGCCGCATAATCCGGATATTGGATCGTCAGCGCCGGCAGCGGATCCGTCTGTCCGTCACAGGCCGCGCGATACAACGTATTCAATTCGCGCACCAGCACCCCGATTGACCAGCCATCCGACACGATATGGTGCTGCACGAGCAGCATCACGTACTCGTCATCGGCCACTTGAATGCCGCACGCGCGCATCAGCGGGTCACAGGCCAGATTGAACGGTGCTTGGGCGGCCTCGGCGCTGAGTTGGGCGAGCTGAGTAGCCGCGTCAGACACGCCGCGCAGATCATGCCAGGTCATCGGCATCCCTGCCTCGGCGGGCAACAGCTGCACCTGCGGCTGACCGTCAACGCTGACGAACACCGAGCGCAGCGCTTCGTGACGCGCCCATAGCGCATCCAGTGCTTGTTGCCACGCGATGGGGTTCAATGTACCGCGCAGGCGCAATGCCATCGGCATATGATACGTATCGCTCACACTATCAAGCTGCGCAAAGAACCACAGCCGTTGCTGCGCGAACGACAGCGGCAACGCACCATCACGCGACACCGGTGTGATCGCGGGTGGCGCCGCACCGTCTGACGTACGCTGCCTGTTCAGCGCAGCGGCCAGGCCGGCCAGCGTCGGGGCAGCAAACAGGGTCGTCAGCGGCAATGCGATGCCCAGCGCAGCTACCCGGTTCATTAAGCGCACCGCGAGCAACGAATGGCCACCGAGCGCGAAGAAATTGTCGTGCCGACCGACCGGCTCCACACCGAGCAATTCGGACCAAATCTGAGCCAGCGTGATCTCGAGCTCGCCCTGCGGTGCCTCATACGCTTGATGCGCAAACGCGTCAGCGCTGGGCGCCGGCAACGCTCGCCGGTCCAGCTTGCCGTTTGGCGTCAGCGGCAATGCATCGAGTCGCACAAACGCACCGGGCACCATGTACTCGGGCAACGCGGCCGCCACATGCGTGCGCAACGTGCCCGCTAACGCATCATCAGGATCGGCCACCACATACGCAACTAGCCGTTTATCTTGGCCTTCGCCCCTGGCCAGCACAACCGCGTCGTGCACCTGCGTATGCTGAGCCAAGCATGTCTCGATCTCACCGAGCTCAATGCGAAAACCCCGGATCTTGACTTGATGATCGTTGCGGCCCAGGAATTCCAAATTACCGTCTGGTAAATACCGCGCCAGGTCCCCTGTCTTGTACATCCGCGCATCGGGCTCAGAGGCGAACGGATCGCGCACAAAACGCTCGGCCGTCAATTTGGGGCGATTTAAATAGCCACGTGCCACCCCGGCGCCACCGATATACAGCTCGCCGACTGTTCCCAATGGCACCGGCTGGCCGTGCGCATCAAGCAGATAAATCCTTGTGTTCGCAATCGGCCGGCCAATCGAGACCTCACCGCTGAAGTCACGTGCACCACGCCATACTGTGGCACAAACGGTTGCCTCCGTGGGACCATAGGCATTCAAGACCGTGCCTTGATCGGCCAAGTCTCGAACCAACGTTGCACTGGGCGCTTCACCTGCCAAAATCAGCGTCAAGGACGGCCCAAGGCTGGGCAAATCTGCACCATGTTGAAGCAGTGCAGGCGGTAAAGTCGCGTGCGTAATCGCATGGCTTGCCAAATAGTCCCACAGAGCATGCCGATCCTGCCGGGCCGTCTCGGGTGGCAGATACAACGCTGCACCGCTGCCAAAGGCCATCAAGATTTCAAATGCACTCGCATCAAAGCTGAACGACGCAAACTGCAAAACACGGCTGGCTGGCTGCCCCCCAAAACAGGCTATCTGCGCCAGAGCAAGGTTCACCACGCCCCGATGCTCGACCATCACTCCTTTGGGCGTGCCGGTCGAGCCAGACGTATAGATCACATACGCCAGATGCCGGGCCGTCAGGCCCGCTACCGACGGATTCATGTCCGGCAACGCCGGCACGGTAGCCGGATCGAGCACCGTGCACTCGGCCAGCGCCGCCTCACCCAACGCAGCGCGCCCGGCCGCATCGGCAAGCACAATGCTCGGTGCCGCATCGACGAGGATATGCGCCAAGCGCTCACTCGGATAGGCGGGATCGAGCGGCACATACGCGCCACCCGCCTTCAGGATCGCCAGCAGCCCCACCACCATCGCCGGGCTGCGCTGCACGCAGATCGCCACCCGGGCATCCGGCACAACACCCAGTTCGATCAACTGATGCGCGAGACGATTCGCCCGGGCATTGAGCTCGGCGTAACTCAGCGTCTGGTCTTCATACACCAGTGCTGTGGCTTCAGGCGTGCGCTCCACCTGCGCTTCAAACAGCTGGTGAATACATTGGTGCGCCGGATAGTCCCGCTGCGTCGCGTTCCACGTCTGCAGCAACAACGTGCGCTCGGCCGGCGACAGCAATTCGACGCGCGTCACCGGATACGCTGCGTCAGCAGCCATCGCCTGCAACATCGTCTGCAAATACCCGACGTGTCGCTCGATCGTCTCGCGATCGAACAGCGCCGTCGCATAGCCTAGCGCGCCGACCATCTCCTCGCCAGACTCATACAAGTGCAGGTCCAGATCGAACTTGACCACATCGTAAGCCCAATCCGCTGGTGTGACCTCTACCTCCGGCAAATCCCACACGGCACGCTCGTTGCTCTGCCACACGAACATCACTTGAAACAGCGGCGTATGATCAAGCCGCCTCGGCGGCTGCACAATCTCCACCACTTGCTCGAACGGCACATCCTGATGCGCTTGCGCCTCCAGTGCCGTGCGCCGCACCCGCTCAAGCAGCTGTGTGGCGCTCGGCTCGCCCGACACATCCATGCGCAACGCCAGCGTGTTCACAAAAAAGCCAATCAATGGCTCAATCTGAGGATGGTGACGATTGGCGCTTGCCGTGCCAATGACCAGATCCCCCTGCCCCGACAGCCGCGCGAGCACCGCGCTCCACGCCGCGAGCACCGTCATGAATAGCGTCGCGCCTTGCGCTTGGCTCCAACGCTTGAGCGCTTGCGTGGTTTGCGCATCGATCTGAATCGGCACGTAGGCCCCTTCGAACGATTGCTGCGCCGGGCGCGGTCGGTCGGTCGGCAACGTCAGCAGCACCGGGGCATCGGCCAGCTGCGTGCGCCAGTACTCACTTTGCGCCTTGAGCCGCTCGCCCGAGAGCCACTGACGCTGCCACGCCGCATAATCCGGATATTGGATCGTCAGCGACGGCAGCGGATCTGTCTGTCCGTCACAGGCCGCGCGATACAACGTATTCAATTCGCGCACCAGCACGCCGATTGACCAGCCATCCGACACGATATGGTGCTGCACGAGCAGCATCACGTACTCGTCATCGGCCACTTGAATGCCGCACGCGCGCATCAACGGGCCGCAGGCCAGGTCGAACGGTGCTTGGGCGGCCTCGGCGCGCAGTTGCACCAACTGCGCCTGCGCGTCGCGCACGCCGCGCAGATCATGCCAGGTCATCGGCATCCCTGCTTCGGCGGGCAACAGCTGCACCTGCGGCTGACCGTCAACGCTGACGAACACCGAGCGCAGCGCTTCGTGACGCGCCCATAGCGCATCCAGTGCTTGTTGCCACACGATGGGGTTCAATGTACCGCGCAGGCGCAATGCCATCGACATATGATACGTATCGCTCCCCCCATCGAGCTGCGCGAGGAACCACAGCCGTTGCTGCGCGAACGACAGCGGCAGTGCGCCGTCACGCGACACCGGCGTGATCGCGGGTAGCGCCGCACCGTCTGACGCGCGTTGCGCCTCGAGTACCGCAGCCAAGCCGGCCAATGTGGGGGCAGCAAACAACGTCGCCAGCGGCAATGCGATGCCCAGCGCAGCTACCCGATTCATCAAACGCACCGCGAGCAGCGAATGACCACCCAACGCGAAGAAATTGTCGTGCCGACCGACCGGCTCCACACCGAGCAATTCGGACCAAATCTGAGCCAGCGTGGTCTCGAGCTCGCCTTGTGGTGCCTCATACGCCTGGTGCGCAAACGCGTCAGCGCTGGGTGCCGGCAACGCTCTCCGGTCCAGCTTGCCGTTCGGTGTCAAGGGGAATGCGTCAAGCTGCACAAATGCACTGGGCACCATGTACTCGGGCAATGCGGCCGCCACATGCGTGCGCAACGTGCCCGCTAACGCGTCATCAGGATCGGCCACCACATACGCGACTAGCCGTTTATCTTGGCCTTCGCCTGTTGCCAGCACAACCGCGTCGCGCACCTGCGCATGCTGAGTCAAGCACGCCTCGATCTCACCGAGCTCAATGCGAAAACCCCGGATCTTGACTTGATGATCGTTGCGGCCCAGGAATTCCAAATTACCGTCCGGTAAATACCGCGCCAAATCCCCTGTCTTGTACATCCGCGCATCGGGCTCAGAGGCGAACGGATCGCGCACAAAACGCTCGGCCGTCAATTCGGGGCGATTTAAATAGCCGCGTGCCACCCCGGCGCCACCGATATACAGCTCCCCTACCGTGCCCAGCGGCACCGGCTGACCGTAGCGATCGAGCAGGTAAATGCGCGTGTTCGCGATCGGCCGGCCAATTGGAATGCTGACGATGTCTTCCCGAATAGCGTTAATTCTATACGTCGTTGTAAACGTCGTACTTTCGGTTGGGCCATACCCGTTAATCAGTTGCTGAGGTGGCGTACCCTTTAACACTTGCGCCACCACGCTGGCATCCAGTGCATCTCCTCCTACAATCAATGCTTTGAGTTGCGGAAAAACCGGCCCTAGTTCTATAAACAACTGATTAAATAGCCCAACGGTGAGCCACAAAATGCTAATGCGCTGTTCCCGCAAGGTTTGAGCAAAAGCAGCGGGATTGAGCACCGTGTCGCGACTGATAACGACAGCCGTGGCACCGTTGAGTAGCGGAGCCCAGACTTCAAAGGTACTCGCGTCAAATGCTGGGTTGGCTGCAAGCGCCACACGATCAGCAGCCCCAACATCGAGATAACCATTATTGATGACCAGTCGGGCAATGGAGCGATGCTCGACCATCACGCCCTTGGGCACACCGGTCGAACCGGACGTATAGATCACATATGCCAGATGGCGGGACGTGAGTGCCGGCACCGACGGATTCGTCTCTGCTCGCGCCGGCAGCCTATTCGGATCGAGCACCGTGCGATGAGCCAAGGCCGCTTCGCCCAACGCCGCCCGGCCCGCTGCATCGACCAGCACAATGTCCGGCGCCGCATCCGCGAGAATATGCGCGAGCCGCTCGCCCGGATAATTTGGATCGATCGGCACATACGCCCCACCCGCTTTCAAAATCGCCAGCAGCCCCACCACCGTCGCCGGGCTGCGCTGCATGCAGATCGCCACGCGCGCATCCGGCACAACACCCAGTTCGATCAACTGATGCGCGAGACGATTCGCCCGGGCATTGAGCTCGGCGTAACTGAGCGTCTGGTCTTCATACACCAGTGCTGTGGCTTCAGGCGTGCGCTCCACCTGCGCTTCAAACAGTTGATGAATGCACCGATGTGAGGGGTAATCGCGTTGCGTCGCGTTCCATTCGATCAGCAGTCGATGCCGCTCCTCAATATCGAGCAGATTTATTTCACCAATTGGTTGCGTAACGTCAGCGGCCAGCGCTTGCATAAACCGGACAAACCGACACCGATGCGCCTCAAGCTCTTCCGCCGTGTAGCATGCAGGATTCACGTCAAAATCAATCCGTAATTGAGGGTTATCTGGCGTCCAATAGACCGCAAGCATCAAATCCTCGACCGGACCATTGAGCAGATTATGATTCGACGACGGATAACCATCGAACAATAGATCGTAGTCAAACGGCATCACGTTGACTGCGGCGCCAAATAGTGCTTGTCCAGGCATGAGCTCAAGCTTGCGCCGCAGCGCCTCGCTCGGATAACGTTGATACCGGAAGCCACGTTGGATCTGCGCAGCCTGCTGCAGCAACGATGCTAAGGCCATCTTCGTTTCGAACGTGAACCGCAGTGGAACTGTATTAGAAACCACACCAGGAATATGTCGATTCGCGCCTAGGCGAGCGGTCACCGGCAAGCCTAGCGCCACATCTTGGGCTCCGGTCATCCGATGCAAATACGCAGCCAACGCGGCCGTTAGAAACTGGGCTAGCCGACCCACATCTGACGCAGCGTCGCCCAGCACCTGGGTCGCCAGGTAAGCTGTCTGACGCAACCGGTGCTGTAAAGCCGGGGCGGCACGATTTGCCAGCGTCGCAGGCTCAGGCCAATGGGCACAGTGCTTGAGCCAATACGCTTCGTCTTGCGCCCGTTGGGCCGAGGTCTGATACTGCGCATCGCTTTCTAGCAGCTTCAGCACCGAGCCCAACGTACAGGGCGCGGGCGCCTCTCCCACGCGCAGCGCGCTGTACACGTGTGCAACACGTTGCGCGATCAGGGAAAACGCATACCCATCCATGATGATATGATGAGTGCGCTGATACCAAATCCACTGCGCGGGCCCCACTTTCAGCAACGCATAGCAAAAAAGCGGTCCCTGCAACACATTCACCGGCTGCTGATAATCGGCCCGCATCCACGCCTGGGCCGCCGCCTGTGGATCCGCTTTTGCCGTCAGATCCAGCACCGGCATCGACCATGCCAGTGAGCCGATCCTCTGCCGCAGACCCGCTTCACTTTCAACAAATTGCAAGCGCAAGCTGTCGGCTTCATCGATCACCTGCCGCAATGCCGCCTCAAACACCGTGGGATCGATCGCACCTTCAATGACCGTGTACTGGGCGATGTTGTAGACCGGGCTGTCGGAATGAAGCTGCTGGGCAAGCCAGATCTCCGTTTGCGCCGAAGAAAGGGGGTAAGTGGTTAGAGAAACCGCGCCAGCAGACATCACATGGACTCCAAATTTGATCAATGATTTATTCGATTTCAAGAGCGTGAGTCCACCTATCCCCTCACGCATTACATACAACCGCCTCGTCTCCGGGCAATCGCTTTGGTTTACCGCGGGGTGTCTTCGCCAAGCTGATCCGGATCAAGTCCGTACCCCGTTTTCATCGTTCTCACCTGGCTTTTCCGGCGGAATCGGACATTATTTGAGTGACCAGTTCTTGTCAACAAATTGAAAGCCATTCGGTAATTCCGCGCTTATTATTAAGATATTTAACTAATATCGGTAAATTTTACAGAACATGGATGACGGATTCTTGTCTCTGATTGCTTCGCGGCAAGTAGGTAATCACGCGACGCAGTGGGAATTACCTAGGAAAATTGAAATGAATGCGTCCCACCCGTGAAGGCAGAAAGAGGAGTAAGGTGGATCTCACGGGCCCGCGGCACCGAAGTGCCGAAGTGGAAAATGCACGCATTTCTCAGCAGCCGGGAAGACCCACAAATGAATTGCACTCCAGTAATTGGTGTGGATATCGCAAAGGCCGTGTTTGTGCGGCCTGCTGCAAGCCGCCTGAATTTCAGTTTCACAGGATAAGGGATAACCTGACAAAACCGGTTGTTCTATCAACCATCCTCTACCGGGACATGCGGAGCGGGTAACGGCTCGGTGCGAAGCTCTGGGGGATAACATAGCCACCGGATAACCGGTACGCCAACCTGTGAGGCAAGACGGAATCTGCCAGTACGAAGACGCTGAGGAGCAAAAGATGAGTAGATACGACTAACATAGGTGAACTTCCGTTTAAACGTCGTGACCTTTGACAAGCGAAACATGCTGAAAAGCTTGGACCAAAACGGTGCGCGTCGAGCAGTGTTCTTTGAATACTGGGCCACCATGGATGATCCGCCGTCGGCGAAGAGAAAGGGTCCCTCCGTCCAGAGATTTATGCAAAACAGGGTAAGCTCATCGTGCTGCCGACAACGGCAAGCAAACCGCAAAGAACGCTGTTGGCGCGGTGGGGGTAAAGAAATTGTGTGAATTTGAGAGAGACGACGACAGTCAAGCCGATATCGCATTGCGTGGACTACCAGCGATCTTGTCAAAATCGACGGCAATCGGTTGACGCATTACTGACCACGCCGCTCACCCATCTTCCCCTACGTCCTGTGGGGCGGGCAGTGGCTCATGACCTGCTTTGGTCGGTGCGGGCGGATGCCCTGTTATCGTCGCCTTCTGCGCTTCGGTGAGCCGGCGATCCGCTGCGGTCGGCACATCGAGGCGCTGCCGTGGCGCGCCTCCCCGTTGCGGGGATCGCGCATCACCTGGCTTCGCCGGTGCTTCATTTGACTTTCGTTCCATAAGTCGTGCTCCTCAGTCTAAAAAACATGTCGGTCGATTCCAGTGCGAGCCAGCTTCCGTCCCGCACCCGCAGCCAGGCCGCTCGCTACGCCGCAGACCGCACCACCAGCGCCGCCACCGACTTGCGCCGCACCACCCGATGCCGGTGCCACTGCGTCCCCGATGCCGGTGCCACCGCGCCGCTCGAAGATGGCACACCAACGCCACTACTGTCCTGTAGTCACCGCTCACGCTGGTGCCGACTCGCGCCGCCGCCAGCGCACGTGACGGGCGCGTTGCCCTACGACACCTTTTCATCGTCGTAGCGGTCCAATTCACAGTGGCGAGGTATCGGCGACAAGTGACTCATCGTCTGCCCAAGTACACCTAAAGCAGCCGTGACTAGCCCATTGTCAGAGACCCATCGATACAGCGTCTTGCTTGCGCGTCTCATTGGTCCCCCCATAAGTATATGGACGGACTCACGTGGCGCGCCTTACCAATGCTTCAGCAGACTTCATTCCCGACCCGGCGCGTGACGGGCACGTAGGTTGCGCTTCGCCGCGTGCCTTTCGCCGCTGCCCTGCCATGAAACACCATGCCTGACACACCGGCCCCGACTGCAACACAAGCCAATCCGCGCCGCCGAAGACGCCCCGCGCTCAATGCCAATGCGTGCGCGCAGTTGCGCTACGTAAGCGACACGCAGCCCGGCTATACGCGCCGTGCGGTTAACGGTCGATTCTCGTACTTCGACACACGCGGCACGCGCATTCGCGATCGCGAGCGCATCGAGCGCATCAATGCGTTGGCGATACCGCCCGCGTATACCGACGTGTGGATCTGCCCCGACCCATACGGTCACTTGCAAGCCACCGGCCGCGACGCGCGTGGGCGTAAGCAATACCGCTATCACGCCGCATGGCGTATGATGCGCGACACACACAAATACGCACGGATGGCCGACTTTGCACACGCGTTGCCGAGGATCCGCGCGCGCGTGACGCGGGACCTGCAGCGTCCGGGGATGCCGCGCAAAAAAGTGGCCGCGGCGCTGGTACGGCTGCTCGACCGTACGCTGGTGCGGATCGGCAGCCCCGAATACGCGCGCGACAACCGGTCCTACGGTTTGACGACCCTGCGCAAACAACACCTGGCGCTCGACGCCGACCGCATGCGGCTACGGTTCCGTGGCAAGAGCGGCGTCGAGCACGACGTCGACATCGACGACCCACGTATCGTGCGCATCGTACGGCGCTGCCTGGAGTTGCCTGGTCATGAGCTATTCCAGTATGTCGACGAGCATGGCGAGCGGCACGCCATCGGTTCGACCGACATCAATGCGTACCTGCGCGAGATAAGCGGAACTGGATTCACTGCAAAGGACTACAGAACGTGGGCGGGTAGCGTCCTTGCACTTGGCACGTTGCGTCAGATTCCGCCGTGCAGCCTCACGCGTGCGCGCCAGCATGTAGTTGACACGGTCCGGCAGGTCGCCGATCTACTGCGCAACACACCTGCCGTATGCCGTAAATGTTATATCCATCCCGTAGTAATCGAAGCTTTCGAAACAGGTGCGCTTGCCACACTTAAGCCGCTGCGCCAGCACCGACGCCTGAAGGCCGACGAAGCGCTGTTCGCGTCCCTGCTTCACCATCACGCGCGCACAGCCCGCGCAGTGTCGCGCCGTACCCGATGACTCCTGATGATTTTTGGAAATCAGCGTCGTTCAAGTGGTAACTTACGCTCGCACGCGACATCTTCAGCCGGCGTACGGCCTCGCTGAGATTGCCGGCTTCGAGGTTTCGACCAGCAACGTAAGAGCGGTCAAGTCCATGGTGGCACACGCTCGCAGCGCATGAGGTATGACACATGGTGCATGGCGCCATCACGCGATGGTTCAAAATTTTTTGACAGCCTGTCAATCACTGTTGTAAGTGTCATACAAGTCAGCGATTGGACAATCGGCCGGCGAAGCGCGCCGCGCGCCCCCACCTATTGCGGAGATACGCCCAATGACCCTCGTTCCCTCCCCGACCCAACCCGTGAGCCATGAACGACACGGTAAGGTTCTGGTTGTCACGATTGACCATCCGCCGGTTAACGCGCTTGGCGTCGCGGTGCGCCGCGGGCTGATCGACGCGATCGACGCCGCTGAAGCTTGCGGCGAGGTCGCAGCGGTGTTGCTGCTCGGCGCGGGCCGCCACTTCATCGCTGGCGCCGACATCCGTGAGTTCGGCAAGCCGCCATTGCCGCCGTCGCTGCCACAGGTGTGCCAGCGCATCGAATCGTGCTGCAAGCCCGTGGTCGCCGCGATTCACGGCGCGGCGCTGGGCGGCGGCTTGGAAATCGCGCTGTCCGCGCACTACCGGATCGCCATCCCCGGCGCGAAACTCGGCTTGCCGGAAGTGCAGCTCGGTCTGATGCCGGGGGCCGGTGGCACGCAACGCACACCGCGACTGATCGGCGCGCGTGCCGCGCTCGATCTGGCATTGAGCGCACGCCATGTCGGCGTCGACGAAGCGCTCCAGCTCGGACTACTGGACCGCGTCAGCCAGAGCGACGACACGCGAGCGGAAGGCCTGGCCTATGTGCAAGCGCTACTGGCCTCGCACGCCGGAGCACGTCCGACCCGTTCCGCCAAAGCGCTCGCCGATCGCGAAGCAAGCCATGCGGCCGTGCAAGCCGCCCGCGCCGACGTCGCGCGCCGCTCGCGTGGACTGTTCGCGCCGCTGAAGATTGTCGAGGCGATCGAAGCAGCGATCGATTTGCCGTTCGATGAAGGGATGAAGCTTGAACGCCAGGCGTTCCTGCAATGCCTTGATAGCCCGCAGCGCGCGGGGCTTGTGCACGCATTCTTCGCCGAGCGTGAAGCCGCCAAGACACCGGAAAGCCAACATGCATCGCCGCGCACGATCGACACGGTCGGTGTGATCGGCGGCGGCACAATGGGCGCCGGCATCGTGGTGGCCGCGCTCGATGCGGGCTTTCCGGTAACCATGATCGAACGCGACGATGAGATGCTGGCACGCGGGCGGGCCCACGTGCAACGGGTCTACGACGCACTGATCGCCAAGGGCAAGCTGAGCGCGTCGGCCAGTGCCGCCACACTGTCCCGGCTCAGCGGCAGCACATCGTATGATGCGTTGGCCAACGTGGATCTGGTCATCGAAGCGGTATTCGAGGATCTCACCGTGAAGAAAGCCGTTTTCGCGGAACTGGACCGCGTCTGCCAGCGCGGCGCCGTGTTGGCGACCAACACGTCATATCTGGATATCGACGAGATTGCCGCCAGCACCGGGCGCGCGAGCGACGTGATCGGGCTGCACTTCTTTTCGCCAGCCAACGTGATGAAGCTGCTCGAGATCGTCGTGCCAGCCAAGGTGGATGCTGACGTCGTGGCTACGGCGTTCGAGTTCGCCAAGCGCCTACGCAAAACGCCTGTGCGAGCCGGGGTGTGCGACGGGTTCATTGGCAACCGGCTATTGGCCGTGTATCGCGCTGCCGCCGATGCGATGATGGAGGACGGCGCCTCACCGTACCAGATCGATCGCGCGATCCGCGATTTCGGCTTTCCAATGGGGCCATACCAGGTCATCGACTTGGCCGGCGGCGATATCGGCTGGGCCGCCCGCAAGCGCCGCGCGGCCACGCGCGATCCGCGCGCCCGCTACGTACAGATTCCGGATCGCCTGTGCGAACGTGGCTGGTTCGGCCAAAAAACCGGTCGGGGCTACTACTTGTATGAGTCGGGCCAACGCACCGGCACGCCCAATCCCGAGGTCGAGGTCATCATCGCGTCCGAGCGGCAGCGGGCCGGGATAACACCGCGCGAATTCACTGACGAGGAAATCGTGCGCCGCTATTTGGCCGCCATGATCAACGAGGGTGCCAACGTCGTGCATGAGCGCATTGCCTTGCGGCCACTCGATGTGGATGTTGTGCTCGTACACGGCTACGGATTTCCGCGCTATCACGGCGGCCCGATGCACTACGCCGATACCCGGGGTCTGGCGAACGTGCTCGCCGATATCCGGGAATTCGCGCGTCAAGATCCGCTGTTTTGGCAACCGTCACCGTTGCTCGTCGAACTCGTGGACAAAGGCGCCACCTTCGCGAGCCTGAACCGTCACGCCAACGCGTAGGCGCAACAGCCCGTCGCCCTGGCGGGCCGCTGGCATATACTTTGCGTGAGCGGCGTCTGGCCGGTTGTCCGGACGTCGCGCGACGCTTGTGCTCTGGCATCCTTGACATTCGCCCGTCTGGAAAGTCGCTATATTGAGCGCCGTCCGGTCGGCGCGACCCTAACGCTGCACACGAACAATCAACACGAGTCAAGTTCAGATTCGCATCAACTGGGTAGTTTTTACACGATGACGAAAATCCGACAAGGATGTTGTCAGTGCCGAGGAAAGCACGATCGATGGTATGAACGCCAGTCTTAACGCATCAATGACACTCAAGGAGAGTCTGGAACAGGCAATACGCGACAACACGTTCCGGCTACGCTATCAACCCCAGGTCGATCTGACCAGCGGCTGGATAGAAGGGGCCGTCGTATCGCTGTATTGGCCGGCCCCGGACGGCGAGCCGATCGCCCACTCGGCCCTGCTAAGCGCCGCGCACGACAGCGAGATCGCGATCGAGCTAGGCGAGTGGATGCTACGCCAGGCCTGCCAGCAAAACTACGAGTGGCAGCAGGCTGGTCTGCCGCCGATTCGTGTCGCAGTGCCGATCCCCGCTGCGCTATTCCGCGTGCAGGACGTTGCGCAACGCGTGGGAGCGATCTTGCAGCAGGCGCAGTTGCATGGACGCTACCTGGAACTGGACATCGCGGAAACGGCATTGCTCGAGGATTTGACCCATGCTGATGCGGCGCTGTCCGCGCTGCATGCGCTGCAGGTCCAGAGCACCGTCACGGACGTGGGTTTTCGCGCGCAGGGTGACGAGCACCTAGCCACGCTACCATTGGACCGGATCAAGCTCGATGGCGCGTTAGTGTCGCCATCGGCCAAGGCGCGCACCGGCGAGACACTCGCCAGGCTGCTAGTGGCACATGCGCACTCCACCGGCCTAAAGATCGCCGTCTATGGCGTTAACAGTTTCGAACAATTTGAGTTTTTTCGGCATCTCGAATGCTTTGAGATGGTCGGCAATTTCTATTATCGTCCGATCGACAGCGCCATGATGTCGCAACTGCTCAACCGCGAATCGAAACCGCCATTGCTCTGAGATGTTCAACCGATCCGCGCAAGTTGTGCGAAGATGCGACAATCGGAAACTTGCAACGCGTTTCGGAGCTGCAACATGGGCAAGCAGGCCATTGGCGTGATCGGACTCGCGGTCATGGGTCGCAATCTGGCATTGAATATCGAAAGCCGCGGCTACGCGGTATCGGTCTACAACCGCACGCGTGAGCGCACTGACGCGTTGATCACGGCATTCCCAGATCGCAAGCTGGTCCCGACTTATACGTTGCAAGCGTTTGTCGAATCGCTCGAAACGCCGCGACGTATTCTACTAATGGTCAAGGCCGGCGCGCCGACCGACGACACCATTGCTGCGCTCAAGCCGCTGCTGGGTCGGGGGGACGTGCTGATCGACGGCGGCAATACCCATTTCACCGACACGATGCGCCGCCATCGCGAACTGGCCGACGCTGGCTTGCATTTCATCGGCGCTGGCGTGTCGGGTGGCGAACAAGGCGCGCTGCACGGCCCGTCGATCATGCCGGGCGGGCCGCGTGACGCATACGAGCGTGTCAAACCGATCCTCACGCGCATTGCCGCGCGTGCCGGTGATGGTGAGCCATGTGTCGCGTACATGGGGCCGGACGGCGCCGGCCATTATGTGAAAATGGTCCATAACGGCATCGAGTACGGTGACATGCAGTTGATCGCCGAAAGCTATGCCGTACTCAAGCATGTCGCGGGCTTATCCAACGCGCAATTGCGCGACGTGTACGCGCAGTGGAACGAAGGCGAGCTTGACAGCTACCTGATCGATATCACGTCCAAAATCTTCGCGCGCAAGGATGACGAGACCGGCCAAGATCTGGTCGATGTCGTGCTTGACCGCGCCGCGCAGAAAGGTACTGGCAAATGGACTAGCCAGAACGCACTGGATCTGAGCGTGCCATTGCAATTGATCACCGAGTCGGTGTTCGCCCGTATGCTGTCCTCGCTCAAATCCGAGCGGGTGACGGCCAGCCGCCAACTGAGCGGCCCGTCGCCGCGCGCGCTGGCGGGCGCGCGCGAGCCGTTCGTCGAGGCCGTCCGGCGCGCGCTGTATCTGAGCAAGGTGATTTCGTACGCACAAGGGTTTGCGCAATTGCGTGCCGCATCCGATGAATATGGATGGGATTTGCCATATGGCACGATCGCACGCATTTTCCGCGCCGGCTGCATCATCCGCGCGCGCTTCCTGCAAAAGATCACCGACACATATGCGCAGGATCCGGCGCTAGCCAACCTGTTGCTCGCACCCTATTTCCGCGATGTCGCCGCACAATACCAGGCGGCGCTGCGCGAAGTTGTGATTGCGGCGGTGCAAGCCGGTGTGCCGGTGCCGGCGTTCGCGTCGGCGATTGCGTATTTCGACGCGTACCGCGCCGAAACATTGCCGGCGAACCTAATCCAGGCGCAGCGCGACTGCTTCGGCGCCCATACGTTCGAGCGCATCGACAAACCCGGCAGTTTCCACGCCCGTTGGATATAGCAGCACCGCTTTGTCACAGCGCCGCGTGTGCCATGCCGCCCTACCGCAGCGTACACGCAGCCGTTCCTGTTGATCGATTGTTCTATATTCATGCTGCGTAACGCTGTTTCGCCCCAGCCGTCATTTTGCCTACCCGGCTCGTGCTACATCGGAGGCTCGTGCTACATCGGAGGCCGGGGATGAACGATCCACGACTCGACCTCAACGTGGCGACGGCAATGCCCAGAACGACAGCCTCTGACACGGTTGCGTCCGAGCTATCGGCAAAGCCTATGTCGAACGCACCGCCGGATCCGCCAGCCGATCCGGCGCAGGATGTCCCGCTGGAACCCCCGCCCGCGCCGCCGCCCTCCGAGGCAGCCGCGCGTCAATGGCACGACCTGCCGCGCCCCGCCGTTCAACCGGATCCGACCGGTGCATTGCTGCGTTCACTATCCGGCCTGCTTGCCGCGTACGCGGTGCTGATGATCGGCAACGGACTATTCACAACGCTGATCCCGATCCGGATGCTGCATGCGGGACTGTCTACGGTCGCGGTCGGGCTCGTGCAGTCGTGCTACTACGTAGGATTTGTCGCAGGGGCCGTGACCAACAGCCGGCTGATTGAGCGCATCGGCCAGCATCGGGCGTTCGTTGCCTTTTCGGCTGGCGCGGCGCTGACTGCGCTCGCATTCGGCACGTTCGACTCACCGTGGATCAGCGGCGCACTGCGCTTTTGCAGCGGTGTTGCGTTCATGGGCGTCTACGCGTGCGTCGAGAGCTGGCTCAACGGCGCGGTTCCGAACGCAATGCGCGGCCGGGTATTCTCGACGTACCTGGCGATCACGTACCTAGGCGTCGGTGCGGGGCAGTTCCTGCTGGACATAGCCGGTGCATCCGGCGGGCGCAACCTGCTGATCGTCGGTGCGCTGTTTGTCGGCGCCATCCTGCCCGTCACGCTGCTGGAAGGCTGGCCAGTGCACGTGTTCGAGGATCGGGCCGGCGTGCGCCGCCCCCGCTCATGGATCGGCCATGCGATCGACCTGTGGCGCGACACGCCATTAGCGATTCCCGGTTGCATCTGCGCCGGGTTGCTGTCCGGCGCGTTTTATTCGATGACCCCAGTGTTCCTGACCGGCATCGGCTTTTCAGTTAGCGAACTGTCGCACTTCATGGGCATTGTGCTGATCGGCGCATTGCTGTCGCAATGGCCGATCGGCAAGCTATCGGACCGCATCGAACGTCGCGTGCTGGTGTTTCACCTCGCGGTGCTGGCCGCAACCCTTAGTGCATCGTTGATCATCGTGCGCGTGCATTGGTTTGTCGGCATCGCGACGCTCGTGTATGTCGCTGCGGCGTTCACCCTTTACGGTCTCATCGTCTCCTACGTGAATGATCATATCGACGCAAACCGACGCATTGCGATCAGTGCGACGCTGTTGATCCTGTTTTCGATCGGCGGACTGTCAGGGCCGACAATTGCGTCTGTGGCGATGACCGTGCTTGGACCGAGCGGCCTGTTCGTGTTCAATGCCGCAACGGCTGCCCTGCTTGCCTATGCGGCACGCCGGTCGATCACCGGCGGACGGGCAACGCGGTCCGGGACGCCGTGAGATCGGGTTGCCTGCGGTTTGTCACCGCGGTGGCGGATCAACTCTACGCCGCGCCGCAGTTCGGCCACCGTCACCACGGACAAATATAGACCGGTATCTTCCAGGGCCGCCTGCCAGAAAAACGCCATGACGCCCGGATCTGCTTGTTCCCGCTTGCGTACCTCGCTGATGACGTTGGTGTCAACCCAATACATGCGCTGCCTTGCCATCGTCGCACCGGGCAAAGTCCGCGTCCTTTCCCACGCTCGGAATACTCATGAGGGCTTGCGCAAAGGTCCTGCGCTGCGGCCTGCGCAACGCCTGCGCCAGGATCTCGCGATGCTCCGCCTCGGCGCTGCGGCCGTGTGCTGCGGCCCGCTCGCGCAGACTTTGGACCAGCGCGTCGTCTACGTTGCGCACCAGTAAATTTGCCATGTTTCACCTCCCGCTTTCCATTGCTATCAACGATAGCGTTCGCCGCGAGAGTTGCAAGCACGGCTAGCGCCAGGGTAATCAATTTTTTGCATCATGTTAGGAGCCCTTTTGAGACGCGCGTAAAACCGTTTGAGGCTGGTGGAATGCCGTCCACCGACTTACTCCAGACGTGCGCAGAAACTACGGCAATTCGCCGCTGCGATGGCGTCGATGCAGTTCACCGATCGATCCGGTCATACACGATGCGATCCAGCGTCACGAAGGAAGCCTCGGTGCGCTGCTCGCCTGCACCGAAGCGATGGAAACGCAAAACGAGGCTAATTAAACATCCTTTGGGTCTTCGAGATCCAAGTCGAGCAACGCGCTGCTCAGCGACTTGCCATGGGCGTCCAGCGCAAGCGATCGGGTCACCCCGCCACCCAGTGCGTGTTGGGCAACAAAATTGAACGCTGCGATATTGGGCAAATCGTATCGGACGACGTCGCCAAGTACTACATCCTGTAGGTGCGTTTTCACCCGTTCGGCCGTCAGCGTCTGACGCAGATACTCATAGTGGCGACTGTCATAGCATATGACCGATATGTTTAACGTATCTCCCTTGTCACCCGTGCGCGAGTGGGCGAGGTTGCGCAACTTCATTTTACGCCTCCACAAATTCGAATGTCGGTCGCACGTGCGCTCTTGGTAACAAGATCGATTGCACAGCGAGCACTTCCCGCGTTGCCTTGGTCGCACCCCCACCGCCTGCAGGACCATTGGTATAAAGCGTCTCAACCTCGTTGCCGATGCATGCTGCGTCCGCTAACGAAGCGGTCCGTCCCGCGACGCGTACACGGACCTCGTATGGTTCGCCGCCGCGTGCGCCGGCGCTCGGACCATGCAGTGCGTCAACACCAATCAGGTCAAAGCGCAGCTCGCGAGTCTGGACGCCCCTGAGTTGCAGACGTTCTCGAACGATATCCAGTGCGACACGCGCCCGCCCGAGTGCACCCGGGCCGCCGTATGACATCTGCCCTTCTCCGATAAAGCCATCCGCATAGGCTACCGAGACCTTCAGTGTATCGGTACGCGCAGTACCACGGCCTCCTGCTATGCGGACGCGGTCGGGAGCTTCTTCGAATACGCGGACCCCGGTAAAATCTGCCACGACGTCAGGCTGCAGGTAGCGACTCGGGTCGTGTATCTCATAAAGCAATTGTTCCTTGCACGTCGCCTCGGTTACGCAACCGCCGGCATCAGCAACCTTCGTCATGACGGCCGTTCCGTCGGGCTCGACCTCCGCGATGGGGAACCCCAGGCGGGCGAGATCGGGCACGTCCTTGAAACCGGGGTCGGCAAAGTAGCCGCCCGTAACATGACCCGCGCACTCGAGCAAATGCCCGACGACGGTGCCTCGTCCGAGCCTGTCCCAATCATTCATGTCCCAGCCGAACTCGTAGATCAACGGCGCGGTGAAAAGCGCAGGATCGGCGACGCGGCCCGTCAGCACGATATCGGCGCCGGCCGTCAATGCATCGACGATGGGTGCCGCTCCCAGATAAGCATTCGCTGAAACGAGCCGCTCGGCATACGATGTCACACTATCGCCCGACTCCTCGAAATAAAAATCGCCCTGCCGCACGAGGGCAAGCACGTCGTCTCCGGTGACTGCGGCAATCCTTAAACCGTGCAAACCTAGTGAGCGCGCAATCTGAGCGGTCCTGCGTGCAGCGGCAACCGGATTGGCTGCGCCCATATTGGAGATGATTTGCACGCCATTGCGCACAGCGACAGGCAGAACCGCCGTCATGCGAGCATCGAGCAACGGGTCGTAGCCCCGTTCAGGGTTGTCACGCCGCATCTGCTGCGCAATCGCGATAGTTCGCTCGGCGAGGCATTCAAATACGAGATAGTCCAGCGCACCATGCGCCGCCAGTTCGACAGCGGGTTCTATTCGATCGCCCGAATATCCGGCACCCGCCCCGATTCGCACACAGCGCCGTTGATGAATTACAGCCATGGCATGATTCTCAGTGAAGGCTTACAAGGGGAAAACACCCAATACAACAGCGGCGACAGTCATGACAATCGATGTGCCGAATAGCAAAGGGAAGGTAAACTTTTGATGATCGGCGAGATCGATACCGCACAGTCCGATCACAAGGAATGTCGCTGGCGTAAGCGGGCTAACGGGAAAGCCTGTGGTCATTTGCCCGAGCAACGCTGCCTGCCCGACCTGCACTGCCGGCACACCCAGTTGCCCTGCCACTTCTGCGACGACAGGTAACACGCCAAAATAGAACGAATCAGGGTCAAACAACATGCTCATCGGCATCGCGAGGAGCCCCAGCGTAAACGGGATGTGGCTAGACATCTCTTGAGGCACAAGATTGACGGTGGACTGTGCCATCGCCTTGAGCATGCCGCTACCTTGCAACACGCCGGTAAAAACGCCTGCCGCCAATAAAACACCCGCCATCATCAATGCAGCTCGCGCATGCGCATCCACACGCTTACGCTGCATCTCCATGTTCGGATAGTTGACCGATAGAACAATACATAGTCCAACCATGAAGACGATCGCGGGCGGGATCTTGTCACCTATTAGCACCAACGTGCCAAGCACGCACAAAGTCAACACGACGTTGAACCAAAAATACTTGGGGCGGCGAATTTCGCTTTCCTCCCGCGTGAGCTTGCGCTCTGGCATCGGCCCTGAGTTGTTAACCCAAGCGGATCCGAGCCGTTTCTCCTCGCGGCGACCTAGTAGATATGCGATGCCAAATACGAACACCAGCCCCACCACCTGCACGGGTATAAGCGGGTTGAAAAGCGACGACACTGGCAGATGCAAAGAAGCGGATGCGCGGATCGTGGGTCCGGTCCACGGCAAAAAATTCACGCCCGCCGCCATCGATACGGCTGCCGCCAGCACACGACGATCCATCTTCAAGCGATCGTAAAGTGGCAGCATCGCTGGGATCGTCACGAGAAAACACACGGCTCCTGAGCCATCGAGATGAATCAGTAATGCCAGTAGTGTCGTTCCCATGACAATGCGTGTTGGCTTCGTGCCAACCATCTTCAGAATGCGATCAATAATTGGATCGAGCATGCCAGCGTCCGTCACCGTCCCGAAATAGAGAATCGCAAATACGAACATGCCCACCACCGGCGCCATATTCCTTAAGCCGCCAATCACGAACTCGCAAGTCTGCCACCCGAAGCCGCCAAGCAGTGATGCCGCAATAGGCACCACAATCAGCGCTACCAACGGCGACATTCGCTTCGAGAGGATGGCGGCGAGCAAAACCACAATGGTGGCGAACCCCAGTAACGGCAGCATGTATTCGATCCCCAATTTTTCTTTTGATCACAGGTCTAGGGTAGATCGATTGCATCGATAGATCAATTGAAATGATTTGATTGCAGCATTCATAAAACGCAATGGATAGGAAGCTTCGCGACATGGAGTAGTTGATTACAAACGCACACTCTCTAGGGGATGGGTCGCACGGGGTAATCCACCCCAAAAAACCGGTGGGAACAGAAGTAGAATTTTCTCGTTAAGAGAGTTCTACGCAATGAAGAAGTCGAGATTCACGGACAGCCAGATCATGGAGGCGCTCAAGCGCGTGGAGGCAGGGCTGGCGGTACTGGATCTGTGCCGAGAGCTGGGCATTAGCACGGCGACGTTCTACAAGTGGCGCTCGAAGTACGGCGGCATGGACGTGTCGCTGATGGCGCGGATGAAGGAACTGGAGGTCGAGAATGCCCGGCTGCGCAAGATGTATGTCGAGGAGAAGATCAAGGCCGAAATCGTTTCGGAGGCACTCGCAAAAAAAGACTGAGGCCATCTCGCCGGCGCGAGATGGCCATGCACGCGGTGTCCAGCCGAGGCATATCGATCCGGCTGGCATGTGAGGCGTTTGGGATCAGCCAGAGCTGCTATCGGTACGCCGGCCTGCGCAATGCCGAGAACGAGGAGATTGCGAACTGGCTGCTGCGTCTGACCGACAACCACCGGAACTGGGGCTTCGGGCTGTGCTTCCTGTACCTGCGCAATGTGAAGGGTTTGGGCTGGAATCACAAGCGCGTGTACCGGATCTATCGCGAACTGGAGTTGAACCTGCGGATCAAGCCACGCAAGCGGCTAGTCCGGCAGGTTCCGGAACCGCTGTCGGTGCCCACTGCCGTCAACCAGGTCTGGTCGATGGACTTCATGCACGACCTACTGACCGACAGACGCAGCATCCGGCTGTTTAACGTGATCGACGACTTCAACCGCGAAGCGCTTGGCATCGAGATCGACTTCTCGCTGCCCTCGCAGCGGGTGATCCGTGCGCTGCGGCAGATCATCAGCTGGCTGCTTTCATCCCCCGTACTACCGGTTCGTCTCCCGACATTGATCGTTTTAGCGTGGGATAAACAAGGCAGGGCTTACATCGAAAAACTTGCCCAACTTGCCCGCTAGCGTCGCACTGATCTTTCGCTTACCTGCCAGAATTGCGGAAAGGTTGCTTTGGGGCACCACCTCCGACAGATCTTCCTGTTTAAGCCGGCGCACGCCCATCAAGAATTTTAGCGCGTCTTTAGGTTCGGCCGCCTCGATTGAATAGCGCACCTGCTCATATCTCGAAACCAGATCACTGACAAGGTCAAGTAAGCCGGATAGAGGATGCTCCTCATCATCTCCTGCAACGTCCAGCAGCGCATTCATCAACGCGACCATATGATCATAGTCCGCATCGCCGTGGATAGGGTGCAGGTGCGCCATCGCATCAAAAGTTTGCCACGATGCCTGGATCGCTTGAATGTTGAAGTGCGTATGCGTGCCTTGCATGATTACACCTTGCCTTTGTGATAGAGCTTGGTCCAGTCGTCATATTCCCGATGCGTCATAACTTTCTGAACAAACACCTTTTTGAATCTGTATCGAACAATGACTACCACGCGATAGTTGTTCCCGCCGACATCAAAGACGACATAAGGCGGTACGTAGTCGGCTGAGTTAAAAAGCGCCCGGACATGGTTGAAATCTTTAAACTCAGCATGCTCCACCACTGAGTGCCATTGCCGTAACACCTGTTCTGCCTCCGGATGTTTTTGCCTCGTGCTGCGCGCGGTAATCAAAAAAAAACATCGTCCTGGCTGATCACGCAACAACTTTTCATATTAACGCTCAATCTATGCGCGACGCAACATCGCTATCGGCACCACGAAACGATTTCTACAGCATTTGTCGAATCGACCATGAGTTATATGGTCAACAAGCGTTTTGCGAACCCAATCATCGTGCACAGCGTGACAGGAGCGGCACGGGATTTTTGGCACACGTGACGGGAAACGCCGTGGCCAGGCTACCTTAAAAGTTTAGTTTTTGGGCACTCTCGTGCGCAGGAAGTGGATGCTTTGGCATCGGAAATTTCATCGCTCTCCAAGCTGGACGTATCAAGCGACCACACTGGCTTATTGATTTCTTTGAGAAGTCTAGATAACTCGTCCGGCTTAGCTCCTTTAACTGAAATGGGTTTATTAAATGCAGCTGGGATTTTATCATTCTTTAGTTTAAGTGCGGCAACTATATCATTTATTTTTTCTTCTTCTATTTTAGCATCGTTAAAGCCAAGTGTTTCCTGTGCGAGGAACTGCTTTCCCGGAAAGGCGTGGCCGATCCGCGCGCTTGCACGATGCAAAGCAAAACCTCTCGTACTTGAGAAAATGCCTCCCTCTTCACTTGCCCGAGCCTCTACTTCGTGGCAAATTGCGCATGGAACAAGCCTGCCTGCCATGGGAACAATCACACGCTCGCCTGGAATACGGAAGGTATCCTAGCTCGTCGCCAAAGCGCGCATTCATCACACGCTCGCCCAACGCCATGCCCACCGATTCGGCAATCCCCTCTCCCAGTGGTCCCGTCGTCAGTTCGATACCCTCGGCATGCCGATATTCAGGATGACCCGGCGTCTTGCTGCCGAGTTGGCGAAAGCGTTTCAGCTCCTCGATCGGCATGTCGGAATAGCCAGTCAAATATAAGAGGCTGTACAGCAGCATCGAATCGCATGAAGTCCTTGAACAGGACAGTGGCAATGTCGGCCATGCCCATCGGCGCACCTGGATGGCTGCTTTTTGCCTTCTGTACAGCGTCCATCGAGAGGAATCGAATGCAGTTGGCCATTTCCCGAAGATGCGGATTGCGGGGAAGCGGCACGCCCTTGGGTGCTGCGGGTGCTGCACAAGATTGCTCTGTCATCAGTCTATCCTTTACAGGTCTTGAACAAATGACACGCGATGTCCCGTTCTTATCCTACTGCCAGCAGCATGGGGGCAAAGAGCGCACGGCATGCATGCAACAGACAGCGCCGTCCGATCCGTCGGTCACCGCCGTCAGCTCGATCGCTTGTTGCCGGGCTCGTGCGTGCGCTGGCTATACGTATCATTGCCACAATGCGGGCATTTTGACATGTACGTTGGTCAACGCGGCACTTTGACCTTTACCTCAGCCGTCGCAAGCTGCAGCGTACTGCCGTCCTGCCATGCGTCCGCGCCGACCACCGGCTGCGGCTGCGCCAGATCGGCACGGCGCCGACGCAGCGCGTCGGTAGACACGCCGAACCGTGCGTCACGCGCCTGCACGCGCGCACGGTCAAGTTGCCCGTCATCCGTAAAACTCATCATCAGTTGCGGAATGCCAAGCGGCAACGCGTGATCGCGATCGATCTGCCACGTATGCCAAGTCTTGCCGTACGTGTTGACAAGTTGCCCCATCAGCGCGTGCTCGGCTTTCTCCGGAATGCCCGGCGCCAGCAGTTCTCCAGAACGCACTTCGTAGCGGTGACTATGCCATAGCCGTCGCTCCTCGTCGGGCAGCGTGCGGAATACACGCTCGCTGACGATATATTCGATGCCAATCAGCTTTGCATCCGGTGCATCCGAATCGTAGATCACGCATTGATGGAAGTCTTCTGTCAGGTGCGTGCAGTAATGAAAGGCCTCGACCTGCCGGCCCATGTCATCGGCATAGAAATGGAAACCGTTCAGGAATGCGCTCATCGCGTCAACAGGCCGCTTTTTCTGCAACAGTCGCGCACCCGTGTCGAGCACGCGGCTTCGCGGTGACAGCTTCGCCCCAGGCACGGGCATGCCGTGGTTCTCGTCGGCACGCGCAGACGACGCTGACAAGCCCGCCGCGGAGGCCAACGCGACCTTGAGCGCTGACGACGTGAACGCCCGACGGCACGCGCAGATTGTAGGTTTCTTCATTGATCACCCCCGTTATTCGTGAATAGGGCCGCGGTGACCCCAAGATAAAGACCGGTGTACTGCGAAGGTTTCACGCCGACAAATCACCACCGCTGCGCGGCTCAACGTCCTTTGGATTATCAAGATGCCCCGGCGGCGGCTGGTACGGGCCCCGGTCCGGTTCCGGCTTTTGCGGGATCATCGTTTCGTCCATGTTGCCATGGCCTTTTTGGTGCACTTTGCCATCCTTATCGACGGTCACCTCGCCTTCACCTTCCGCAGGTTTGCGCATTGCGGGGTCAGCACGATCGGCGGCATCGCGATGTTTCATCGTGGGTCTCCTTCAACAGGCGCGCCACAACAGCGCGCGTCCCTGTTCAGAGCAAACCACATGCCGCTGCGTGGCAGCCCGGTACCGGATCGAGCCAATCGCCGCGATACCCTCATCGGCACGGCTCCTACGCATCGGAACTAGCGGCGGACAGCACCACGCTCCAGCGATTGCGGCCATTGGACTGCTCAGTCTTTTACACCCACGACCTTGACAATACATCTAAAGATACATATCTTTAGATGTGTCTTACGACTCCCTTGGAGCAACCTATGCGTCATCGTTCTTTTTTCCGCGATTGGTCACGCAGTGCTCGCTCGTGGCACGATTGCATGCCGTTTGCCGCGCTGCGCCACGCGATGGGCCGGCACGGCCACCGGCGGCACGGCGGTGGTAGCCCGTTCTGGGGGGCGGCGGCTTCGGCTTCGGCGACGACGAAAGCATGTCGCGCGGCCGCAAATTCTCGTCTGATGACCTGCAATTGCTGCTGCTCGCGCTAATCGCACAACAGCCCAGCCATGGCTATGAGTTAATCAAGGCATTGGATGCTCGCTCCAGCGGCTACTACAGCCCGAGCCCGGGCATGGTATATCCGGCTCTGACTTACCTCGAGGAGCTGGGCTACGTCACAGTCCATCTGGAAGGCAACCGCAAGCGGTACATAATCGCGGATCCCGGGCGCGATTATCTCGAGGTCAACCGAGAACGCGCAGACCTGCTGCTCGCCAAGCTGCAGCACATCGGCCGCAAGATGGAGATGATCCGCCGCTTCTTCGCCGGTGGCGAAGGTGACGACATGTCGGGGGGCCCGGCGTGGCTGCCGGAATTCAACGAGGCCCGGCTCGCACTGAAGCAAGCGCTGTACCGTCGCGATAACCTGCCGCCGGACGAGCAGCGGCGCATTGCAGCCATCCTGAGGCGCGCAGTCGCCGAAATTGAGCACAAGCCGGAGGCAAGCCAATGACATCCGATCAGGACAACATAACGGTGCAGGACGGCCCGGAGCGCACCGTGACGCGCGTTCGCCATCCGTTGAAGTTTCGTCTGTTGCGCGTGCAGCGCGTGCGGCAGATCACGCCGACGCTGGTGCGTGTGACGCTGGCCGGCGACGATCTGCATGATTTCGTCTCCGCCTCGTTCGACGACCACGTCAAGGTGTTTTTTCCATTACCCTGCATGGACAAACCCCCGCTGCCGACCGTGGGACCGGATGGTGTCGTGTTCCTGGAGCATCATCCACGCCCCCCGGCACGCGACTACACGCCGCGGCGCTACGATCGGCAAGCAGGCGAATTGGATCTGGAATTCACACTGCACGATGCCGGCCCTGCGTCCGCATGGGCAAGGCAGGCACAACCGGGACAATGGCTCGGCGTCGGCGGACCACGAGGCTCACTCATCATCCCGACCGGCTTCGACTGGCATTGGCTGATCGGCGACGATACCGCATTGCCCGCCATTGCGCGGCGGCTTGAAGAGTTACCCGCCGATACTCGGGTGGTAACCGTGATTGAGATGGCAGACGCAGCGTCGCGCATCGACCTCAATACCCGCGCACAACTGCATGCGGTGTGGTGCTATCGCGACTGCGCGGGGCCCGACGGCAGCGCGTTATTACGCGCGGTGCAGGATACGGATTTGCCGGGCGGCGATGGCTACGTTTGGGTGGCAGCCGAGGCCAGCATAGCGCGCGCAGTGCGCCAGTACTTGGTGGAGGAGCGAGGCGTACCTAAGTCTCGGATCCGCGCGGCCAGCTATTGGCGGCGCGGATCCGCCGCGGTACACGAGGCAATCGACGGTTGACAGTTGACGATCTGCGGCGTGCGCTGCCCAGTCGGTGGCGACGGGCATCGCGAAGTCGGCGCCGACACCAATGGACGGCGGCCAGCGCTGCGTCACCGCCTTCCGCCGCGTGGAGAAGCGCACGCCTTCCTCGCCGTATGCCGACGTATGCATGGCTTCCAGCCACCAAAGCCGTGCCATGCCATCGGCCAATGACTCCAGCAGTTGGCAACTCACAATGGAATGGGAATTTCCAGTTGCCGTTTTCTGATGAACTGCCCTATACTGGAATTGCCGCTGTAAACAGCAGCGGCCGGGTGTGACAATCCGATAGATACAGGCGCACAGAAGCCGCGCCATCTTACGATTCGCGGCTTTTTTGTGCGCAACGTCTGGTCTCGTCTATGGCGGGCCGGGCGGGGCCAGCTTCGGCTGGGCCGGATCCTGTATCCCGGTTTGTCACCCTCGTTCGGTCCGCCACCCTCCGTGACAAGAGGGCGCGGGTAAAAACCGTGATACAGGATCCAGGCATGGATATTTCACCTCTTGGCGTTGGTCCGTTCGAATATCGCCGTCTGCGTGTTCGTCGAACGCTGCTGCTTCTTTTCCCTCGTCTTTGCGCGTTTTGTGCGTCACTTGTCGCCTTTAAACGGGTGTCGAGCTATTTAGCCATAGCGCACCGAGCCGCGCAGCCACCGTAAGATAGTGAAATCCCCACTGTTGCTCCAAACTAAGCGGACGCTTCGCGTAACCGTTAGGACTATTAATTTAATGGCTTAAGCGCCTTTTCCGCTTCCCCTCGCATCGTGCCTATCGGCGCGAGGGGTATGTTCTGCCCAAAACAAGGAGGATATGCAGGGCCTGCGTCGCTCCAGCGATGCAGGCCAACAGATGCCGTGGTGGATCAAGGATTTTACGTCATTGCCATGGATCCGGCGCATGTACGCTTCGTCGTGCCGCCGGCCGTAGTTTCTAAACGAGAAAGCATAGGGACATGGCTCGCCGCCACTAGCTTGACCGTCACCGCGTTCGTCGTGCGTCTTGATGTCGGTATCGTGGTCTTGCTCGGCGAGGCGTGGATCGCCTGGTGGTGGCTACGTCGGTTTGAGCCGACCCTGACCACAAGCCAGTTCAGCATCAGTGCGGCAGGCATGATTTGGTTCGGGTCAAAATCGGGGCCCGCTCTGATCGCCATGCATCGGATAAGGCGCGTTTGCCTGGTCCCGCCGCGCAGACGCCGTGTTGTCCTGCTGTCGCTACGCGCAGTCTCCGGTGAGCCACAGGCCTTGCCATGGCGGCGTCATGATCGCAGGCGTCTAGCCAAATGGGGCATCGTGGTCGAGGCTGATGGGCTCGATTATGCTATCGCGCAGGGTTTGTCTCGCCGTACCGCTCTTCGGCTGGCGTGGGCAGTGCGACGGGCACTGCGTGCTGCGCTGCGAGATGGGCATTGGGTTTGATGCTCTTTTCATGCCGATATGGCGCGTATTGAGCGCTGCTCAGGACAAGTCTAGAACATTATGCACAACGCTGCCTCGTCATTGAGGCTCCCCCCAAATCAGGGCCGTTCTAAAGTGGAAATTTCCGGCTCTTCGGGGTAGGCCGAATCGGCCCGGGTCCTGCACTGACGGGCGAATTCGGCAGGCGTCATCCACTGCAGTGCAGAGTGGGGACGCACCTCATTATAGTACTGGCGCCAAGTCTCGATTTTGCGCTTGGCGTCTTCGAGCGATAAGAACCAATGCGCGTTTAGGCATTCGTCACGCAAGCGCCCGTTGAACGACTCGTTCTTCGCGTTATCGGTTGGCTTGCCAGGGCGAGAGAAATCGATCTCAACGCCCCTCTCATACGCCCACTTGTCGAGCACTTTAGAGATGAATTCGCTGCCATTGTCTGCCTTGATAAAGCGCGGTAACGGCCGGCCAGCAGCGATGCGATCCAGCGCCGCCACGACGTCTTCACCACGCAGCGTGGCACCTACCTCGATGGCCAAGCATTCGCGCGTATAGTTGTCGACAATGGTCAGCGTGCGTAAACGCCGGCCGTCAAATAGTGCGTCAGCGACGAAGTCCATACTCCAGATTTCATTGATCGCGGTCACGATCTGTTTGGGCTGCCGCAACCGCGCCGCCTTGTTTCGCCGTGGCCTCTTATGCCGTAATGACAGCCCCTGCTCACGATAGAGCCGGTAAACTCTTTTATCGTCTAATTCCTGTCAATAAGCTTACTCTCTGTTGCAATGCTTCATAGAGGCCGTCTCGTTGTCGTCTACGTGGTCGCAGTGGTGGTCGCAGTGGTCGCAGTGCGCCACAACGTGCCGTTTGAAAGTCGCTACAGCGTTCCGATGTGATTGCCGCGGTGGGACCGCAAAGAGAGTGAAGGAATCGCTGCGGCGACGTAATCAGCCTGAATGAAGTATTCGGCTCTGGCAGTGCAAATAGTCAAATCGAATCCACTATCTGATCGCCTTGAAGTCTGTTTGCCCCTTCCACATAGAAAGCAGTACGGTCGCTAATTTGCGCGCGGTGGCGACCATCGCCTTGCGAGCGCCAATGCGAGGAATAAGCGTCAGTGCCCATCGTCTCAGATCGCAGTTTTGCCGGTATCGGGAGATGAGAGAGGACGCCGCTTCGAACAGTAGATGGCGCGTAAGCCGACATCCTGCCTTCGAAATGCCTGCGTTACGATCGACATTGCCGGATTGATATTTCGTCGGCGTCAGCCCCAGGTAGGGCCCAATGTCACGCACGCTTGAGAAGCGCTCAGGATTATCAACGGCCGATGCAAACGCCACTGCAGTCAGCGAGCCCACGCCGGGCACGGTCATCAAGCGTCGGCAGAGCGGACTTGCTTGAGCCACGCGACGGATGGCCTGATCCAGTGCATTAATTTGAGTTCCAATATGGCGCAAGCTATCTATTAGGATATCAAGTACGCCTTGTACGAGAGATGAGGGGGGGCATGTTTTGCTCAACAAGCCGTTCAAATGTCACACCTTTACCTGCAGGCAGGATGACGCCAAACGTCTTAAGAGTCGCTAACGCAACCTGGACGTCAGGCCGTAAGGCGCGTATCCTGGGGTCATGGCAAGGCGCAAAATCAGCAATGAATTGTGGGCGGTGCTGGAGCCGTTGATTCCAGCGTTCGCGCCCTCACCCAAAGGCGGGCGTCGGCGCACTGTTGGCGACCGGGCGGCATTGAACGGCATCGTGTATGTCCTGCATACAGGCATTGCATGGGAAGACTTGCCCCAGGAGCTCGGCTTCGGCAGCGGCATGACATGTTGGCGACGATTGCGCGACTGGCAGGCCGCCGGCGTGTGGAGCAGGTTGCATCTGGCCATGCTTTGCCGGTTGCGTGAACATGACCAAATTGATTGGGAGCGAGCGAGCCTAGATGCGGCCAGCGTTGCCAGCCCCCGGGGGGCCAGGAAACCGGCCCCAACCCGACGAACCGGGGCAAACTCGGGAGCAAACGGCATCTGGTCGTAGATGCCCGAGGCGTTCCCTTGGCGATCACAGTCACAGGTGCCAACCGACATGATTCGATGGCGTTCGAGCGCACCCTCGATACTCTCCCAGCCGTGCCGGGCTTGAGCGGTTCGCCGCGCAAGCGTCCGAGCAAACTGCATGCGGACAAGGGCTACGACTTTGCCCGCTGCCGACGCTATCTGAAGCAACGCGCAATCACTGCACGCATCGCCCGTCGCGGCGTAGAAAAGCGTGAGCGGCTCGGACGGCATCGCTGGGTAGTCGAGCGCACGCACGCCTGGTTTGCCGGTTTTGGTAAGCTGCGCATCCGCTTTGAGCGGCGTTTGGACATTCATATCGCCTTGCTCCGCTTGGCTGCTGCCGTTATCTGTTCGCGCTTCGTGGACGACTTGTGTTAGCGACTCTAAGTACGCCCCGAACCTGGTTATATAGACCCGTTCGCATGCTCACAAGTTTTCCCCGCGCGGTCAGCAGAAGTCGCACTTCGTGGCTAGCCATGCTCTTGACCTCGACACCGCGGTACCATCCGCTGCGCGTGAGCTGAGCGATGCCGCGTGCGTCGTTAGTATCCGTCTTGTCCAGTTGGCTCGCCAGAGCCGCGTGGACATGGCGAGCATGAATGCAATCAACCGGGATATCATCGGCTCGTAAGCTATGGTATAGCCATACGGCGAGTGGCCCCGTCTCCATGCCGACTCGCACCGCCTCCGGCGCATGTAGGCGAATAGCTCGGGCGATCTCCTCAGGGTTCGAGATGACGCATCCGTGCCATACGCTCTTCCCATCGCGATCAACAACGCAGATTGCCGTAACCTTTTGGGACACATCGAGACCCACATACGTTTCCATGTCCGCCTCCAAAGTAAGTCACAGAGACAATTACAGCATGTGATTGTCGCGCCAGCCTTCCCGACGCAGCATAATCGCACTCGAGTCTCGTGCGATTGACTGATAGCTGTACACTGAACGCGACAGCTTCAGTACTTTGCAGGCTTGGCGCTGGATTGCGCCGAAGCGTTGCATCAGATCCGTAGTGAGTTCACGCAGCCGGGAAGGCTTCAAAGCTTTTTTGATAGCACATCCTGCAACATGGCTTTGTCCAACGACAGGTCCGCCACCAGCCGCTTGAGCTTGGCGTTTTCTTCTTCGAGTTGCTTCAGGCGACGCAGCTCCGACGGGCCCAGGCCCCCATACTTCTGGCGCCAGTTATAAAACGTCGCATCGCTGATGCCCATCTTGCGGCACACCTCCGCTGCCGGCGTGCCCAGCTCTGCCTGTTTCAACGCAAATGTAATCTGTTCTTCAGTGTATCGGCTCTTCTTCACGACATGACCTTCTGCTTGTCAAGGTTGCATCATGCCGGATTTTTCTACTTTTGAATGGCCCAGTTTTTTGGGGTAGCCTCAATCTGCAGATCCACGCGGTTTTTGGGCAGCGGGCGGCGGTGGGAGATTTCCTGCAGCGCTGCTTCGCCGCCTTTATCGTACAGTTCCTTGAATCGGTAGAAACTGTCGCGTGAGTAACCCATCACGCGACAAGCTTGGCTGACGTTGCCCAGTTGCCGGGCCAGTTCGAGCATGCCGACTTTGGCACGGATGACCTTCTGTTCCTGAGTCATGGCGGACTCCTTGCTGTTCGTGGTGCACGTTGCCGCTACGGGCTACGCCCTGCGTGGCAACGTGCGCCAGCATGAAAAACCAACCACTGTCAGGTTTAGTCTAGTTCACTGCAAATTAGTTAACCATAACAAGCCAATTTAGTTGCGTCCTCTGACAGCGTGTGTTACAAAGCAGCCAACAGGGGATGCAACAAAGACCCCCTCCCCTAATACCGACCATTTCCTGTAGTTCCGCACGACCCTCTTTTCCCGACGTTGGCAATAAGGAGCGGCAATGCAATCTTTCAGACTTTGGCGGCATCTAGCACTTGGCGGTCAATCATTAGTAAAACTAGCGCCAAGTGGCTTGACTACCGAGGGCGGCTCTATCGAGCATCTACTCGCGCTTGAATTTTCTGCGCGCGACTACGTCACTTATTTGTTGTCCATCGACGCGGAAATCGAGCACTGCCTGATGGTGCAGTATCTATATGCAGGCTACTCCTTGGGCGGCCCGCAGGTGCCGCCCAAATTTCACGACGCGGTTCGCAATTGGCAAGAAACCATCCTCGGCATTGCCAAGGAGGAGATGGGACATTTGATCACGGTGCAAAACGTGCTGCGCCTGATCGGCTCGCCTTTGCATTTCGAGCGCAACGATTATCCTTGGGACACGCCGTTCTATCCGTTTCCTTTCATGCTTGAACCGCTGACGCTGAATTCGCTCGCGAAATACGTCTACGCGGAAGCACCGGTCAACTGGGACGGCGGTGCACTGGGGGAGGAAATCCGCAGACGCGTCGATGCGCAGGCACCTTGTCCCCATCATGTCGGGGAACTGTTCAATACGCTGATTCCGCTCGTCAATTCCCTACCCGATGAAGTCTTTCAGGCCGACACTTACCGCTGCCAGGCGGATTTCGCTGAGTGGGGCCGTGGCTACCACGGGGGGCAGCGCGGCAGCAGCGACCGGCGGTCGCTGGGAGGCACGCCGGACGTGCTTGTGATGCCCGCGACTTCGCGCGACGACGCGGTGAACGCACTGAAGGCGATTGCCAAGCAAGGGGAGGCTCCGCACGGCACGAATCCCTCACATTTCGTTCGCTTTTTGCGGATCTATGTGGAAATGCACGCCGCCCTCGAAGGCCAACTGCACGGCCAAGATGTTTGGAATGCCGCACGTCCCGGCGACTTTCTTGAACAAACCTGGAAGGGCGCCTATCCGAAAGTGGCGGTTACGCTATACGACGCCAGAACAGCGTCGTCGGGCGCGCACGCTGCTTGGCAGCCTTCACTGTCTGTCGCAGTTAACCCCTACGTCTCACTCAATACCGACCTCGAGCCGGAGCAGGGTGGCACACCGACGACGGCCATCACCGAGCCGGTGACGGCGTTGTGGGCGTCGTTGTTTAACTTGCGTTATCGCATGCTGTTGCAATACCTGATCCACAGTTTCACGCTTTACGGTGGGCTCAGGGCAGCAGGACAATTCACGCCGCGCGGGTCGATCATCAATGCCGCGTTCGGGGAAATGTACAACCTGCGTGCGCTCTCTGAGATCCTAATGCAGTTGCCCGTGTCGACGGCGTCGGGCGCACCGCTTGCGGGGCCGCCATTCCAAGTGCCCTATACGCTCGACAGTCCGTTTGGTGAGGCGAACCGGTGGCGCGGGCACCTCGATCTACTGGCGGCATCGGAAAACTTGGTGACGAACTTGCTAGCCCAAACCGATGCCGTACACCATCCGTATTTGCACAGTTTGCGCGAAGCCGACAAGAATATAACCGCCATCGCCAGGCGCATCCTGTCTGGCGAAGTCGACCTGGCGTTACTCTAGGAGCCAAACATGCCGATACTGGAACTTCGAATTCTGCCGCCCATCGCGGTCGGAAGGCTAGGCGCCGCGGCGACGCCGCTAGAAGCGTTCAAGCTTGATGTCAATCCCAACAATCCGCTCGATTATCGCCGCATTGTGCCATGCACAACGCTGGAAGTGAATCACGAGAGCGGTGAAATTGTGCGGTCCTACGTACCTGACAAGATTCGTTTCAAGGATGAGGATAAGAAGGTGCGGCCGGTTGCGCCTTTCCTCGAGGTTTTTGCACGCACGCAGGAGGAGCCAGATAGGCTGCAGCCGCTCACACTCGAATTACTTAAGAAGGAACAACTGGACGTCAACGCCTTACATTGGAATATCTGTCTCGGCAATATCAAGATATACCGACGCACCAACGACCCGAACGACAAGATCTACGCCGAACTAACCAACCTCAGGGACCATAAGCGGCACGCGATGAAAGGCCAGTGCAGAAACTTCCGCTCTGGACGGCACCTTCCGCTCGGCTACATCCAATTCATCAAGCCGACAGAACTGTTCCCTGAAATCCGCCTGCGTTATACGCCTGCAGCCGGCATCGTGTACGGTACGCGCATGAAACGTCGTATTTCGGACAACGAAAACGAAACAGAACTGGGCGACGACCCCGTCATCGATCGCGACGATCTCCTGCTCTACGATGAAAAGCCCGGCAAGTGGCTCGGCTTCAGGGAAGCGGGCGGCCCTACGAAGGACCATCCTGCGCCGACCAACCCCGCGCAGATTTTCGCCGGATATGCCGGCAAAAATGGAGATCAGGTTAGCTGGGGCTATGTCGACGACGAATGCGATGGCTACGTTCAAGTCGTGTTAATGAAGAAGGACGGCTGTGAGTTGCATGCGCACGGCTATATTGGTGCCGGGCCGCCGGCCTATGCGCCTGATACGCTGCCGGTGCGCGTGGTCTCCGACGAGATGGAGCAGATTCTTTACGGTCACAATGTTGACGAGGAAGAAGTATCGATCGATGAAGCCACGAAGATCGTCTTGCGCGCGCTGGAAATGATACGCCTGATGAACACGGCCGTTATGAACGGTAATCCGGTCAACGGGCAATTCAACGTCGCAAGCACCATGGTGAGGCAGAACACCGCCGACTTCGAGCGCTATTACGAGCCGATTGCTGCCGAATCAATTGTCGACAATCTCGCGCTGCGCGCGCTGCACGAGCGCGTGTTCAGCACATTGCTGGCCGGCGGCGCACCATGGTTCGCCAAGGTCTTGCGCCAGCCCGAGGAGATCGGTGATCTGACAGCGGAGGGATTGCGCAAGATGCCGGCCTTGATGCGCGGCGCGGATGGCCGCAGCCTGACGCTCACGCGCCGCCACATCAACCTCGTGATCAAAGCGGCACGCGACGCGATGTTTGGACAACCTGATCCGAAGGAAGATAAGTATGTCGACTAATGATTCGAATAGCCTGCAACAGCACGACAGGCAAATCCGTGAGATCCGTGCCGAAAATCTGACCGCGCAGATTCACCACCGCGGTGTGGGCAACCCAGCTTCGGTTCTGCCGCGCAGCGCGATTTCGAATTGCTTTCCCGGTCTGGAGTTCGATTTCCGCAACCTCTGGCGACGCGCATTCGAAGGCATCACACTGGTCGAGAACAACAATTACGTGATCGATGCGGATTCATGCTACGAGCATCTTAAAACGCGTCGCCTGCTGCGCTTTGGCGATCCGAATGGCGGTCCGATGGTTACTACGATGGTTGCCACGAGCGGACCGGTTCTTCCGGGCGGAGATCCCATCACGCTTGCCAGCGCATCCAATCCCAATGCGGTGTCGTTTATGGAATGGTCCAACTCCATCGCCCGTATCGTTCACTTACAGGGGCAGCCAGTCGAATGTGAATTCACGGATTACCCAAACGCCATCGACGAGGTGTTATACGTTCCCAATAAAACAAAGACCTTGAAGGAGACGCTCATCCTGAGGCGCTTTTTCGATGGCGAGACGGCCAGCTTCAATCCCCAGATGCTCCAACCAGGCGAATTGACGCAAGGCCTTTGTGCGCCCTGGCAGAACGATTATCGCGAATGCGCGTGCTACTACTGGGCCGCGTCGCGCCCCGACTTCGTCAACGTCGAGCCTGGCGACGACGGGCTAGCGCGCGGCGACATGTGGCTGTCCAAGCGTCGCACCGGCACGTACGTGCCGGATAATCGCGTCGACTCGCGGCTGTGGTCCTACGACGATCTGTTCAGATCCTGGCAGGAGGATCTTCAGTTCGTGATACGCGGCAAGGATGCCAATGAAACCTGACGCCATTGGTGAATCGTTCGTGGCGGCCCGGCCGACGTCGATCAAGGACGCAGGGCTACAGCTTGCGCCTCTGGCGTCGGCGATGACCGCACGCATCGCCGACGCGTCGCGCCCCCGGCATCCCGAGATTCATGTAGTCGAAGATGCGGAGGGAGCGCAACTGCTGCTCGTCAACGGAAGCCGCCTATTTCATGTACCGCGCGATTTGCATGACGCGTTTCGAACGGCACTCGAAGAGATGGACGCAGGGGCTGTCGCCGCGCTGGTCGCACACTGTGGACTTGATATGATGCCCGCGATTGACGACGTGCCTTTGACCGAAGCACCGGTGCACGCGTTGTCACTTGCTGTCGCGCATAAATGCAATCTCGGCTGTACCTATTGCTACGCTCAGCAGGGAGAATTCGGCGGCAAGGCGCAGAACATGCCGCTCGCGACAGCGCTCGCAGCAGTCGATTTACTGGTCGAACAAGTGAACGAAGGCGGCAAGATTAATCTGGCGTTCATGGGGGGGGAACCACTCGCCAACCGTGCGGTGCTGCGTGCGGCGACCACTTATGCGCGTGAGCGCGCAAGCTCGCGCGGCGTACGCTGCTATTTCTCGGTCACCACGAACGGCTCGCTTCTGCAGGAAGACGACGCGGATTTTTTCGAGGAACACGGTTTTGCCGTTACCGTCAGCCTCGATGGCCCTGCGCCCGTACACAATCGGTTGCGTCCGTTCAAGGGCGGCAAGGGCTCCTTCGACGCCATCGTCGAGCGCTTGGCCCCCCTGCTTGCCCGTCAGCGCCACATGCAGGTCTCGGCTCGCGTGACCGTCACGCCCTTCAATCTCGATTTGCCGAGCACGCTCGACACCTTCATCGGCATGGGGTTCCATAGCGTTGGATTTTCGCCGCTGCTGCGTGCTTCGAACGGCCGCGCAGAAATGGAGCCCGACGACATGGCAAACATGCTGCAAGAGATGATCGCGTGTGGACTCGCGTTCGAGCAGAAAGTCATGCACGGCGAGCGCTATCCTTTCCTGAACATGCAGAACGCGCTGCGCGAAATCCAGCGCGGCACGCATCGGCCTTATCCGTGCGGTGCGGGTGCGGGATATTTCGGCGTATCCGCCGCTGGCGAGCTGGCAGCTTGCCACCGCTTCGTAGGCGATGAGGCCGGCGCCATGGGCCATCTCTCTACGGGTGTCGATCATGTACGTCAGACGATTTGGCTTGCCGAGCGTCACGTGCATAGGCAGTGGCCTTGCAACGCATGTTGGGCGCGTTACCTCTGTGGCGGCGGATGTCACCATGAAGTCCTTGCGCGCGGACGCAGCGCCTGCGATTATATCCGCGGCTGGCTGCACTATGTAATCGGTGCACACGGCAGGCTGGCGCGCTATGCGCCTACTTGGTTTGCCAATCCGCCGGGCACGTCGTCGAGCGGCACAGGAACGGTGTGAATCGCAAGTTCGACATGCTCGTGATCGGCGCCGGTCCTGCCGGTCTGTGCTCGGCGCTTCGCTTGAACCATCTCGGACATCGTGTGCTGCTCGTTGAAAGAAGCCAGTCATGGCCTCGTCCGCAAATAGGGGAGGCACTTACACCGGGTGTCAGGAACATCATCGATTACCTCGACGCGAACGATGCACTCGAGACCGTCCCCATCCTCGCCGGTAAGCCCACGCACGTGCGCTGGACGAGCAAAACGATCGAGACGGTTGCGCACGACGGCGCCGTCGTGGAGCGTGCCGCGTTTGATGAAGCTCTTCTGCGTTTAGCCCAGGCGCGCGGTGTGGAAGTCTTGCGACCGGCGAGCCTCGGGCAAATCGACGGAGAGCCCGGTGCCTGGCATGCGCAAATAGCGACATCCGGCAGGTTGTGGCACGCAGAGGCACACGTGCTGCTCGAAGCCCAGGGCCGGCAGAACCGGCGTGTACCACAAAGCTTGCATGCGCCTAGGCTGTCCACAGTATGGGCCGAAATCGAGCTGGAAACGCTGGCTCCGCGAGCTGATTTCGCCACTCGCGTGGAGGCGCTCGATGACGGATGGATGTGGGGTGCTGCATTGCCGGGCGGCCGTTACCGTGTCATGTTTACGTTCGATCCATACACACGCGAGCGCGGACCAGAGTTTCTTTTGCGCAACGCCTGCTCACGGAGCGCGTTGTTTCAAGACATGGCCAGCTTACCATGGTGCGCCTCGCCACGGATGTGCGTATCGACGCCCTACGTCGATGTGCTCTCCTGGCAGGCTGGGCGAGTCAAGCTCGGAGATGCTGCGTTCGCGCTCGACCCGATTTCGTCTTCGGGTGTCGAAAAAGCCATGCGATTCTCCCTCCAGGCCGCGATTGCTCTGAACACGTGGTGCCGGGCGAGCAATGCCTCGGAACGAGAATTGGCACAGCGCTTTTACGAATCGCGTTTGGTCGAAGGCGCTGCGCGTCACCTCGCATGGAGCACTGGATACTATCGTCAAACATGGTGTAGTGAATCGCATTTCTGGCGCCAGCGCTCGATGCCAGCGTTGACTTCTGATACGGTTGCGACGGCTTCGTCCAGTAACGAGGCTGCAGCACGCGTGGACATCATGACGCGTGCGCTGAAAGCCGAATTGGCGCATTTTTCGTCGATTCCGCGGCAGCCGAATGTGCCTGTACCTCAGTTTCCCTTGCACAGACCGATTCAGTTCACTCGGAATACAGACATTGTCGTGATCCCCTGTGCGAAAGGCGACCGTGTCACCGCTCAGCCCGCCTTGCAGCATCCGAGTCTCGATCGCCCAGTCGCGTTTTGGAATGGCGTGGCGCTTTTTCCACTCCTTGAGATGTTGACAAGGGCGACGCATCCTTTTGAGCTGGTTGCGTTTCTCGGCAAATCAATGGAAACAGAAAAAGCACAACAGCTTCTGGAGTGGCTGTGGAGGCAGCGAATAATCGAATCAAGCGCCTTCGACGCGAAGGCCCATCCAACCTTATAGGGTTAATCTTAGAATTCGGCAAAATGACACGCCAATCAGATCGGCCAAGTCGCGAGTCATCCCGAACTGATTGCCTCGATTTGCTGGCGTCAGGGGCAAAGTCATTTGGCCATGCTGCGACGTTACCCTCGTCTTGCAGCAAAAAGCCCAGCCACAAAATAGAGCTTGAATTATCAACTGCCGGGAACGAGTAACAGCCAACTTTAGTCATTTGGAGGCCGGTAGCAACAATATCTAATTTTAATGAACGAAGACGCACTGCAGCATCGAAATGAACTGCAAGAAATGTTAAACGCACTGCACTGGATGGCGCGGGTTGGTGCATCGTGGTGTATGCTCCCGACCAACTTTCCGCCGTAGGAACGGGTCTACCAGCAAACGCAGCGTTAGCTGAACGCGGGTTGCTTTGAAGCGATGGTCCACGATTTGCGTTCGGTGCTGCGCGTGGCGCAACAGCGTCAGGGGTCAGCCCAGCGTGGTTATCCTGGAGGGACACACCCTACGTGCGAGAATGGTCCGCGTGCGGGCTACGCCGGTCATAAGCGCAAGCGAGGCAGCAAAGTTTATATGGCTGTGGACACGCTGGGCCTACTGCAGGCGGTGCACATTTCGCCGGCCAACGCACAGGAGCGCGCACCGGTGGTCGGTGAGCGCGCAGTAAACCACATGTCTTACGCGGGGCGATCTCCTGTGCGTTAGCATGTCGAAGTGGTGAGGTAATCCCCCCTCCCAAAAAACCGATGAAATCAGAAGTAGAATTTTTTTGTTAAGGGAGTTCTACGCAATGAAGAAGTCGAGATTCACGGACAGCCAGATCATGGAGGCGCTCAAGCGCGTGGAGGCAGGGCTGGCGGTACTGGATCTGTGCCGAGAGCTGGGCATTAGCACGGCGACGTTCTACAAGTGGCGCTCGAAGTACGGCGGCATGGACGTGTCGCTGATGCCCATCTTGCGGCACACCTCAGCCACTGGTGTGTCCAGCTCTGCTTGCTTCAACGCGAATGTAATCTGTTCTCCTTCACGACATTGACCTGCTTCCCGAGATTAGCAAGACAAGATGATTCATCATTTTGAGGTCGACTATCATCGATTGAGCGCATAGGGCCTAACCGCCTACCATCACCTCTCGACCGAGTCGATGTCCCGCGGCCGACACGAACCGCTGTTTTTACCCATACAGGCTCGCATCCGCGATAAACGGGCCGAATTGAATCCCTTTCCGCTACTTAACCTTGACCCTGACCCGTCACCGGTGACATGGTGGGAAGTTCCGAGTCAACGCCAGACGGCTGGCCACGCAGATAGCGAGCGCCGTCGTCGGCCCATCGTCGATTGGATCAAGGCACGGCTGCGTCGGCAATGAGATAACGTCAATCTTGGCGAGACGGATGGTTAGGCTGACGCAGCCTAACCATCCGTCTCGCCTATTAATAATCCACGGCATTGCACAAGCGCATTATGACTTAGACAAATCGTCGATTATCCTTTTGGTTGTTTTTAGCTTTAATTTAATATCCTACTCAACAACGTCAAGCTTCTTCATTAAATCAACATACTGATTTTTTGATAGCCCTGTTTTAGAGTCGCTAACACAAGTCGTCCACGAAGCGCGAACAGATAACGGCAGCAGCCAAGCGGAGCAAGGCGATATGAATGTCCAAACGCCGCTCAAAGCGGATGCGCAGCTTACCAAAACCGGCAAACCAGGCGTGCGTGCGCTCGACTACCCAGCGATGCCGTCCGAGCCGCTCACGGTTTTCTACGCCGCGACGGGCGATGCGTGCAGTGATTGCGCGTTGCTTCAGATAGCGTCGGCAGCGGGCAAAGTCGTAGCCCTTGTCCGCATGCAGTTTGCTCGGACGCTTGCGCGGCGAACCGCTCAAGCCCGGCACCGCTGGGAGAGTATCGAGGGTGCGCTCGAACGCCATCGAATCATGTCGGTTGGCACCTGTGACTGTGATCGCCAAGGGAACGCCCCGGGCATCTACGACCAGATGCCGTTTGCTCCCCAGTTTGCCCCGGTTCGTCGGGTTGGGGCCGGTTTCCTGGCCCCCCGGGGGCTGGCAACGCTGGCCGCATCTAGGCTCGCTCGCTCCCAATCAATTTGGTCATGTTCACGCAAGCGGCAAAGCATGGCCAGATGCAACCTGCTCCACACGCCGGCGGCCTGCCAGTCGCGCAATCGTCGCCAACATGTCATGCCGCTGCCGAAGCCGAGCTCCTGGGGCAAGTCTTCCCATGCAATGCCTGTATGCAGGACATACACGATGCCGTTCAATGCCGCCCGGTCGCCAACAGTGCGCCGACGCCCGCCTTTGGGTGAGGGCGTGAACGCTGGAATCAACGGCTCCAGCACCGCCCACAATTCATTGCTGATTTTGCGCCTTGCCATGACCCCAGGATACGCGCCTTACGGCCTGACGTCCAGGTTGCGTTAGCGACTCTTAGGCAGAGAACCATTTCTTTGGTAAGGGTTTGCTTGCGCGGTTTTATGAATTCTTTCTTTTGACAAATTAATTTCCGAAATAACCTCACCGAAGGCTTTTCTTAATCTATGATCCAGCTCGACTCGATTTTCATTACTATTTAGATTTCCGTTTACGATAATATCGAGGCGCGATCTATTAATGGCGCTTTTCGCACGACTGAGCTGCCCAAGCAGATTGTTTACTCTAGTCTGCAAAGCGTCGCGATCTTTATCTGACACAGCGCTAGTCTTTTGAAAAAAGCTATTGGTTATTTTTACCCCATTCAAGGAATTTTTTAGCTTCTCATTGATGCCCTTCATGGGCATCGCGCTACTAGCTTTGTGTAGCCAAACATTATTTAGATCCTATGTAGCGCGAGACCAACCAAAGCTTAAGTGAATCAAGGCGAACGCAACGGAGGCTATCATGCGTACAGATCACTTAGCCGGAGCCGATGCTGAGAACGTAATACTGGCAGCGTCACTCGAACTGGCAGGGACCCAATGGAAAATTGCGCTGCACGACGGACGCAGACAGAGTCCAGCGGTACACACGGTAAGGGGAGCGCAAGCGGCCCTGCGAGTGCAAGCCCTATTGGAGGTGATTGAGCGGTACAAGCAGAAATGGTCGCTGCCCCAAGATGTGCGTGTGGTGGTCAGTTATGAGGCTGGGCAGGATGGATTTTGGATCTATAGAGCGCTGCGCTCGCGTGGCATGGATTGTTATGTGATCGATGCGGCTAGTATTCCGGTGGAGCGGCACAGGCGTCGCGCTAAGACGGATCGGCTTGATGCGATCAAGCTGGTCACGAATCTGCGAGTATGGCTGCATGGCGAACGTGACCGCATGCGCGTAGTGCGAGTGCCCTCGCTGCAAGATGAAGCTTCGCGTCAGTTGATTCGTGATCGAGGGCAATTGCACAAAGAGGTGCTGCAGCACCGCGAGCGTATGCGTAAGTTGTTGATCACGATGGGTTGCTGGGACGGTTTCGATCATAGGACGTTTGCCAAGCGACTAGCTAGCGGCAAACTGGTTTGCCATGATGGCACGCCGCTGCCCAGCGAGTTGCATGAACGACTGTTACGCGAGACGGCCCGCCTGGCACTTGCCGAAGAACAACTCGCGGCACTTGAGCGCGCACTGCAAGAACGCCTACCGGCACCTGTACGCGAACGGATCACTTATCTTAGGCACCTCAAAGGTGTAGGCCAGCTCGGGGCATCGCGCCTGATGCTTGAGTTGTTCTGGCGCGAGTTTGGTAACCGGCGGCAACTGGGCGCCTGCGTAGGCTTGGTCCCGCAGCCCTACGATAGCGGACAGAGCCGGATTGATCAGGGAATCAGCAAGCAGGGAAATAGGCGAGTGCGAACCCAGCTCATCGAGATGGCCTGGTGCTGGCTGCGCTATCAGCCTAGCAGTGCGCTGGCGCAGTGGTTCAACAAGCGCACGCAGGGCACCGGAGCCAATCGCCGCGCGCGACGCATTGCGATTGTCGCGCTTGCCAGGCGGTTAGTGATTGCATTATGGCGCTACCTTAAAGACGGCGTGATTCCACAAAACGCTCAGTTCAAAGGGGCATGAGTGGGCATGGCTTATAGCTGTCGGATCAACGTCTATTGGAGGGGCTGAACCGGGATATGCCCGTAGGGCGAACGGGTTGCTGAATGTAACCGATCATTAGATGGGGCATATCCACCGGACCAGAATGTCCGGCGTAGCGCGCATACAGGATGAGGCCGGCCAAATCCGGCGGATAGAAGTGGGTGAGAGGTGAATCTCTCACGTGCGCACAATCGGCTCGACCCCACCCTAACGAGCGTTGATATCGCTTGGCTAAAAGTCGAGGTATCTGCTTATGGACTTTTTCCTTGCACAAAACTCTTGACAACTTTCTGCTCATAGAAGTACGCCCTGCAAAAAGTTTGAGATGCTGTTGTGGTAAGGCGCAGAAGTCGATCGAGGGGTTGCGTCACTCCCAGAAAGATAATCCAATAGGGGCAATTTCTGGGAGTTTTAAACACCACCGATGAGCACGAGCCAGACAAGTTCTTGTGGGGCACCGGATTTTTTTCGTAGCCGCCTGGATGCGATGATTGATCTGCGGCACCCGCTTGCGGTGCTAGCCACGCGTATGCCATGGCGCACGATTGAAGCGACGCTCGCCCCGCTGTTTGAGCGGCGCACGCGCGAAGCTCTAAGCAGCACCGTGCCCGATCTGTTCGGGATGGCGCCGAAGCTCGCTGGCGCCGGTGTGAGCGTAGCCGGGGGAGCGACAAGCGCCATTGCACAGGTGGCTGCAACGAGCCTGGCGCATTTGCCGACAGCGTCCCAAGGACAAAGACAAACTGTATGCACTACACGCGTCGGAAGTTGCATGCATCGGCAAAGGTAAGGCCCGCCAACCGTACGAGTTCGGCGTCAAGGTGAGCCTGGCTATCACGCACAAACAAGGGCTCATTGTCGGTACGCGAGCGTTCGCTGGCAACCCCTACGACGGCCACATTTTGGCCGAACAGCTCGAACAAATCTCGATCCTGATACAAGACCTGGCCGGTGCCCCACGTGTCAAGACTGTGCTGACCGATCTGGGCTTTCGTGGTGTGGATGCTCAGGTTGCGCCCGTACAGTTGATACATCGCGGAAAACTCAACAGGCTAACCCCGGCACAACAGCGTCGTTTGAAGCGGCGTCAAGCCATCGAGCCGATCATCGGGCATGTCAAACAGGATCATGGAATGCGGCGCTACTGGCTCAAAGGCGTCACCGGTGATGCGGTACATGCCGTGCTGTGCTCGACAGGCTATAACCTGCGCTGGCTGCTGCGCGCCATTACCCGATTGGGCATCCAGCCCGCTTTTTTTGTGCTTGGGTGGCTGCGCTCGCTTTGGCGCTGCGCCGCTACCTATCCTGTTTCATTTCCCGTGCACGGGACTTCTCATCCCAATTTTGAAGGGCCGACTAGGTACTCTGCCATTTGCACAACTCACCATGGGGATTGGCGGGGCGCCCCAAGCTTTGCCCAACCGCCAAGTTTGACGCAATAGGTCATCGTGACGCTGAAAAACGGTGCCAACTCACCTACGCTTAATAAAAGGGATTTCCGGAATTCCGTCATGCTGCTGCGCACGCTCCGCAAGTTGTGTTTCGGGTGGTTTCTCGCCGCACTTTCTGCCGGTGCCGTGCCAGCGCCCGCGCCAGTCGTGCTGATCCCCGTCAGCGGTGCGATCGGTCCCGCGAGCGCCGATTTCATCGAGCGCAGCCTAGCGCGGGCAGCCAGCATGCATGCGCAGTTGGCGGTGATTGAGCTGGACACGCCCGGCGGGCTGGATCCGTCGATGCGCCAGATCATCAAAGCCATGCTCGCCTCGCCGGTCCCGGTGGCGACATTCGTCGCGCCAGCTGGCGCACGGGCTGCCAGCGCGGGAACCTATATCCTGTACGCCAGCCACATCGCCGCGATGGCGCCCGGCACCAACCTTGGTGCCGCCACGCCGATTCAACTCGGCATCGGCGGCGAGTCATCGCCACCGGGTATGGATGGCGACACCGCGACAGATACGGCCAAGAGCCGGGCCGCCGGGGCGGCCAGCGGCGCCGCGACAGCCGCAGCCGCGCCGACATCGTCGCCCACGCGATCCATCGACGTGCCGGGCGACCCACGCACGACCGAGACACGCAAGCAGATCCAAGACGCGGCTGCCTACATCCGCAGTCTGGCTCAGCTGCATGGCCGAAACGGCGAGTGGGCCGAGCGTGCGGTACGCGATGCGGTCAGCCTGTCAGCGAGCGACGCGCTATCGCATCATGTGATCGACGTGGTGGCCAGCGACCTGGACGCGCTGCTCGTGCAACTCGACGCCAGACGGATCGATACCGCGCACGGCGTGCACACGCTGCAGACCGCCCATGCCCCGATCGTGCGGATCGATCCGGACTGGCGCACCCGTCTACTGGCCGTGATCACCAACCCGAACGTCGCGCTGATCCTGATGATGATTGGCATGTACGGGTTGTTCTTCGAGTTCGCCAATCCGGGTTTCGTGCTGCCAGGGGTAGCGGGCGCGATTAGCTTGCTGGTAGGCTTGTTTGCGCTGCACATGCTGCCCGTCAACTACGCCGGACTGATTCTGATACTGCTGGGCATCGCATTCCTGATCGCCGAAGTATTCGTGCCGACATTCGGCTCGCTCGGCTTTGGCGGGGTCGTCGCGTTCGGCATCGGCGCATTGATGCTGATCGACACCGAGGTCCCTGGCTTCGGCATCCCGCCGCCGTTGATCATTGCGCTCGCGTTATTCAGCGCGACATTCTTCATCGGGATCTCCAGCATTGCGCTGCGCGCGCGCCGGCGTCCGATCGCCGCGGGCGCCGAGACGCTGGTCGGCAGCACCGGCATCATGCTCGGCGAGCTAGCGCCCCGCCCCGCCGGCGACGGCGCGTCGAACCTGGGCGAGTCGATCGGCTGGGCCCAGATTCATGGCGAGCAGTGGCGCGTGCGAAGCGATCGTGCCCTGCCCGGTGGCGCGCACGTGCGCGTGACCGGGCGGCATGGCCTGACGCTAAGCGTCGTACCGGCGGCGACGCCGCCTGAACCAGGGGAGCATTCGTAATGGGTTTGACTTTCGGCTTCGCCGGCTTCATCGTGCTATTCGTGGTGACTCTTGCCGTCGCATCGATCCGGATATTCCGCGAATATGAACGTGGCGTAGTGTTCATGCTGGGCCGTTTCTGGCGGGTCAAGGGGCCCGGCCTCGTGCTGATCATCCCCGGCGTTCAGCAGCTCGTGAAGATCGATCTGCGCACCGTCGTGCTAGACGTGCCGTCGCAGGACCTAATCACGCACGATAACGTATCGGTCAAGGTCAACGCGGTCGTGTACTTCCGTGTCGTCGATCCGGAAAAAGCGGTGATTCAGGTCGCGCGCTACCTGGAGGCCACCAGCCAGCTGGCGCAGACCACGCTGCGCTCGGTGCTTGGCAAGCACGAACTTGACGAGCTACTGGCCGAGCGCGAGAAGCTCAACGATGATATCCAGAAGGCGCTCGATGCGCAGACGGACACATGGGGTATCAAGGTATCGAACGTCGAGATCAAGCACGTTGACCTGAACGAGTCGATGGTGCGCGCCATCGCGCGGCAAGCCGAGGCCGAGCGGGAGCGCCGCGCCAAGGTTATTCACGCGGAAGGCGAGTTGCAAGCATCGGAAAAGCTGTTGCAGGCGGCGCAGATGCTCGCCCGGCAGCCGCAGGCGATGCAATTGCGCTACCTGCAGACGCTGACCAGCGTCGCCGGTGACAAGGCCTCGACGATTGTGTTTCCCGTTCCGATAGAATTGGTCGACGCACTGGCCGCCACCGCGCGCCAATCCGACAGCTAGCCGATAAGGCGTGCGATAGTATTAGCGCATGCGGCAGCGCCGGTCAGCCCCTCGCGGTGTGGTGTTATCGTTGCCGCCCGCGCCGCGCTCCGGTATGGTGTACTCATCTTCACTACACCGATGAACGCTGCGCGCGCTCGCAGCGTACCGCGAAATGCCTGATACCATTGAATCCGTCCACGAGCCAATCCGCACCGACGTACTGATCATCGGTGCCGGGCCAGTCGGGTTGTTCGCCGCCTTCGAGGCCGGCGTGATTGGACTGACGTGTGAGGTCGTCGACACGCTTGCACAGATCGGCGGCCAATGCACCGAACTGTATCCGGACAAGCCCATTTTCGATATTCCGGCAATTCCAGTCTGCACCGCACGCGAACTGGTCGAGCGGCTCGCCGAGCAATGTCGCCCGTTCAACGTGCCGATCCGTCTGGGTCAGCGCGTAATCCATGTGGAGCAACGCGAAGACGGCCGCTGGCGTGCTCGCACGGAGCAGCAACTGGAGTTCGATGCCGCGGCGATCCTGATCAGCGCAGGCAATGGTGCGTTCGTGCCGCAACGGCTAGCGCTGCCCGAAGCGGCCTCGCTGGAAGGCCGCCATGTGCACTACGCGGTGCGCAACCTCGATGACTTCGCGGGCCGACGCGTAGTCGTAGCGGGCGGCGGCGACTCGGCGCTCGATTGGGCGCTCGCGCTGCGCCACGTCGCCCAGCATGTGACGCTCGTACATCGGCGCAACGCGTTCCGTGCAGCGGACTCGACCGTCGAACAGTTGCGCCGCGCCGCTGACGCTGGCGAACTCGATATCGTGACGGGCACAATCGCGGCATTGCGCACCGAGCACGGCGCGTTGCAGACGGTGGATATCGCGCAGATCGGCGCGCAAACGAGCGTGCCCGCGGAACATATCGTCGCGCTATATGGGCTGGTCGCCGATTTGGGACCCATCGCGCAGTGGGGCATGGAGATTCGCGCGGGACGCATCGCGGTGGACACGTCCAGCTACGAAAGCTCGCGCCCGGGCCTATTCGCGGTCGGTGACATCGCGATCTATCCGAACAAGCAGAAGCTGATTCTGTCCGGCTTCCACGAAGCCGCGCTGGCGTTGCGCAAAGCATATGGCTACGCGCATCCTGATCGCAAGCGCGTGCACGTCCATTCCAGCTACGATTTCACTTTGTCGGAGAAGATCCTCGGCACGCCGGCCGCGTCGGAGTGAGCCCGCTGCATGATTTCACTAGATGATTACAACAGTATGCAGGAAACGCTGCATCTTCTGGGGAACCCGACGAATGCTGATCGACTGCGCCAATCTATTGCTGAGTTTAAGGCCAGTAAGACCTTTGTAAAGGGCTTGCTAAAAAATGGCACAGCAGTAAGTAACTGCAAAGTTGTGTGGAGCTCGAACGGGGGGAAGACTGCCTGTACTGGCAAGAGCACAAGCAAACTGCGGCAGGCGCTCAGCGATGCGGTAGAAGGGCGGCATCAAACATCGTGTAGTAGGCCCGATTGCATGCCCCTTCAAACTGCCCGCATTCAGCAGTACCTGTGCCTCTTCAAATGCACGCCCCGTCTTGGCGATGTAGTCTTCGGCCGTCATGCATCATAGTGAAATGCCTATTATCCAATCAATTGGGTCTCAGGAACGCATGCCGCACGTTTGTCAAATGTATGCAGTGGTGCGTGACCCGCTTCTGCGGCTAAGGCGACATGCAAGCAGTCGGCAAAGTCTGCCGTGTACATCTTATAGTAAAAAAGAGCAAGCTCGAGCGCCGACTCAGACTCGAACTGCAATTCGGTTGTCGACAGCAGCGTTGTATAGGTGTCCGTAATGACCTGTTTCGCCAATTTGTACCTGGATCTGAGCACCCATTCCAGTTCAAGCACCACGGTAATCGGCACGAAAAGACGCTGCCTTGCCTGGACCTGCTGTGTGATGAGTTGGTATGCACAGTTGAACTGTTCCAAGTCGTCTTTCACGAGATACCGGACCAGGGCATTAGTATCCAACGCGGCCATTAGCGGCGCCACGCTTTCATATCTTCAACCGGAACGGGAGGTGCCGGGATTCGCAAAGCACCAGCCAGTTCGAGTATGGACTTCGTCTTGGCCCGAACGATCACACTGCCGTCTGGCGCGAGATGCCACTCAAGCCGTGTCCCAGGTTCAGCATGAAGTGCGGCCCTGATCTGCGCAGGCATCGTCGTTTGCCCTTTGGAGGTTAAAGTAGACTCATTCATTGCACATTCCTTACTTAAGCTCAAATTGTAATGAAATTTGTGGTCTAGAACAAGCCAATCAGCCCACACATACAGCTGGCGCAGCAGTAGATTCCAGGCTATCTATCGCTTTGTCAATCCGGTGTGTGGACGAGTATTGGAAGTGACGACGGTTCCTACCATGCAGGATCAGCATGGGGCAGTACCGGCTGGATTCACCTCGGCCGGGCGCATACGAATGTGTAACTCGAAGCGCCCATGGCAGCCACGAATACGTGCGCGCGGCGTCCGGTGGTCAGCGGCAACGTGCTGCTGGCAGGCCGGGCCGATTGCAACATCTCGCAGTGTCGGCAGTCAGCGCGTGACCTTGGCAGCGGTAAATTCGGCGCCGTTACCAGACCGGATGGACGCTGGCTTGCCGTACAGCCGCACCAGTCGCGACAAAGTCAGGATCTCGCCCTGCGAGCGCAGGCTGGTGCCGATCTCGGTCAGTCGCTGGCGCATGCTTTGATAGCGAAAGATGACCATGCCATGTCATCGCCTCGACCAGTGTCGGGGTGAACGCCTTCAGTCGCTTACCGCAGATCCGGTCACCAGCCTCCCATAGCGGGATCAGCGCGGCCCGCACCTGATTATCAGCGCCGCTGCGAGCCTAGCTTCACCTCGGCGGCTGCGGCTCTCGGCACAGCACTCGGATACGTAGTAACATATCTACATTAAACGAACGGCTTGGAGAAATACCATGACGATCACCACCCTATCGAGCCGGGAACTGAATCACGACGTGACCAGGGCCAAGAAGGCAGCCAACAAAGGGCCTGTGTTCATTACCGATCGCGGCAAGCCTGCCCACGTACTCTTAAGCTTTGAGGCCTACCAAAAACTCACGCAACAGCGCCGCAATATTGCGGACACCCTTGCCATGCCCGGCGTGGAAGATATCGAGTTCAATCCGCCACGTGCTCATGTTCAAACGCGGCCGGCTGATCTGACTTGATGTACGTACTCGATACCCATGTTGTGTCCGAGTTGCGCAAGATTCGGGCCGGCAAGGCTAATGCCAATGTCACGGCATGGACTGCCAGCGTGGATGCGGCTTGGCTTTTTGTGTCCGCTATCACCATCATGGAACTGGAAACGGGTATCTTGCAAATCGAGCGGCACGATGCCGATCAGGGCAGGATACTACGAGCATGGATAGAGCATTACGTACTGCCCGAGTTTGCAGACCGCGTTTTACCGATTGATATTCGTGTGGTGCAACGCTGCGCCCGATTGCATGTACCCAACCGGCAATCAGAGCGAGACGCATTGATTGCGGCCACAGCACTAGTACACGGGATGACGGTTGTCACCCGTAACGTGGCGGATTTTGCCGCGACCGGCGTCAATCTCCTTAACCCCTGGATGGACGCATAGCCTGAGGCGAGCGTACATTTACGCAAACCTTAAAAAAACCGTGCCGGTAGCCGCTTCAGCGCCGCAGACGCCCAAGACCCCATAGCCACGATGAAAACGACTCGGGTTGCCCCGCGACTGTTTGACGCCTTTGCCCGCCACGCTCGACGAGGTGCTCGACAAGTGGGCGGATGAAAAGGCGTCAAGAATCGACTTCTCTCGTGCTGACGCCAACCGATAACACGAAGAATGAGTCGTTCAACGGGCGCTTGCGTGAGGAAAGCCTGGTCTGACTGGCGCTGCGCAACGTCGTTGCCAAATGGACCGGTTCCCGACATGATTGGAAAAGCGCAATGACGCAGTTCGCGCTGCTTTACCCCGAGCGCTTCAACATCAGACTGTGAGTTTCAACCCGCCTCACACACAGAATTCCGGATACGTCCTTCACCACTTGAAGATAGACGGTGAACTGGCATCACCCTGTCCGACTCGCGAAGGATTCTCCGGATAAACAAAGCATGCTGGTTCAGCTGCAGGTTAATGTAGCCGACTTCTGAGCCAAGGCACACTGTCCTGGATTCGCGCCCGGGTCGGCTCGGAGAACGAGTTGGCTTCTATAAAACGGGTGATTTCACCCATCGCTATATCCCATTGATGATCGTTTAAATTAGGTAGCCAACGCTCGCGCCGAAGTTTGTTAAGCCCATCCAATAAGGCAGCTTCACCCGCGCCATTCAATAAATTCAATCCCTGCTGCCAGACCCACTTTGCCAGTGCATCGTCCAGTGCGTAGGTATACGTTAGTAGGCCGAGTGCGGCCTGCGCACGCTGCGCTGGCCGCACGCGCAGCAGCGCCGGCTCCAGTAACTGGAGTTCGTGAGCGTGCTGCTCGCTCGGTAAAGTAGTCAACCCCTTTAGAAGATAGCGTAGTGCGACGCCCAACTGTTCGTCAGGCAGCGACAGCGTCCAATCACGCAGCTGAGTGTACTGTGCGAATCGCTCTGCTCTTGGAAAAATCCATATGGCACTGGCTAACATGCCAACTGATGCGCCTTGATGAGAGGGCGGCAGTTGCAACGCGTGTTCGCGTAACACCGCATACAGCCCAAGGAGGCGATCGTTGCCGCTTCCACCAACGTGGAGCATTCGCCGACACAATGCCGGGATCAGCTCCGCTTGCTCAGACATCCTCAAGGACGCAAGCCGAGCCACGAGCGCCTGATAACGCTCGACAACCTCCGGTGAGCGAAGCAAAAAAAAGTTCAGACTGTCAGCTAGTTCCGCCCAGACATTGTCCTGCTCGGGCGCACGCTGCTGCGCCATCGCGTAAGCAAAATCGAATAATTCAACCCGCTGGTTCCACTGAAAATCGCGCAATGAGTGCAACAACAGCGCTTTTTGTATCTGCACGCCATCCTTCGGAATGCGCTGCGCCGCCGCGTACATGCGCTTAAAGGCTTCGCCGCGCTCGGCTTCTGGCAACGCTTGCAGACGCTGACGCAACGCGTCAAGCGGCTCGACGTGCTGCGCCGGATCGGCGAGCGTGCCATCCATCTCATTGAGCAGCTGGTTGACTGACGCGAGGCTCACGGCTTGGTTGGCTCGTTGCCAGTAGCGGTAGACTGAATGCCGACTTTGCATCGCATGGTACGTGCGACGATCGACTGCTGAAAAATTTCCCACGTCTTGGACGGGCACGTAGTCACCGATCTGCTGAATCAGTTCAGGCGGTAGGTCATGATATGTCGTGGGCCGGTTGGCCGGCAGGTTCGCCAGCCCACCGCTTGCCGGTTTTAGTGTCGGCGGAGGTGCCGACGCAGCAGGCTGCGGGCACGACTCCAACGCACACATGTAGGCTTGGCAGTCGTTCAAAGCGGCATTCAGGTCAAAGTCCATCTGTAAGCTCGGCAGTCGATAAAAAACGTCGCAATACGAAGTGAGGCCGCGCAGCAGGCTAGCGGAAAACGGGAGGCTGGGCACAGCGATGGACTGTGAACGCCATGTTTTTGGCGGATAGTGCAACGCCAATATGCGGAAATTGTTACATTGTCCGTTGGCAAGCCACACTCTTAAAGAAAAATGAAGGCCCCGATGGGCCGGCGCGAAGCGCTGGAGGTGCTGCCTCGGCAGGGGCTATCGCAACGCAAGGCATGTTGCTATCTGGGGCTGAGTCGTCGGGTGGCAACCTATACGCTTAAGCAACCCCAAAAGGATCGGAGCGTGGGCGAGCGACTGATTGCGGCCACTCAGGAAGTGCCGCGTTGGGCTACCGGCAGATGTCGGTCTGCCTAGCGCTGGGCGAATCGCGCATGCGGCGAATGTGGCGAGCGCCATGCAGCTGGCTGCAAGATGCTGCAATCGGCCCGGCCTTCATCGCGCCCAGCAGTGCGTGGCAAAACGGGTTCGTCGAAAGCTACTCTGCCCCCTGGAGACAGCACGGTGCATTCACCGTGCCTTTACCATGCCGTGACACCGTGACCATGCTGGGCGGGAACGACATGCACGGCAGGCTACGTCAGGCAGCGGGCCACATGGAAACGCATTGTGGATTCCTCCGGCGCCGCGCCTCTGGCCGGCTGCGCAACGCTGACAATCGTGCCGCCCGTCGCCGACGGCGTTAGCAGGATCACCCAGCTACCCCGCCCGATGTCCAACTCCGTCATCTCGCCGCTGCGTGACGCGCGCACGTTCGGCAGGCGGTCGCGCAAGCAGGCACTGATATCGCGCATAGAGCGCAGCGAAGACACGTAGATCAGCGGCTTGACCTGCGCGAGCGGCGATCCGCCGTGTCCGCTGTCTGTCGCACTCGAGCATCCGGCCATGCTGAGCACTGTCGCAAGTGTGAAACAGCACCGGCGGATAAATGCGCAATGAGAGGGGTTTCGCATAAGGCTGTTCCGAAAATTTTCTTTTTACGGCATAATTCAAGTCGTCGAAAGCCGTAACTTCCTTAAAAAGGAAACTTCTTCGCGATCGACACTGCGGCTCCGAGAAGTTATAGGCGATTTGAGCAGACCAGAAGCGTCGAGCCCGAAAAAAAGCCGGCACGAAGCCGGCTGAAGGGCTCTGGTCTTATTCCGAGGGCTTAACCAGAACCTGAGACTGATGCGAGGCGAGCCCCGCACAGGGCCGCAATTATCGCATATAAAGCACTGGCGAGTGGCAAATTCTGCCCGCCGGTGCTAATTTTTTTCAGAATCGTTGACTGCATCGGCTTTTAACTCGCGCTGAGCAACTCAATTCCCATGCCGGATTCTGAATTTGATTTATTGTCGGTGGCGTTGCGAGTGCGTAAGCTGATGGAGCGCCACGGGATCGACAAACGCAAGCGAATCAATCCGAACTCGGCCGCGCGATAGTGCGCTTCAACCTGCTGTAGCACGAGAAATCGGTAAAACAAGCGATCATGGCCGCGGAGTTGACCCAGGCGCTCGCCTAGCACAACGCGTATCGGCCAGACACGGAACGCCCTGTGACGCCAGCGCGCTGATCGCGCTGATCACCGCAACCGGCACGTCCCGACTCAGTCAGCATCCCTAGTGAACAGCGGTCTTCGAAAAGCCGTTCATTAACACGACACCGACGACGATGAGCCCCATGCCGGTCACTGCAGGCCAATCGAGCCGCTGATCGTAGACGAAGAAAGCAACCAGCGAAATCAATACAATGCCGACTCCCGACCAGATTGCATAGGCAACGCCAACCGGCACCGAACGCAACGTCAGCGACAGACAGTAGAACGCGACCGCGTAGCCGAGCGCGGTGATCACTGACGGCAGCAGCCGCGTGAAACCATCGGACGCCTTGAGCGCCGACGTGCCGATCACTTCGGCGACGATCGCAATCGCAAGATAGAGGTAGGCAAGCATGGGGAAGACATCGCTGCAGCAACGACCATGATTATACGCATGCGCGCGCAGGAGCGTCCCCAGGCGCCATCGACGTGACCAATCCGGCGTTTTTTCGGTCATTCCTGCGGTAGAGCGTGACGATGGCAATAGATGCGCCCATTCTGTAATAAACCGGGCAGAACGGCGCACGATCCGTGCCGAACCGGGTAAAATCCGGCGCGAACGGGGCGGGCAGCAACAAACTATGCTACCTTTGCGGATAGTTTGGCGCGCGCAGTCGCCATAGTGACGCCTGGGCGCGCCATGGTGACTGCGCGCAGCCGATCCTCACGTTTTATTGCACACCGAGGAGCCAGTGGGCATCGCCGAACCCATCGAAGCACATCACGCCATGACCAGCCAGCAGGTCGCGTCGGGCAGTTCGTTCTATGCCGCGATGCGCCTCTTGCCGCGCGCGCAGCGCGAAGGCATGTACGAGATCTATTCGTTTTGCCGCCAGGTCGACGATATCGCGGACAGTGGCGCGTCGCGCGAGAGCCGGCTGGCCGCGCTCGAGCAATGGCGCGTCGCAATCGCCGCCTTGTACGCCGGCAAGGCGAGCCCACCGCTGACCACGCTCGCGCGCGTCGCACAGCAGTTCTCGCTGCGGCAGGACGATTTCATCGCGGTGATCGACGGCATGGAGATGGACGTGGTTGACACCATCATCGCGCCGGATCGCAATACGCTGGACTTGTATTGCGACCGCGTCGCCAGTGCAGTTGGCCGCTTGTCGGTGAAGGTTTTCGGGATGCCAGACGACGACGGTCGGCAGCTCGCGCACCATCTCGGACGGGCGCTGCAGTTGACCAACATCCTGCGGGACATCGACGAGGACGCCGATATCGGCCGCGTCTACCTGCCGCGCGACACGCTCGCGGCGGCCGGCATCGTGCACCCCACGCCCAACGCGGTCCGCGCCGCGTCGCTCGACCGCGCATGCGCGCCACTGATTGCCGACGCGCGCGAGCACTTTGCGCAAGCCACCGCGATCATGGCGCGGTATCCGCGGCGCGTGGTCATTGCGCCGCGCATCATGGCGCAAGCCTATTACGCGTTATTCGCGCAGTTGGTCCGGCGCGGCTTCGCCGCGCCGCGTGAGCGCGTGCGCGTGTCGCGTGCGCGCCTCATGCTGGCCATTGCCAGACACTGGCTGTTCTGATCATGCGGCCGGCGGCAGGCCGGCCGCACGCCGCACCGCGGAATTGTTGCGAGGAATACGAATGAACATGTTGCATGAACCGTTGCATCCCAACGTCGATGACGCGCGCACCGCGCACGCCAGCGCGCCGCCGCCGGCCGAGCGTCTGGAGCAGGCGATCCGCTCGGCGACCAACGCGCTGCTGGACGCTCAACATGACGATGGCCATTGGCTATTTGAGTTGGAAGCCGACGCAACGATCCCGGCCGAGTATGTGTTGATGGTCCATTATCTGGGAGAGACGCCGGACCCCGTGCTCGAAGCGAAAATCGGCGCCTACCTGAGACGCATCCAGGGCGAGCATGGCGGCTGGCCGCTGTTCCACGACGGCGCCTTCGACATGAGCGCCAGCGTCAAGGCATATTTCGCGCTGAAGATGATCGGTGAGCCGCTTGACGCACCGCATATGAAACGCGCCCGCGATGCGATTCTGGCGCGTGGCGGCGCAGCCAAGAGCAACGTGTTCACGCGGATCCTGCTCGCGCTGTACGGCATACTCGACTGGCGGGCGGTGCCGATGATGCCCGTGGAGATCATGCTGCTGCCGAGATGGTTTCCGTTTCACCTGTCGAAAGTGTCGTACTGGGCGCGCACCGTAATCGTGCCGCTGCTTGTGCTGCAGGCCAAGCGGCCGCGCGCGCGTAATCCTCGCGGCATCGGCATCGATGAGATTTTCGTCGGTTCGCCACGCAACGTCGGGCCGATATCGAAGGCCCCGCATCAGAGCCAGGGATGGTTTTCGTTCTTCTCAACCCTCGACGCGCTGCTGCGCAAGCTCGATCCGTATTTCCCAAAACAGTCGCGCCAAAAGGCCATTGATGCCGCGGTGCACTTTGTCGATGAGCGCTTAAACGGCGAGGACGGCCTCGGTGCGATCTTCCCGGCCATGGTCAACTCGGTACTCATGTACGACGCGCTCGGCTATCCGCCGGACCATCCGCATCGCGCGATCGCGCGCAAGTCGATCGATAAGTTGCTGGTGATCCACGACCACGAGGCCTATTGCCAGCCTTGCCTGTCGCCCGTCTGGGACACCGCGCTGACTGCGCACGCGCTGCTGGAGACCGGTGAATCGCGCGCGATCGAGCGTGCGGCGAAGGGTCTCGACTGGCTGCTGCCGCTACAGATCCTGGACACTCGGGGCGATTGGATCTCACGTCGCGCAAACGTGCGGCCTGGCGGCTGGGCGTTCCAGTTCGCGAACCCGCATTACCCGGACGTGGACGACACGGCGGTGGTTACCATGGCGATGGACCGCGTTGAGAAGCTGCAGGTGCGCAATCGCTACCGCAATGCGATCGACCGGGGCTGCGAGTGGGTAGTCGGCATGCAAAGTCACAACGGCGGCTGGGGCGCATTTGAGCCGGAAAACACGCATCTCTACCTGAACAACATCCCGTTCTCCGATCATGGCGCGCTGCTGGACCCGCCGACCGTGGACGTATCGGCACGGTGTCTATCGATGCTTGCACAACTGCCCAGCACGCCGCAGCGGCAGGCGTCGGCTTCGCGCGCGAAGCACTACCTCCTCGCCAACCAAGAGGATGATGGCAGTTGGTATGGCCGATGGGGCATGAATTACATCTACGGCACCTGGTCTGCGTTGTGCGGCCTGCGCGCCGCCGGCGTCGCGCCGGACACGTCGCCGATGCAGCGTGCGGCGCACTGGTTGCGCTCAATCCAGAATTCGGACGGTGGGTGGGGCGAGGACGGCGACAGCTACAAGCTCGACTACCGTGGCTACGAACGGGCGCCGAGCACCGCGTCACAGACCGCATGGGCGCTGCTGGGACTGATGGCGGCTGGCTGCGAACACGACGAAGCCGTCGCGCGCGGCATCGCGTACTTGCTGAACACGCAGAACGACGAAGGACTATGGGATGAGGCGCTGTTCACCGCGACCGGATTCCCACGCGTGTTCTACCTGCGCTATCACGGCTACCGCAAGTTCTTCCCGCTGTGGGCGCTCGCACGTTACCGCAATCTCACCGTACGCAACGCATGTACCGTAGCCTGCGGAATGTGATATATGACGCACCGGTGGTGGTCGTCACCGGCCTCGCCTTCGAGGCCCGGATCGCCGCGGGTCCGGACGTACGCGTGATCTGTCAGCAAAATGCCGGACTAGCGACCACGCTCGGCGCGATCGTCGCGCAGAGCCGGTCCTGCTCAGCGCTGGTAAGCTTCGGCACCGCAGGCGGACTGGTGAAATCGCTACGCCCCGGCGCGTTGCTGGTGGCCCGTTCGGTGCTGGTCGCCGACCCGCGCGGCCAGCACCGAGCGAGCGCAGCAACGCGGGACGATGCGACGCTAATCAGCACGCAGCGTTACGCAAGCGACGAACGATGGTCCCACGCGCTGCTCGAGCGGCTCAACGGCGCGGTCCACGCAGATCTGGCAGGCATCGCAACGCCAGTCAGCCAGGCGGAGGACAAGCAGCGGCTGCAGCATGCGTGTGGCGCGTGGGCCGCCGACATGGAGTCGCACATCGTCGCGCGCATCGCCTATGAGCGCGGCCTGCCTTTCGTGTGCGTGCGCGCGATCGTCGATCCAGCCGAGCGTTCTCTGCCGCCGGCTGCGGTCGCAGCGCTCAACGACGACGGGTCAACGGACCTGGGCGCCGTCCTGCGCTCACTACTCGCCCATCCGGGTCAATTGCCTGCTCTGTTGGCGGTGGCGCGCGATGCGCGCAATGCGCGTCGTGCGCTGATCGCGGCACGGCACAGGATCGGCGCGGCATTCGGTTTTCCGTCCCGTGCGTCCGGTCGCGCTGCGGTTACCTCAGTAGGCGGCTAGTTGCGAAGCGTCAAGAGGTTATGAGTCGTTTAACGCCGCGCCTGCGCGCGACCCTTCCACATGCCGCCACGACCACGCCAGTGCTGCAGCGCGGAGTCCAACGTAAACGCGGTATATAACACGGCGATGACCGGCAGGCATGGCCCCCACCCGCGCGAACGACCGTAGAAGCGCAACATAGGTAGGTATGCGAAGGTCATCGCCGCCCAGGCCAGCGCGCTCGCCACGCGGGCAAACCCGCTGCCGAACAGGACCAAAAGCGGCGGCGCGACGAAGGTGACCAGCAGTGACACGATCGTGCCACACAGCCACCACGGCGAATAGTGCAGCTGCGCATACGCGGTACGCGCGACCATGCGGTGAATCTCGCCCAGATTGTCATACGACCGCACGCTGCGCGCCCGATTGGTCAAACCCAGCCAGATCGCGCCTTGTGACTTCATCCGGGCACCCAGCGCACAGTCATCGATGATCTCATCGCGGATCGCCTCGATGCCGCCGGCCGCACGCAATGCCTGCGCCTGCACCAGCATACATCCGCCCGCTGCGGCCGCCATCGGATGGTCACGCCGATTGACCCATGAAAACGGATACAACATCTGGAAGAACAGCACGAAGGCCGGGATCAGCGCGCGCTCGAACCACGCGTCACAGCGTAGCTTCGCCATCAATGAAACCATGACGCGACGGTCTACGATCGCGCGCGTGACCAGTTGCCGCAGATTATCTGGCGCATGCTCGATGTCGGCGTCCGTCAATAGCAACCACGCAGGCGGCGGGTCGGTGGCATGCGCGGCATCAATGCCTTGCCGGACTGCCCAAAGCTTGCCGGTCCAGCCGGCCGGCAGAGGCTCACCGCGCAGCACCGTGAGCCGCCCGGCGGCGCCCATGGCGTGCGCCGTGTCGCGCGCGAGGGCAGCGGTGCCGTCTTCGCTATGGTCGTCAACCACCACGACCCGCACCGATCCCGGGTAGTCCTGGCGCAACAGGCTGCTCACCGTCTGCGCGATCGAGGCGGCCTCGTTGCGCGCCGGAATCACCGCGACGACCGCCGGCCACGCATCAGGGGTGTCGGTGCCGGGCGGATCTTGATCATCCCGTTCGTGCGCCTGCCAGAATCCGCCACGCGCCACGAGCAACATGATCCAAATCACCAGCGATAGGACGGCAATGGCTGTCAGCAAGCTTCACCTCCAGTAGCCGTTGGCGCGAAACCAGTCGAGCGCATCGCGCAAACCGTCGGTATGGGGGCGGGCGCGATAGCCCAGCTCGCGCTGCGCCTTCGCAGAACTAAAAAACATGTGGTAACGTGACATCCGCAACGCATCGACGGTGACGAACGGCTCACGGCCCGTCAATTGCGCGACGCCTTGCGCCGCCAGCGCAAGCGGATACAACGGCCAGCGCGGCAGCTCAATCGACGGCGGCTTGCGGCCGACCATCCGCGCGATCGCTGCCAACATCTCGCGCAGCAGCACGTCGTCGCCGCCGAGGATATAGCGCTCGCCGACTCGCCCGTGGTCCATTGCCAGCAGATGGCCCTGTGCGACATCGTCCACATGCACGAGATTCAAGCCGGTATCGACGAAGGCCGGGATCTTGCCGGTCGCCGCTTCAATGATGATGCGTCCGGTCGGCGTAGGCTTGATGTCACGCGGCCCAATCGGTGTAGACGGGTTTACAATCACCGCCGGCAGCCCTTGCTGCGCGACCATCTGCTCAACGATACGCTCGGCGGCCACCTTGCTGCGCTTGTAGACGCCGATCGTGCTTGCCTCATCGGCTGGCGCGGTCTCGTCCACCGGAGCGGTGGCGCCGCTCACGCGCAGTGTCGCGACGCTGCTCGTATAGACGACTCGTTCGACACGCCGACGCAGCGCTGCTTGCATCACGCAGCGGGTTCCGTCGGCGTTGGCACGCATGATTTCATGACTGTCAGGCGCCCACAGCCGGTAGTCCGCCGCCACGTGGAACAACACATCGACCTGATCGAGCGCACGCTCAACCGATGCTGCATCGCGCATGTCGCCTTCGACCAGCTCGATATCCAGGCCGCGCAAGTTGCCGCGCGGACTGCTCTCCCGGACCAGCGCGCGTACACGATAGCCGCGCGCGAGCGCGGCCCGGGTCAGCGCCGAGCCAACAAAACCGGACGCGCCGGTCACCAGCACGCGGACCGACATTACGCCTTGGACTGACGCAATTCGGCCAGCTTGATCTCGACGTGCCGCGAGAACACGTACTCGGCCGGACGCTGACGATCGAGCGAGACGTCCGGCGCGAATGGACCCTCGGTTTTCACGCCGCGCAGCGACACACCGAGCGCACGCAACGGATGGGAGAGCGTATCGTTCACCGCGGTCGCTTCGTAGCCACTGTGGACCATGCAATCCGCGCACTTCTCATAGTTGCCCGTGCCGTACCGGTCCCAGTCGGTCGTCTCCATCAACTCGCGATAGGTCTTCGTGTAACCTTCGCCAAGCAGGTAGCACGGCCGCTGCCAGCCGAACACGGTGCGGGTCGGATTGCCCCACGGCGTGCAATGGTACGTGCGGTTGCCGGCGAGGAAATCGAGGAACAGGCTGGACTGGCTGAACGACCACGCCTTGCCGCCCTTGCCGCGCCGCAGGATGTCGCGAAACAGGTTCTTAGTCTTTTCGCGATTCAGGAAATGCTGCTGGTCCGGCGCACGCTCATAGGCATAGCCGGGGGACACGGTGATCCCGTCAACGCCGAGCCGCTTGACCTCATCGAAGAATGTCGCGACCTGCTCCGGTTGCGCATCGTTGAATAACGTGCAATTGATGTTGACACGGAAGCCCCGCGACTTGGCCAGCTTAATCGCCGACACGCAACGGTCGTACACGCCCTCTTGGCAGACCGACTTGTCATGCATCTCGCGGTCGCCGTCCAGGTGGATCGACCAGACGAAGAAGGGGCTCGGCTGGTAATCGTCGATCTTCTTTTCGAGCAGCAACGCGTTTGTGCACAAGTAGACGAATTTGCGGCGTGCAATGATGCCTTTGACGATCTCAGGCATTTCCTTGTGCAGCAACGGCTCACCGCCGGCGATCGAGACCACCGGCGCCCCGCATTCGTCGACCGCTTCGAGCGCCTCGGCCAACGATACACGCTGGTTCAAGATGGGATCCGGATAGTCGATTTTGCCGCAACCCGAGCACGCCAGGTTGCAGCGGAACAGCGGCTCGAGCATCAGCACGAGCGGATAATGCTTGTTGCGCTTCAGTCGCTGCTTGACCAGGTAAGCGCCGACGTACGCGGATTGCAGAAATGGGATGGCCAACTTCGACTCCTTTGCTTCACGCGGTCAGTTCAGCCGGCAGCCTGAACTGGATGTTTTCTTCAATGCCGTCCATGACCGATACGTCAACCGGGCCGAGCCGACGCAGTGCGTCGATCACGTCGTTGACCATCGATTCCGGCGCCGATGCGCCCGCAGTGATCCCGATGGTGTTCGCCCCGCGGACCCACTGTGGATTGAGTTCGCTGCCGTCGGCGAGCAAGTAGCTCGGCACGCCCGATTCGGCACCGATCTCACGCAGTCGGTTTGAGTTCGAGCTGTTGGTTGCGCCGACCACCAGCAGCACATCCGCGCGCTTGCACAATTCGCGCACCGCAGTCTGCCGGTTCTGCGTCGCATAGCAGATGTCTTTCGTATCCGGACCGACAATATCGGTAAAACGCCGCTTCAACGCCGCAATGATGCCGCGCGTCTCATCGACCGACAGCGTCGTCTGAGTCACATAGGAGACCGGCGTATCCACCGGGATGTCGAGCCGCTCAACGTCCGCCTCAGTCTCCACCAGCGACACCGGCCCGTCGATCTGCCCCATCGTGCCAAGGATCTCCGGGTGGCCGGCGTGGCCAATCAGGATCACCTGGCGGCCGTTCTTCAGATAGTTCTTGCCCTGCAGATGGACCTTGGTCACCAGCGGACAGGTCGCATTGAGCACCCGCAAGCCCCGCTCGTGAGCCTCGTCCTCGACCGCTTTGGCAACGCCATGCGCGCTGAAGATTGTCACCGCTCCCGGCGGCGCCTCAGACAGCTCATCGATAAAACGCGCGCCCTTAGCTTTCAGCGACTCCACCACATGTCGATTGTGGACAATTTCATGGCGCACATAAACAGGGGCGCCGTATTTCTGCAACGCGCGCTCGACGATTTCGATCGCGCGAACCACGCCGGCGCAAAACCCGCGGGGTTGAGCAAGAATAACTTGCATAACGTTCTCCATAGGCGGTGAGCGATTCTAACGCTCATGGCCGATTCATGCCGGGTCAACGGCGCCACCTGCTGCGGAAAACGCAACAATACGCTGCAAACGGCTTGAATTACAAGCGCTACTGACCGAAACGCGCATTGTGCGCACTGAGGTACTGAATCAGTCCCTCGACCCCGCCTTGCGCGATCTGGCTCGCGAACTGCTGCTGATAAATCTGGATCAACCACGCGCCCATCATGTCGATGTCGTAAATCCTCCAGCCGTCTTGTCCTTTACCGAGCCGGTAGCCGACCGCCATGTCATCGCCGCTGCCTTGCACACGAGTCTTGACCACTGCATCCGTTCCTTTGGCGCTGAGCGTCGCCGGCTCGAAGCGGAACCGCACATTCTGATCGCGAATCTGCGTCAACTGCAACGCATACGTATGCACGAGCAGCATCTGGAACTGCTCGACTAGTTGCTTGCGCTGCTCCGGCACCGCCTGGTTCCAGGCCGCCGCGCCAACGGCAATACGCGTCGTCCTGGCAAAGTCGGTGTACGGTAAGAACTCACGTTCGACGATCTTGGATGTCGCGTTGACATCGCCACTGCGCGCGGCGGCATCGGCACGCGTCGCCTTGACCACGTTTTCCACCGCGCTGCGCACCGCATCGTTCGGGCTCGCGGCACCGCTTTTCGGCTTCTGGGCGAGCGCCGTACCCGCCATACCGAATACGGACAGCGCCACCAGCAAAGTCAACCATTTTTTCATCGCAATTTTTCCACGAAAGTCATATCGACTGCCTTGCATCCACCTTTTGCCGCAATAACCGGCGTTCCGCGGCCGTAGCTTAACGCAACTCGGCTTGCCGCGCGGTGGCGAACCGGCGTACAGACATGATTTACGCATCACGATTGCTGGCGACGTTGTGTCAAAGCGCTCGCACCACACCCTGTATACTCGGCGCCGAATCTCGCATTTCAGGCCATCCCCATGCTGACTTCGCTCCTCGCCCGCATCGTGCGTTTTTCGACACGGCATACGTACTTCGTCATCGCGGTGTCAATCTTGCTGTGCGCAGCCAGCATTGTGTACATCACGAAACATTTTGCAATCGATACCGACGTCGCCGGGTTGATCGACCAAAACACGCCGTGGGCACAGCGCGGCAAGGCGATCGACGACGCGTTCCCGCAGCGGGCCGACGTCACGTTGGCGGTCATCCAGGCGCCGGCGGCCGAGTTCGCGCAACGCGCAGCGGCCGAGCTGGCCGTGCGGCTCAAATCGGAAACCGCTTACTTCTCGTCCGTGACACGCCCGGATGGCGGCGCATTCTTCGAGCGTCATGGGCTGCTATTCATGTCGCAGAACGAATTGACAGAGTTGACCGGCAAACTGGTCGATGCGCGGCCCCTGCTGAATCGGCTCGCACACGACCCGTCGCTACGCGGGCTATCCAGCCTGCTGTCGGTCACGCTGCTCACGCCACTGCAGACTGGCCAGGTCACGCTGCCCGGCATGGCCAAGCTGCTGGAGCGCAGCGCCGACACGGTCGACGCGGTGCTCGCCGGACAGCCGGCTGGCCTGTCGTGGAGCGCACTGGTTGCGCCAGAGCTGCCCTCGCGCGCGTTCGTGCAAGTGCAGCCGCTGCTCGACTATCGGTCGCTGGAGGCGGGCGCCGCGGCGGCGGCGCGGATCAAGCAGGTGGCGGCCGAGTTGCAGCTGGCGCAGCGTTATGGCGCGAGCGTGCAATTGACCGGCCCACGGCCGCTGGCCGACGAAGAGTTCGGATCCGTCCGCGAAGGTGCGGTGCCCAATGCCATCGGGACATTGCTCACAGTACTGGTCATTCTGTGGTTCGCGGTCCGCTCGCGCCGGATGGTGTTCGCTGTGTTCCTGACGCTGCTGGTCGGCCTTGCGATCACCGCCGCGCTTGGATTGATGATGGTCGGCGCGCTGAACATGATCTCGGTCGCATTCGCCGTGCTGTTCGTCGGGATCGGCGTGGACTTTGGCATTCAGTTCGCCGTACGCTATCGCGAGCAGTTCCACCTGTGCGGCAACCTGGAGCGCGCGCTGGAGGGCACCGCGCGCTCGATCGCGATGCCGCTGTCGCTCGCGGCTGCGGCCACTGCTGCGAGTTTTTTCTCGTTCCTGCCAACCGCATACCGCGGCATATCGGAGCTGGGGCAGATTGCCGGCGTGGGGATTTTGTTCGTCGCGTTGCCGTCCTGCGTGACCCTACTGCCGGCGCTGATCTCGGTACTGCGGCCCACCGGGCGCGGCGCAGCGCCCGGATTCAAGTCGTTCGCCCCGCTGGACGAATTCACTGAGCGCCATCGCAGCCCGCTACTGCTTGTCACGCTCGCACTGGTCGTGGCAGGCTTGCCGCTGCTCACGCAACTGCGCTTTGACTTCAATCCGTTGCATTTGAAAGATCCAAACAGCGAATCGATGCGCACGCTCGCCTCGCTGGCCAGCGCGTCCGACACCGGCGTCAACGATGTCCAATTGCTGGCTGCATCGCTGGATGACGCGCAGCAGGCCGCCAACAAGCTGCGCGCGCTGCCGGAAGTGGGCCGTGTGGTGACCGCCACCAGTTTCGTGCCCGACGACCAGCCGCAGAAGCTGGCCACGATCGCACAGGCGGCACGGCAATTGTTGCCCGTGCTGGAACAAACGCCATCGGACCCCGCACCCGACGGCGCACGCGTGTCAGCGTTGCGCAACGCGGCAGCAATGCTGGAGAATGCGGCACTCGATCACCCGGGGCCTGGTGCAAAAGAAGCCGAACATTTGGCGGTGTCGCTGCGCAAGTTGGCGGCAGCGGACGCGGCCACGCGCGATCGTGCTGAACGCGCGATCGCCGAGCCGCTGCAATTGTCGCTTGCGTCGCTGGCAAACTTGCTCAAGCCCACTTTGATCACACTGCAGACATTGCCGGCCGAGTTGCGTTCGCAATGGATCACCTCCGACGGACGTGCCCTCGTGCAGATCTCGCCCAAACTGGCCACCAGCATGAATCCCGACGAAGATACGAAACTGCGCGCATTCAGTGCAGCCGTGCTGGCCGCCGAGCCGCAAGCCATCGGCGGGCCAATCTCGATCCTGCAGTCAGCGGACACGATCGTGCGCGCGTTCGTGCAGGCCGGCGTGCTGGCGCTGGTGTCGATTACGGTGCTCCTGTGGATGGCGCTACGTAGCTTCGGCGATGTGCTGCGCACGCTAGTGCCGCTGCTGGTCTCGGCGGTCGTGACGCTCGAGTTGTCGGTATTGCTGAATCTGCCGCTGAACTTCGCGAACATCATCGCGCTGCCGCTGCTGCTGGGCGTGGGCGTCGCGTTCAAGATCTACTACGTGATGGCCTGGCGCGCCGGCGCGACGAAACTGCTGCAGTCTGGATTGACTCAGGCGGTGATTTTGTCGGCCGGAACCACCGCAACCGCGTTCGGCAGCCTGTGGTTGTCGCATCATCCGGGGACCTCGAGCATGGGCGAATTGCTCGCACTGTCGCTCGTGTGCACGCTGATCGGCGCGGTGTTCTTCCAGCCGGTGCTGATGGGCAAGCCGCGCGAGCAAGCCGCGCGCAGTACTGTATCGCGGCGTGCCCACGATAAGCAGCGTGCCAACAACGCAAAATCACGCTAGCGTGTGATCACATCGGCTCTCAGGCGGCGGGTGCCGCGTGGCCGATGATGTCACACTGGCCCCATCGTACCGGTGCATGCATGACCGGTTCTGGAGGGGCGGGCACGGCATCGGTATATGCCAGAATGTCAGCCCAATCATCGTCGCTGAAGCTGGGCCATGCCTCTTCGATTTCGGTCAGCAATGGCGGCAGCGGCCTCAGGTCGGTCGGCGGCACACTGGATCTGTCGTGCTGGGCCGTCGCCGCCGCGCCGCGGGTGGTCGATCCGAAACGCTGAACCATACCGGCGACCGACATCGGTTCGGATGACGAAGATGTTCTGAGCCCTTCAAGCGGTGCGGGAACCCGCGTGGTCGTGCTGGCACGGGGCACGACAGACGACGGCAAGTCTAAGTCTGGTTCGTGCTCCGGTGGCAGGGTCGGGGAACCAGGATAATACCCGGCAGACTGGCTGGCTTGTGCGGGAGAGGGCACGGGTCACTCCTTAAATAACAACGCGACAAGCATAACGCAGATATATTGCAGTGCAGAATATATCCACGACGCAGCATACCGCAGATCCGAATACACGGTGGGGCGCAACGCTCCAGCTAGCATCATGTCGGTGGCCGACGCCTCCAGGCAATGCTAAGCCATCCTTTATGTCACACCATCCTTTGCTAAGCTGCACGCGGATAGTTTCCCACGCGGTAGCCGAGCAGTGACGCCAACCGATTGGCCGCGGCAATATACTGGTCTTCCGAAATCGTGCCGTTCGCCTGTAGCGCCTCCAACGCAGACATCGCTTGCTGCGCGTCATCCGATTCCGCGTCATCGGCCTGCGCCTCGTCGCCCTGTCGCGGCACTGGCGCGATCACCCCGCCAACTTCCTTGGCCCGCCGGCGCAGCGGCTGAGTCATCCCGTCCGGCAGCAACACCAATTCCGCCAGATTCATCGGCAGCCGGCCATCGACGGCGGCAGCCTCCAACATGGCCTTCAGCGTGCTGTCGGACACCGAGCCCGCCAACGCCGGCTCGCCGAACCCGGGTACATACCGGCACACGGCCTCCCGCAGTGCGCGGGTGGAGCGCGGGTACAGGGACTGCCGGATGGCTTCGCGTAGCATGCTGCGATACGTCGACCCGTCGTTCGAATCGTCCGACGGCGCTATCGCGTGTTCCGCCCGCTGGGCGGCGCGCAACATCGCACGCAGCCGGCGGCGCTCGACGTGCTGCGTCAGCGAACGCACCAATGCACGCAAGTCATCATGGGTCAGCCTGTCCGACGGGCGTGGCTCGCCGCCCTCGGCACGCACGTCTGACATCTGTGACTCGTCGTCATCGGTCAGCACCGCTGACAGCCGCGGCTCGTCGTCATGGCTCGGCGCATTCAGTTCGAGCCCGAGTTCACTGAGTGGCATGCCGTGTGCGGCCAGGTATCGGGCGGACGGCAACCGCAACAACGAATCGCGCCGCTGCGCGCCAACCGATGATAGCGGCGACACCGGTTCGGCTTGCCAAACCGGGAGCGGATACCAAGCGCTGTCCAACTCCATGGCAGCTTCCGTCCATGGCGCATGATAGAGCGGATGCCAATCAGTATCGAAATGCGCGTCCAGCTGTCGCGCCAGAGAGCCGCGCCGCGTTGCTGTGATATCAACGCTGTCAGCCGCGCTCGAGCGGCGGCGTTGCAATCCGTCGAGCATGATAGGCGTGTGCTGTGCCGAAGCGGTGGCCGACGAGCGTTGCAGCGGAGCGCTTCGTTCGTCCGAGGGCGACACGACGCGGACCGAACATATGGATAGTCTCGACACCGATTCCTCCATCGACATTTGAAACGCCGGGAGGATAGCGCCGCGTCATCGTTGCCGCGACACGGAAGCGAGGTCGCGGCCAACGCCCGCGAATGTCCACGCCTTATCCGGTTGACCGGCAACGGGCCGATAGCACAAGAATAACTACGCCGTTCACTTGCCCTGCGTCACGCGAACGGGTGAACGGGACAGACGATCGGTGATGCCGCGGCGAATCGACGCGGCAATGCCGGCCGCGTCGAGCCCCACTGAGGCAAGCTGCTGCGCCGCATCGCCATGGTCAATGAACGTATCGGGCAAGCCGAGTTGCACCAGCGGCACGAGCTTGTCGTGACACGCCAGCGCTTGCGCGACGGCCGAGCCGGCACCGCCCATCAACGTCCCTTCCTCGACAGTCACGAGTAGCTCATGCGTGTCGGCGAGCTGCCGCACGAGCGCCTCGTCCAGCGGCTTCACAAAACGCATGTTCGCCACCGTCGCGTCGAACTCCTGCGCCGCCGTCAGGCTCGGCGTCAGCATCGAGCCGAACGCCAGGATCGCCACCCGGTGGCCGGCCGGCGCATGCGACTGCCGTCGAATCTCCCCCTTGCCCACCGGCACTGCGCTCAGCCGCTTTTGCGGGGCCACTCCAGGCCCCGTACCCCGCGGATAGCGCACCGCGCTCGGCCCGTCAAGCTGCAAGCCCGTGTGCAGCATCTGCCGGCACTCGTTCTCGTCGGCCGGCGCCATTACGACCATGTTCGGGATGCAGCGCAGGTACGCCATGTCGTAGGCGCCCGCATGCGTGGCCCCGTCCGCGCCCACCAGCCCCGCGCGGTCCAGCGCGAACATCACCGGCAGGTTCTGCAACGCCACGTCATGGATCAACTGGTCGTAGCCGCGCTGCAGAAACGTCGAGTAGATCGCCACCACCGGCTTCAACCCTTCGGCCGCCAACCCGCCGGCGAAGGTCACCGCGTGCTGCTCGGCAATGCCCACGTCAAAATAGCGTTGCGGGAAGCGCTGCTCGAACTCCACCAGCCCCGAGCCCTCGCGCATCGCCGGCGTGATGCCCACCACCCGCGGGTCCAGTTCCGCCGCATCGCACAGCCATTCGCCGAAGACCTTGGTGTAGGTTTTCTTAGCGGTGCCGCCAGGCTTGATGCCCTCATCCGGATTAAACTTGCCCGGACCGTGGTACAGCACCGGATCGGCCTCGGCCAGCTTGTAGCCCTGGCCTTTTTTCGTCACCACGTGTAGGAACTGTGGTCGACTCATCTGCTTCAGGTTCTCGAGCGTCGGAATTAGCGCATCGAGGTCATGCCCATCGATCGGACCGATGTAGTTAAAGCCAAACTCTTCGAACAGCGTCGCCGGCGTGACCATGCCCTTCGCATGCTCCTCAAGCTTGTGCGCAAGTTCCAGCATCGGCGGCGGCAAAATCTTGCGCATGCCCTCCTTCGCACTCGCGTAGAAGCGTCCGGACATCAGCTTGACCAGATACCGGTTCAATGCGCCAACCGGCGGCGAAATCGACATGTCATTGTCGTTCAGGATCACTAACAACGGGATGTCCTCACACACGCCGGCGTTGTTCAGCGCCTCGAATGCCTCGCCGGCGGTCATCGCGCCGTCGCCAATCACCGCGATCGCACGACGATGCTCACCCTTGAGCTTGCTTGCTACCGCCATGCCCAGCGCCGCCGAAATCGACGTGCTCGAATGGGCGGTACCAAACGCATCGAACTCCGACTCCGAGCGGCGGGGGAAACCCGAGATGCCATTCCACTGGCGCAGCGTGCTCATCTGGTCCCGCCGCCCGGTCAGGATCTTGTGCGGATAGGTCTGGTGGCCGACGTCCCAAACAATCCGGTCCTTCGGTGTCTCGAACACATAGTGCAACGCGATCGTCAACTCGACGGTGCCGAGATTGGACGACAAGTGACCGCCGGTGCGCGACACGCTGTCGAGCACGAAGGCCCTGAGTTCATGGGCCAGCGCCTTCAAATCCGCGCGCGACAGCGAACGCAGCTGGGCGGGATGGTCGATCGTGGAAAGTAGTTGGGTCATCGTGGTTATCCGTATGACGCCGGTCTGTGCCGGCCGACTGGTTCGATCCTGCTGTGCCGCCACACCGGAGCCGGGCTGCGCCGCCGCACCGGAGCCGAGGCGATGCCCGCCGCCTCACGCCAGCAGCTGTCCGAACGCACGCAGCAACCGGTCCATGTCGTGCGCCGTCAGATTGCCCATCGTCGAGATGCGGAACAACTCGGCCGCCAAGCCGCCCTGCCCCGCATAGATGACGAATCCATGCAGTTTCAATGCATCGTGCAATTGGACGTAGTCAATCGTCGGCGGTAACCGGTACGCGCGCAGCACGACCGACGATTCCTGCGGCGGCAGTACGCCATCCACGCCCAGGCGCGCCAAACCGTCACGCACTTGCTCGGCCAGCTTGCGATAACGCGCATGACGCTCGCGCCAGCCGCCCTCGTCCTCAAGCTCGCGCAGTGCCTCGACCAGCGCGTAATAGGCGTGCACCGACGGCGTAAACGGCGTATTGCGCTCGTCCTGCAAGCACGCCAGCCGCCCAAGGTCTAGGTAAAACGCCCGGCTTGCCGCGTCGGCCAGCGCCGCGCGACGCACCACGACGAATGAGGCCCCCGGCACCCCATGCAAGCATTTGTTCGCTGTCGCCGCGACCGCGACGAGCGCAGGATCGGCAAAGTCGATCGCCTCTGCACCGAAGCTGCTAACGCCATCCAGCAGCACGCCGACGCCGCGTGCGCGACACGCGTTGAGCACGCCCCCGAGATCGTTCAAGCGGCCCGTAGTCGTCTCATGGTGCACCAGCGCAACGTGGGTAAACGGCCGTTGCGCGCGCGCCGCGTCATCCAGCCACGCCGCCAACGCCTGGACATCGGGCGCGTCGATCCATCGATGTACCGCCACTTCGTGGTTAATCCGATAGTGACGTGCGATATGCGTGATCCGCTCGCCATACACGCCGTTCTCCACCACCAGCAGGCGGCCATGCTCCGGCACCAGCGCGGCAACCATGCTCTCCACCGCGGCCGTGCCCGACGCAGTGATCAGGACTGCTTGCCACTGGATGGGATCGAGCGCATAGACATCCAACAGGCGTTCGCGCGCCTCTTGCTGCAAATCGTAGAATTCCGGCTCGCGATGGCACAGGTCGGGCTGCAGCAAGCTCTGTCGCACGCGTTCCGTCAGCGTGACCGGCCCCGGGTTCAGTAACAGCATCAGCGGCCTCCCGCACCATGTGCGATGTGGTTCATCAAGCGCCTTTTCACTTGCTCCGGCGTCACGCATGGCCGTGGCAGGCCCTCTGGCGTACCGGGCCGTATTTTGATACACGCGAAACGCGGCCCGTCGCCGAGCGGCTCGGCGTTGAAAACCCGCCGCAGCGCACCGAGATCGTCCCCTTCAATCACCAGCCCGTACCCACACGCCGCGGCCACGCCCGCGAACGACATGCCAGGTGATACGGTCGCCTGGCCACCAGTCGAATCGTGTACGCCGTTGTCTAGCACAATATGCACGAGGTTGGCCGCCCCATAGGCGCCCAGCGTCGCAAACGCGCCCATGCGCATCAACGCGGCACCATCGCCATCGAGCGCCACCACGCGCAGGTCAGGCCGCGCCAGCGCGAGTCCGATCGCCATCGTCATCACGCAGCCCATCGAGCCAACCATATACAATTGGTTTGGCCGGTCGTGCAGCGCATACAGTTCACGACCACAGAAACCGGTGGACGCCAATACCACGCTGCCCTGCACCGGTGTTGCGTCGATCACGCCGCGCAGTACGTCGCTGCGCGACGGCAATGCGTCACAGGACGTGCCGCGCAGCGTCGATTCGACCGGCACCGCCGCGCGCCGTGCGTGGGCAGTGGCGCCGCGCAGCGGATAGGGCGCGACGCTCCCCTTCTGCATGACCAGCGCATAGGGCCGACCGGTAGCGTCCATATGCGCGATCGCCCGATCCAATGCCGGACCGATATCCGCTGCGTCGGTCGGAAAGGTCTCCCATGCAATCTCCATCGTCTGGAGCATCGCCGGCGTAATCGGCCCCATCAACGCATGCTGCGGCTCGTCGGCCACGCCCGGCTGGCCACGCCAGGTGATGATCAACAACTGCGGCAGCCGGAACGTCCAGGTCAGCGAGGTCAGCGGACTGACGGCGTTGCCGAGCCCGGAGTTCTGCATCATCGTGACACCGCGCCGACCAGCCAGCGTCGTGCCTGCGATCAGTGCGACCGCATCTCCCTCGTTTGCCGCGCTCACATAATGCAGCGATGGCGCCTGCAACACGTAGTTGATGAAAGGTGTTAAAAACGAGCACGGCACGCCCGCGTACCAGTCGAATCCGCGTTCGCGCGCCGCATCAACAAACTGCGCCGCGTCAATCATTGCCACCTCCGGCGCTCGCCTCTGCGATCGGTACCTGCGTATGGGCGAAATCCGCCGCCCGGCGGAAATCATCCAGATCATTGACGCCACGCCAGTGTCCGTGCACATATTGCACTTCGATCTGCTCGCCGGCGTCAACTAGCGCATTGAGCAGCGCCGGCATATCTAGCGAATCGAAGTCGCCGCGCTCGCGCAGCGTCGCGAAAATACGCCGAAGTTTGTCGCGTCCTTCGCCACGCACGCCCAGCAGGCCAATCCAACGCCCGTGCGGCACCGTGCCATCTGGCGCGGCTGCCTCGCTGCTCACGCGCCGCAGCACGACCTTCTGCCCAAACAGGCCCCGGTCGTCGCCACTCGAACAGTACGCGAAATCGCGCACGCTCTGGTTGGTCGGCTGCGTCTGCGACGAATCGACGACCACGCAAAAGTGCGCGTCGCTTTCGACCAGGTTGTGCAGGATATAACTGCGAAACAATAGATCGCCATACGAGATGACGGTATCGTGCTCGAACGCCTGCGTCGCACACACGAGCGACGCCAGTTCACCGGTCGTCTCGTGCCGTTCGTTGACCACCACGCGGATACCCGCCGTGTCGATCGCATCGGCACGGTAACCACCCACGACCGTGATATCGTTCACGCCCTGCTTTTTAAAGCCGTCCACAAGCCAGCGCAACAACGGCTTGCCCGCAATCGGCAACATCACCTTGGGCCGCTGCGCGGTGACCGCCTCCAGCCCGCGTCCCCGGCTCGCGGCCAGCACGACCGCCGCGCGCGGCGCGCGCGCGGCCAAATAGACCCGCTCGGCGGCTGAATATTCGTCCGCGCCTTGCAAACGGAAAATCTCGTTGACCGATGCGATCCGGTCCTCGACGCCGACCAGCGTCTCGCTGTCGTGAATTTCTTTGGCGACGGCCTGCATCGCCGAAGTGGCCGCGCGTATCAAGTGATTCGCCCAGATCACGACACTGATGCCCGCGTTGCGGAAGACCTGCGTCGGCGTGCTGTAGTACTTCGTCGGCACAATCACCAGCGGTGCGCGATGAGCCCATTCACGTGCAAATGCCACGATTTCGTCGGCCCGCGCCAGCTTACTGTGGATCAGAATCGCATCGGCCCCAGCCGCGTGATACGCTTCGGCGCGGCGCAGCGCCTCGTCCATGCCCCAGCCGGCAATCAACGCCTCAACCCGCGCGACAATCGAAAAATCCGGATCATCCTGGGAATCCTTGCCGGCTTTGATCTTGCCGCAGAACTCATCGACATCCGCCAACGGCTGCCGCTCGCCGCCGATGAAGCTGTTGGTCTTTGGGAATTGTTTGTCCTCGATGCACACGCCGGCCACGCCGCGCTGCTCCAGCTTTTTGACCAGCCGCCGGACGTTGTTGAAATTGCCGTAGCCGGTATCGCCGTCAAGCAGGATGGGTAGGTCGCTCGCGTCAACCATGAATTCCAGCGTGTCGACCACCTGTGTCCAGCTCGCCTCATTGTTATCGCGCACACCGTATTGCGCCGAGATCGCTAGGCCTGACGCCCAGATGGCATCAAAACCCGCTTCGCGCACGATCCGCGCGGACAGCCCGTTGTGCGCCTCCATCATGAATTCCAGCTTATCGGAAGTCAGCATGCGGCGCAGCCGCGCCGCACGGCTTTGCGCGCGCACAACCAAGGTATCGGGGGCGTTCATGAATTCAATAAGCTCCTGTCTCAACGCGACGCGATCGTACTCGCGGCGAACACCGGCTGCAGCAGGGGCAGCACTTGCGTTCTCGCACGCTCGACGTCCGCAGCAAAATCAATTTCGATCCATGGTGCACCGGTCACGTCGGCCACGTCGAAGACATGGCTGCGCTCGAGCAGCAGGTCCCGCAGCGCTTCCTCGTGTGGCAAATTCGCGCGGCCGCTGCCGACATAGTCGGCCGCGATCTGCGCCAGACGCCGCGCGGCCCCCTCAGTCAGGCGGAAAAACCCGACCGACTCGCCCATCGTGTCGTACCGCAGGTCGGCCGCGACCTGCTTGCGCAACTCGACGGGCACACCGTCACGCAAGCATAGCTTGACCGGTTCGTCGCCCGGCTCGAAATCACGATCGATCAGCAACCGATTCGCATGCTCGCCAGCCACCAGTGGCAGCATGAGACGCTCGTCGTACAGCACGTCGGCATCCATCAGCAACACGTCTCCACCCGCGCACAACGCGTCGGATACCGTGTGCACCGTCAGCACGCTGCCCAGCTCGTAGTCCGAGTTAAGCACGAAGCGCGGCGGCGGCGTCCAACACAGGCGCAGCAGCTCGGCTTCGATCATCTCGTGGTGAAAGCCCAAGGCCAGTACGATTTCGTCGACACCGGCTGCCCTGAGCCAATGCAAATGGCGCTCGAGCAGCGTCATGCCGTCGAACTGTAGCAAGCATTTGGGTGAGTGCTTGTTCTCGGGCTGGACTAAGCGCAGGCCGCGACCCGCAGCAAGAATAATGGCGCGCACTGATGCTCCCGTGTGATTCGTCTATGAGTGTGATTCGCAGCGCCGGGCGAGGCGCTCAAATCAACATGTTGCGCTATTCGGCACGCTAGTCGGCCGCCGGCATCCGCATAGCCCGGCGGCGTTGCCAGCCGCGCTCAGAAAAATGCAGGTACACCAGGCCCGGCACGCCAAGCAGGATCTCGCGGGCGCGCTTGGCCAGCGACAGCGCGAGAGCCGTGTCCGGCGGCAAGCCGACCAGCGGCGCAAGCAGCAGGTACCCGCCCTCCTGCACGCCAAGCGAGCCCGGGATCATGAACGCCGCGCCGCGGATGGCCTGCCCGATGCTCTCGAGCAACAGTGCATCGACCCAGCCGACCGGATGTCCAATCAACTGCAGGATCAGCCAGACTTCCCCGGTGCCAATGATCCAGCCGGACAGGCTCAATGCGAAGCTTGCCGCCACCGCGCGCGGCTGCCGATACAGCGTGGCCACGTGCGCATCCACCGCATCGGCGCGCTCGAAGAGCGCCGACCAGTCGCGTCCCGCCGACAGCTTAGACATCACGCGTGAGAGCCGCCCGAACAAGCGCCGCCGTTGCGCCAGGTAAAAACCGTACAGCAGCAGCGCAAAGCCCGCGCTCGCGGCCAGCAACGGCGTGCGCAGACCGCCGAGCGCACCATGCGCCGCATCAGCCGCGAACACCGCCAGACCCAGCAGCGCGAACACGACTTGCGCGATCGTTTGCCACGTCGTGCTGACGGTGATCACCGCCGCCGATTCCGGCAGCGACAATCGACGCTGCGCCAGATGCCGCACCATCAGCAACGGCCCGCCGATCTGGCCGGCCGGCAGCAGGCTGTTGACCGATTCGCCTGCCCAGCGCGTCAACAGCGCGTCACCGATCGTCACGCCGCCGCGTTCACCCGCCAGCACACCGCCGCGCTCACTCGCCAGCACACGGATCGCCGCCGCGTCGACCACCATCGGCAGACCATGGAACGCGGCCACGAGCAGCAAGCCTGAGCCGGCGGCCGACAACGCGGCCATCAACGGTGCGATACCCTGCCATGCCAGCAGCCCGACGAACAGCGACGCGCCGATCGTCAACGAAATCCACGCTGCACGTGTCATGTGCGCGTTCGCCTGCCGGTCCACTGCCGAAATACTTGTCGAAAACCGAAGTAAGCGATTGCGTCCTTCATGTTCGATACGAACCGCTGGAACCGCCCCATGCTCGGATCGGTCACGTACTCGAATGTCAACGATACGCGCCGCTCGTCCGCGCCCAACGACGTAACCCGATGATGCAGCTTGTCTCCATCGAAAAAGACCAGAGCGCCAGGCGGCAACTGCACTGCCGCCTCGACGACGGGTATGCCCGGCTCACGAGTGTGCAGCCGGTATTCCAGCTTGCACGACGATTCGTCAACCACGCCCAGCAGCAACGTGTATCGCCGGCCGTTGTAGTACGACGTATCGTAGTGCCAGCCGATATGATCACCGGGCTTGGTATAGAAATAGAGCGCGTATGCGTGAGGATCCGTGTCAGGACAGGCCATCAGGCGGTCCCCGCACAGTGCCTCCAGCCAGCGGATCAACGCTGGCGAACGATACAATTCGGCGATCACCGGTGCAAGCCGGTCGATCGCATGCCTGCTGACACTGCCGCCCTGCTTGTGTCCAGGCAGGTAGTTGCGGTTCACTGCGCCGTCGACCCGGCGCACTGCGTCCACGAGCCGGGCAGTCATGTCCGGCGCCAGAAATGTGTCGAGGAACAGGAACGCGCCCTGGTCAGCGAACGTCTCGCGCAGCAGCTCGGTATCGAGCGTCGCGATGCGCTCGTGCAACGACGCGTCCATTGCCGTGCTGCCCTGATGTCCAGCGCCCGCGCCGTCGCGGGCCAGTCCGGCCGCGACAGTCATGGCGTCGTGCCGTAATGGGTTGCCGCAGCAGCCCCCGTGCCCCGCCGCATTGTGCGGCGATAGTCAATCGCGACCCACACCGCGAACAGTGGCGCGCCGATTGCCGCCGCCAACAGGAACGGCGTCACGCCATCCAGCAACGTGACCAACGGCAGCAGGTAAAGTACGTCCTCGGTTTCAAAGCCGGCCAAAAACGCCTGGCGCGTGCCGGCCTTGCCCGCGCGCTGCTCGATGCGCATGCGCAGGAAGAAAATCAACGCCACAGCTAGGCCGGCCACCCAGCCGAGCCATACAGGCGCCGCCGGCAACGTTGAGTGCACATCGGCGGGGACACCCAACCCCATGCCGACGAACAGCCCGATCGTAACTAGCGCGTCCGCCGCGAGGTCGTAGAAGTGGCCCAGGCGGCTCGATTTACCGCTGATGCGAGCCAACTCACCGTCCGTATGGTCAACGAAATTGGATAGCACGATCAGCAACGCGCCGACGTTGGCCCAACCATATCCACCACTGGCCAGCGCGGCCGCGCCGGCCAGGCCGATCAATAGGCGCAGCGTCGTCAGGTAGTTCGGCGTGACCGAGGTGTCCTTCAATGGCATCACGAGCCGGCGAGCGAGCCGCGCATCCCATTGCCGAGGCGGCGGTGGCATGTCGGATGACATCCCGAATGCCCTATTCTGTCTTTTTTCCATCCCGGAAATATAACCTTTCTGTGCGCCCGTTGCAGTCCAGGGCCACCTATGCAACGCGGTGATCCCGATGGGAACCCCAGATTGACTAGGTTTCGGCTGGGTTCACCACAGGTTTATCCACAGAAACTGTTGATAACTTTTACGCACATTCGGCCAACATTGTCATGCTTCGCCCAACCACTTGACATCCGGTCAAACCCGACGTAGCCCTCATCGCAGGTGACCCGACGCACCGGTTGCATCGACACCGCCCGCGGTCGCGGCGCCCGTCATCCGCGACAGCACGTGCGAGGTCATGCCGCGCGCCAACTCGCTATCCCCAACAAACACGGTGCCGACTCGTTCCGATTGGAGCAGCGCGGCCTCGTCGTCGTTGTCAGTGCATAACACCGCTTCGATAGACGGGTTCAGCGTGCGGGCGGTGTCGACGATCTTGCGAACATCGAATGTGTCCGGCAACGTCACCACCAGCATCCCGGCGCGAGCGACATGCGCCTGCACCAGTACCATCGGATCGGACGCATCGCCGCACACGGCGGGCACCTGCTCGGCGCGCAGCTTCTCGACGATATCGCGATGCTGCTCGGCCACCACATACGGAATCCGATGTGCGGCCAGCGTCTGCGCGACACGGCGCCCGACCCGGCCATAGCCGACGATCACGACTTGGCCGGTCAGGTGTGCCTGCGGCACCGTCATCGGCAACGCAGCGAGCGGATCCTCGCGGCATTCCATCCGTCGCGCTAGGCTGGAACGACTACGGATCCATGCCTGCGCCGGCTCGATCGCGGCGAACACGAGCGAATTCAACGCAATGGAGATCAGCGAGCCGGCCAGGATCAAGTCCTGCCCCTCTTTTGGCAACAAGCCGAGCGACATCCCCAGTCCGGCCAGGATGAACGAAAACTCGCCGATTTGCGCAAGGCTCGCGCCGACGGTCAACGCGCTGTTCAGCGGATAGCGGAAGGCCAGCACCAGCGCCACCGCCGCCACGGTCTTGCCGACCATGATGATCGCGACCACGCCGAGCACGTGTAACGGCGCGTTGATCAACACGTGGGGATCGAACAGCATGCCGACCGACACGAAGAACAGCACCGAGAACGCGTCGCGCAACGGCAGCGTTTGGTCCGCCGCGCGATGGCTGAACTCGGACTCGCGCATCATCATGCCGGCGAAAAAGGCGCCCAGCGCGAACGACACGTCGAACAGGCGTGCCGAGCCGTACGCCACACCCACTGCGGCGACGATCACGCACAGTGTGAACAGCTCGCGCGAGCCGGTGCGGGCCACCAGGAACAACAGGCGCGGGAACACCCGGCGGCCGACCACCAACATCAATGCGATGAAGGCGGCGACCTTCGCGAATGTCACGCCGACCATGGCCCACAGGCTGGGCGGCGGCGCGGCGGCGCGCGCTTCGGTCAGTCCCGCGTCATGGTTGCCGTCCGGCGAGCCGCCGAGTAGGCCGGCCAACGGTGGAAGCAACACCAGCACGAGCACCATGACCAGGTCCTCAACGACCAACCAACCGACCGCAATACGACCGTTGGCCGAATCAAGCTGGCCGCGCGCCTCCAGCGCGCGCAGCAACACGACCGTGCTGGCCACTGACAGCGCCAGCCCGAAGACGAGCGACACACCGACCGGCCAGCCCCACCACATCGCCGTGCCCATGCCGAGCGCCGTCGCCACCGCGATCTGGACAATCGCGCCGGGCACAGCGATACGCTTGACGGCCAGCAAGTCGTCGAGCGAGAAATGCAGTCCGACGCCGAACATCAACAGCATCACACCGATCTCGGAAAGCTGGCCGGCAAGCGCCACGTCGCCAACAAAACCCGGCGTCGCGGGCCCGCACAGCACGCCGGCCAGCAGGTAGCCGACCAGCGGCGGCATCTTGAACCACGACGCGGCGTAGCCGAGGATCATCGCGAGCCCGAGCCCGGTTGCGATCAGAGTGATAAGGCTGATGTCGTGAGGCATGCGACTCCTTCAAAAATCCGGGAATAAGCTTACAAAAGCCTTAATGATACGGGAGCTTAGCGCCTTCATGGCGATCGACGTGCTAGAAATGGCTGGATTTACGCACAAAAATGACGCGCGACGAGCCAGCCGGTCGCTGTGCCTGGCACCTCGAGTAAAATTACAGCCTCATCTCAATCAGGGCAGAAGTATGGAGCTTCACGAACAGATCGACGCGGTGCAACGGCTGATTGACCACCTCGCCAGCGCCGGGCCGGCAGATTCGGCAGTTTCGGCGGCTCTGGCTGACCCGGCAACAAAAACGGCCAACGATTCAACACCGCCTCAGTTGCACTTCAACCGTCCGTCGCAAAACGAAATCGTCGTGACACTCGGCGAGCACTCCGTTACGCTCGGGCCCGCCGATATCTCAGCGATCATTGAGGAGTTAGCAATCGCGCGTGCCTCGATGACGCCTGAGCCGCCCGCTACACTGCCGCCGGGCTGGCGCTTCGCGGCAACGCAAGATCCGGCGATCGCTACGCAATCACACAACAATGGCTCGAAACTGGTTGTGTTCCGCCATACCGGCTATGGCTGGGTGCCGTTCACCTTTACGCCGAACATGGTGATAAACCTGCTGGCCACGCTCTCTGCGAAGTAGCGCATTGCCGCGGCGATACGCTACTTGGCTGCTCGCCGATGCGCCCACCTACGCACCATACGATCCACGCCGATCCAGCTAGATGCCGCTTCCTCTCGCATGAATCGAGGGCCGTGAACGCAACGCTTCAACGCAGGGTCAGCGCCGACACTCGCGCGATAGCTTGGCCTTTATTCAAGCCAAGGGATTCGTTCAATGCATCTGGATATCCAGATTTTTCCACCGGCATTTTCCGGAAATTCGGAAAGCACAGCATTGCACCGACCCTCATAACCGTTATCAGTCAAAGACTTATACCCATCGGCCGAGGCTGGCATCGGCCTTGCACATAGAGCGCCCACGGCGCCAAGCCAAGACACAACTACAGCCAGGAGACATCGCATGTCCGTCCGTCGATCCCGCTCACGCTGAGCCCGCGCAGCGCACGCAACGCGTTATCCGCGCACGCCCGTGACGAGATTGTCCGGGCCTGCGATTCTTGTTACAAACGATAAGGGTATCTATCGTGAAAAAACCCCTCTACAAGGTCCTTTACGTCCAGGTTTTATTCGCCATCGCACTGGGCATTCTGCTGGGCCATTACCACCCACAATTAGCCATACAAATGAAACCGCTGGGTGACGCGTTCATCAAGCTCATCAAGATGGTGATCGGACCCATCATTTTCTGCACCGTAGTGTCCGGCATCGCCGGCATGCAGGACATGAAGAAGGTGGGCCGCGTCGGCGGCAAGGCGTTGCTGTACTTCGAGGTCGTCTCGACGTTCGCCCTGCTGATCGGCCTGGTCGCCTCGCATATCCTAAAGCCCGGTGTAGGCTTGAACATTGATCCAACTACGCTCGACAGCAAGGCGGTGTCAGCCTATGCGCAAAAGGCGCATGGCCAGACAACGGTCGACTTCCTAATACACCTGATCCCCGACACATTCTTTAGCGCCTTCGCGCAAGGCGACATCCTGCAGATTCTGCTGATCGCAATCCTGTTCGGCAGCGTGCTGGCTCAGCTGGGTGAGCGCGGCGCCAAGGTGTCCGCATTCATCAGCAGCGTCTCGCAGGTGTTCTTTGGCATGGTGCACCTGATCACGAAGGTCGCGCCGCTCGGCGCGTTCGGTGCAATGGCGTTCACGATCGGCAAGTACGGGGTTGGCTCGCTACTGCCGTTGCTCAAGCTGATGGGCACGTTTTACCTGACGTCGCTGCTGTTCGTGCTGATTGTGCTCGGCACGATTGCGCGTGCCGTCGGCTTCAGCATCGTGCGTTTTCTCGGCTACATTAAGGAAGAGTTGCTGATCGTGCTCGGCACCAGTTCGTCCGAGGCGGCGCTGCCGCACCTGATGGAAAAGCTCGAGAAGCTCGGGTGCTCGCGCTCGGTCGTTGGACTGGTGGTGCCGACCGGTTACTCGTTCAATCTCGACGGCACGAACATTTATATGACGATGGCCGTTCTGTTCATCGCGCAGGCGACCCATACCGACCTGACATGGGGTCAGCAGTTGACACTGCTGGCCGTCGCCATGCTCACGTCCAAGGGCGCGAGCGGCGTCACTGGTGCCGGGTTCATCACGCTCGCCGCGACGCTAGCGGTCGTGCCGACCATTCCGCTCGCCGGCATGGTACTGATCCTCGGCATCGACCGCTTCATGAGCGAGTGTCGTGCGCTGACCAACATCGTCGGCAACGGCGTAGCAACGGTCGTCGTGTCCGCGTGGGAGCACGAACTCGATCGCGACAAGCTCAAGCGCGTGATGCGCCGGCCGGCAAGCATCAAAGCGGAAGCAACCGCATAGGCGCCCGCACGGCGTTGTGCCACAATGATGCCTCCATCCGCTGCTACCCTGACATCTCGCCGTGCTACGCCGTACCGCCGTATTGCTGGTGCTCGCCGCGGTCGTCATCGCAAGCTGCGTCGCGGCCTGGTCGACCGCGCGCACTCATGCAATCGACCGCTTGCGCGAGGCGTCGGCCGCGCGCGCGGCGCGCACAAGCGCCACACTGCAAGCCGCGCTAGACCGCTATGAGCCCCTGCCGTACCTGCTCTCCACGCATCCTCTGGTGCAGGATGCGCTACGGCAGCCGAACGGTGAAGCGGTCGCCCGCGCGAATCGCTACCTGGAGGAAATCGCACAACGCTCGAAGGCATCACAGGCCTACCTGATCACCGACGACGGCCTGTGCGTGGCAGCCAGCAACTGGCGCGAACCCGGCAGTTTCGTCGGGACACGCTATAGTTTCCGGCCGTATTTCGTCGCCGCAATCGCGGGACGCGAGGACCACTTTTTCGGGATCGGCACGCGCTCGCATCAGGCCGGCTACTACATTTCCCAGCCGGTCTCATACAATGGGATCCAAGTCGGCGTCGTGGTGATTAAAATCGACCTGAGCTGGTTCCCGCCACAAGACCGGTCCGAGCCGCTGTTCGTCACCGATGCCAACGGTATCGTCATCCTGTCGTCAATCCCATCGTGGAAGTACCATACGACGCACCCGTTGTCGAGCCAGGCTTTAGCATGGATTCGCGACACCGAACAGTACAGCGACGAGCCGTTGACGCCGTTGCCGCTAACCAGGGCGCGCACGCGCGAAACGGATGCAGAGTTAGTGCGGTTCGGCTCAGGCCCGCTGGCACCGCTGTATCTGCACACCGAGCAACCGCTGAGCGAGCTTGGCTGGCGCTTGACGGTACTGTCGCCGCTGGATGATGTCGATGTACGGGCGCGCGCCATGACGGTGGCGACCGGCTTGGCACTACTGATTGCCGCGCTGCTGGGCTTCTACTGGCGGCTGCGAAGGGCCAAGCTGCGCGAAATGGAGTACGGTCGCCGGATGCTGCAGAACGCCTATGCGGAGCTGAACCAGCGCGTCGCGGAACGTACCGCGGACCTGTCGGCGGCCAACGAGCGACTCACGCGCGAAGTCGGCGAACGCACGCGCGCGGAAGCGGAACTGCGCGCCGCGCAAGACGAACTCGTGCAGGCCAGTAAGCTGGCCGCGCTCGGGCAAATGGCCGCTGGCATCACCCATGAGCTGAACCAGCCACTTGCCGCGCTGCGCACCTTTTCGGATAACACACGGGTGCTGATCGAGCGTAACGCGCTGGATGCGGCGCGCGAGAACCTACAGGCCATCGCGACACTGATCGACAGGATGGGGCGCATTACGAACCAGTTGAAACTGTTCGTCAGCAAGCGGCGCCCGCGCGATGCGCACGCCGTCGTCGCGCAGGCGCTGCGCAACGCACTGGCGATGTTGCGCGATAAGCTTGCCGGCATCGACGTGCGAGTCGTGAGCGTGCATGCCGGTGGCAAGCGTGCGCCGTTCGATTTGAATGCACTGAATACGTCACCCGCTGTGCGCTGTGATGACCTGCGAGTCGAGCAGGCGCTGATCAACCTGATCGGCAACGCAGCCGATGCGCTCGCCAGCAACCCGGCGGCACGCATTATCATTGAAGTCGACACACGCCCAGACATCGTGGCGATCGCCATCATCGACAACGGTCCCGGCATCGCCGCCGACGTGCTGCCCCGGCTGTTCGAGCCGTTCTTCACCACCAAGGAAATGGGGCAAGGGCTGGGGCTCGGGCTGGCGATCGCCGCCTCGATCGTGCGCGACGCGGGCGGCACGCTAAGCGTGGCCACCACGCGCGACGACGATCGCGATGCGCCGGCGCACGGCGCATGCTTCGTCATGACGCTGCCACGCGCGTATGCGCGCTCGGACCAGGACACGCCGGCATGACCACACATCGCCCACGCCATTGTCCACCGCATGGACAACCACAACTATGACCCACGGCTTGCAAGTATTGTTCATTGAAGACGACGAGCTAGTACGGCGCGCCAACGTCCAGAGCTTGATGCTCGGCGGCTTCGACGTGACCGGCTATCCGAGCGTAGAAGCCGCGCTGGACGCGATGCACGCCGCCGGCGCTGGCGTGCCCGGCGCGATCGTCACGGATGTCCGACTGCCCGGGGCGAGCGGCCTAGAACTGCTGTCGCTGATGCGCGAGCGAGCGCCGGATGTGCCCGTGATCGTCGTCACCGGCCATGGCGATATCTCAATGGCGGTGCAGGCGATGCGCGACGGCGCGTACGACTTCATTGAAAAGCCGTTTTCGTCGGAGCGCCTCGCCGACGCCGTGCGCCGCGCGCTCGAACGACGCGCGTTGCAACTGGAGAACCGTGCACTGCGCCGAGAGCTAGCAGCCCAGCGTCCCGGTACCGTGCATATTATCGGCACAAGCGCGGCGATCGAGCAGGTCCGCACGATGATCGCCAACGTCGCACCGACCGATGCCGCCGTGCTGATCAACGGCGAGACGGGCACCGGCAAGGAGTTGATCGCACGGGCATTACATGAACAGTCTGCGCGCCGCGACCAGCCGTTCGTCGCGATCAACTGCGCGGCATTGCCCGAGCCAATGTTCGAGTCAGAGATGTTCGGCCACGAGCAAGGCGCCTTCACCGGCGCGACGCGACGTCGCGTCGGCAAGCTCGAATATGCATCGGGCGGCACGCTGTTTCTCGACGAAGTCGAAAGCATGCCGCTCGCGCTGCAGGCAAAGCTGCTGCGCGTGCTGCAGGACGGTGTGCTGGAACGGCTGGGCTCGAACACGCCGGTGCACAGCGACGTACGGATCATTGCGGCGGCCAAGGGAGACATGAACCAGCATGTGGCGGCCGGCACGTTCCGACGCGACCTGCTGTACCGCTTAAATGTCGTGACGATCGCCCTACCGCCGCTCAACGAACGTCGCGAGGACATCGTGCCGCTGTTCGAGCATTTTGTGCTCGATGCCGCAGTGCGCTACCAGCGCCCGGCGCGCGTGCTCACCGACGCGCAGCGGCACGCGCTGATGCAGCAAGACTGGCCGGGCAACGCGCGCGAGTTGCGCAACGCCGCCGATCGCTTCGTGCTTGGCATCGGCTTGGACGATATGCAGCACGCCACCCGCCCGGACAACGACGCGCAGCCACTGAAAGAGCGCGTCGAGCAGTTTGAGCGCGCGCTCATCGCACAGGCCCTGGAGGCGCACGGCGGCGCCGTATCGACTGCGGCCGAGCACCTGCAAGTCGGTAAAGCGACACTGTACGAGAAGATCAAGCGCTACGGGCTCGCCACGCGCGGTGAAGCATGAGCACCGCTGCCTCTAACGACGATCGGACAGCGATCACTGCATTTTCCCTGCCAGCGCTGGACTTTTGCGCGGACATTGAATAGAATGCTAGCGTCTGCAATACAAGATCGTGGTAGTTATTGCGTGATCCGAGTCCTTTCGCGCAATTTCAATACGGTTGCATGAAAGATGGGTTCACATCGGCGAACCCTTTCATCTGCCCGGCCGTACCGGGCGCTTTAGTGGACTCGGCAGCGCGTTGCGCCCGGTCCTTCCGCCAGTCGTTCACGGACGACATCCTGCCCGTGCAGCGGCCATCGTTGCAAATGCGACCGCGCAGCGGGCAACCGTGCAGCATGTGACGGCGTTGTGCCGTCCGCCTTCAGCGTGCCGGGCTTCGTGCCCCGCGCGTGGCTCGCTATTATCTTGCTTTAGAGCGCGTGCTGTATCGGCAACCCACGAGGAGAACTCAACGATGACGAGTCGTCGCGCGAAGCTATTGTCGAGCTTCATCGTGCTGACACTGATCGTGACAGCGCTGGTCCGCGCGATCGGACCGGACGTGCTGTGCAAGTATCACACCGACCTGCTGTACTACACCGGCGCACACCTGTTGCTGGTCGGCGCGTCGATGGCGCTCGCGCTGCTCACCGGCATCCCCGCCGGCGTCCTGCTGAGCCGCGCGTCGAACCCGCAGCATGCAGAGCGGCTGATGCAAGTGCTAAACGTGGGCAACACCGTGCCGTCACTGGCGGTGCTCGCGCTGGCACTGGCGGTTCTGGGTATCGGCGCCGCGCCGGCGATCGTCGCACTGTGGCTTGCGTCGTTGCTGCCGATCGCCCGCAACGCATACGAGGGTATGCGCGCGGTGCCGCTCGCTTGGCGCGAGGCGGCGCGTGGCCTCGGCATGACGCCGCTGCAGTCGATGTTCAAGGTCGAGCTTCCCAACGCGATGCCGATCATCATCGGCGGTGTGCGCACCGCGCTCGCCATCAATGTCGGCACCGCGCCGCTGGCCTTCCTGATTGGCGCCGACAGCCTCGGCACATTGATTTTCCCGGGAATCTATCTGAATGATCCGGCCATGCTGCTGTTAGGCGCCGCGTCGACTGCTGCGCTGGCGCTCGCGCTGGACGCACTCGTTGCCGGCATCGCTCGCGCCGCGTTGGCGCGTCGCGGACTGGCACTGTAACGAAAGCACAGGAGAATTTATGACCCGTTTGCTTAAATACGTCATGACTTGGCTGCTCGCCAGCACCGCGCTGGCGAGCGTGGTACCGGCGCACGCCGCGACGCTGGTCGTCGGCGGTAAGAATTTTACCGAGCAATTGCTGCTCGCGGAAATCACTTCCCAATACCTGCGCTCGCGCGGCTACACGGTCGAGAACCGCAGCGGCCTAGGCAGCGTGCTGTTGCGCAGCGCGATGGAGAACCGGCAATTGGATATCGTATGGGACTACACCGGTACGGCGCTGATCGTCTACAACCGAATCCATGAGAAGCTCGATCCGCCAACCGTGTACCGCCGCGTACGCGATCTGGACAAACCGCGTGGCCTGGTGTGGCTCGAGCCGTCGGCGCTGAATAACACCTACGCGCTGGCGATGCCTCGCAAGCGCGCCGAACGCGACGGCATCCATACGATCTCGCAACTGGCCGCGAAGATCCGACAAGACGACCCGCACAAGCGGCATTGGTTTGCGATGGACGCGGAGTTTGCGAACCGGCCAGACGGGTTGCGGCCATTACAGGCGCTGTACGACTTGCGACTGCGCCGCTCAGATGTCAAGCAGATGGACTCCGGGCTGGTCTATACGGCGTTGCACAACGACCAAGCCATGTTTGGGCTAGTCTACACGACCGACGGACGCATCAAAGGCTTCGGCATCACGGTGCTCGACGACGATCTCGGCTTTTTCCCCGCATACAATGCAACGCCGGTCGTGCGCCGCGACGTGCTGGACCGGCACCCGGAACTCGCGAAGCAACTCAATGCACTGTCCGCGCAGATCAACAACGAAGTGATGTCCGAGATGAACAAACGCGTGGACATCGACGAAGAATCGATCAGTGCGGTCGCCGCCGATTTCCTGCGCACACACGCGTTGCCTTAAGCCGGGAGAACCGATGGACCTCATGACCTATTTCTCAAACAACTGGCAGGAACTGGCGTCGCTCACCTTGCAGCATCTCGCACTGGTCGGTACCGCCGTCGGCTGCGCGATTCTCGTCGGTGTGCCGCTCGGCATCCTGATCAACCGATGCGCATGGCTGGCCGGCCCGTTGCTCGGCTGCGCGACGATCGTGCTTACGCTGCCGTCGATTGCGTTGTTCGGCCTGATGATTCCGCTGCTGTCGCGCTGGGGTGCCGGCATCGGCCCCGCTCCTGCAATCGTGGCGGTATTCTTGTACTCGCTGCTGCCAATTATGCGCAACACCTACTTGGCGCTGCGCAATGTTGACCCAAGCATCCGCGAAGCCGGTACCGGCATCGGCATGACACGATGGCAACGGCTCTGGCTCGTCGAGCTACCGCTCGCCGTGCCAGTGATCATCGGCGGCGTACGGACGGCCGTCGTCATGAACATCGGCGTGATGACTATTGCCGCAGTCATCGGCGCCGGAGGCCTCGGCGAGTTGGTACTGCGTGCGATCAGCCAAAGCAACATGACGCGGCTGGTGATCGGGGCGGTGCTCGTGAGCATGCTGGCCATCGTCGCGGACCTGCTGCTGCACGCGCTGCAGCGTGCATTGACACCGAAGGGAGTAGCGAAGACATGATCGAACTTGACCACTTGACGAAGACCTTCACACGCAAGGACGGCAGTGCGGTACGGGCAGTCGACGCCGTCAGCCTGACCGTTGCCGAAGGCGAAATCTGCATTTTTCTCGGCCCTTCGGGATGCGGCAAGACCACGACGTTGAAAATGATCAATCGGCTGATTCAGCCGACCGGCGGCCGGGTGCTGCTCAACGGCGAGGACACCGCGAACGTTAACGAAGTGGAACTGCGTCGCCACATCGGCTACGTGATTCAGCAGGTCGGCTTGTTTCCGAACATGACGATCGAGGAGAACATCACGGTGGTGCCACGGCTGCTCGGCTGGGACAAGGCGCGCTATCACGCTCGCGCGATCGAACTGATGTCGATGGTCGCGCTGGACCCGAAGCTGTACCTGAAGCGCTATCCGCGCGAGCTTTCTGGCGGCCAACAACAACGCATCGGCGTGATCCGCGCGCTCGCGGCTGATCCGCCTGTGATGTTGATGGACGAGCCGTTCGGTGCGGTCGACCCGATCAACCGGGAGTCGATCCAGAACGAGTTTTTCCAGATGCAACGTGCGCTGAAGAAAACAGTGATCATGGTGAGCCACGATATCGACGAGGCGATCAAGCTAGGCGACAAGGTCGCCGTGTTCCGGCGCGGCCAGTTGGTGCAGTTCGATCATCCCGACACCTTGCTTGCCCATCCCAAGGACGAATTCGTCAGCGCATTCGTGGGCCACGACAGCACACTCAAACGCCTGCTGCTGGTCAAGGCGAGCGATGCGGCAGCCCACGCCCAGACCGTGCACGTCGATACCCCGCTTGCCCAAGCGCTCGGCGTGATGGATGACACCGACAATCGCTACGTGACGGTCACCGACGACGCACGGCGCGCATTGGGCTACGTATCGCGTCGTGTCGCGCGTGAAGGCGCCTCTACCCCGGCACGTTGCGGCGACAAAATGCGCGAATTCTCGACCACCGTGAATGCGGAGGATAACCTGCGCGTGGTGTTATCCAAGATGTTTGAGGTTAACTCGTCGTGGTTGCCAGTCGTCGATCCGGAAGGCGGCTATCTCGGAGAAATCACGCAGGATTCGATTGCCGAATATCTGAGTTCTGGCCGCTCGCGCGGCGTGCCGACCGCCGCTGGCGTGTAACCCTCGCCGGCCTGGCCGGCCGGCAAAGCCTACATGCTCGGCAAACATGCCGGTGATCCGACCGAGAATGTCATGGCGAGGCGCTTTATGCTGCGAGCACGTTACTGTACTCAAGCGTTGCTCTTGAAGTCCCGGCGGCGCCAGATCGCATCACATGTCCTATCAGGAATGAAAGATGCTCACCGTCGGGCATGCGAATTTGACGTAGTCGTAAAATGTGCTTAGATAAAGGTGACTTGTCCAACCACAAGGAGTGCGTCATGTCAGGAGCGAACCGGCCAGCAGGCCCCGCTACCCCAAAATCTCGACAATTGGCAGAACAGATTACCCGCGACGAAATGGAGCGCAATCTCCCGGATGCATTGTGGGGTCGGGACCGCGCCAATGACAACGGCCATGGCGTATCGGACGGCCCTGTGCCTCCCACACGCACCGCCGGTAAGACTCGTCGTTCGGCGAGGACACCCGACGGCGGTTAAATACAAGGCCGGGCAGGGGCTAGCTGCCCGTGCGCCGCTAACCCTACCGCTGCGGGCCGTCGGAAAATGCGGGCCGATTCGTTCGCGCTCTGCTCGCCCAAAGTGTAACGAGAGCATAACCAAGGCCAACCCGCCTATCCGGTGATAACGCGTCCGCGACACCGCTGGCGCGCTATCATCGCGCATTATTCCACTCGAGCTAAAAAAACTAATGGCAAATTACAAGCAACTTCAACAACAAATCGAAGCGTTGCAGCGAAAGGCCGAGGAGGCCCGTTTGGCTGAGCTAGACGCAGTGATCGTGGACATCCGCGCGAAGGTCGCCGAATACGGATTAAGCCCCCAGGACATTTTTGGCCGACGGCATGCGGCGAGCAGCGCGCCGGAAAAGCGTGCTTCCGCGCCGGCGAAGTACCGAGACCCTGCCAGCGGAGCCACATGGTCCGGGCGGGGACGGGCGCCGGCCTGGATTCACGGCAAGAAGCGCGAACGTTTCCTGATCAAGGAATAACGCAGATCACGCTGCTGCACCGTTCAGTTGGCGGTGCAACGCCGACAGCGAAAGTTTGGTTTCGAACAGCCTCGTGAGGCTGGCGCTAGTGTAGCGGCTGACTTCGGTCGGCCGCACCCACCGGAACGCGTTCCGCTACAGCTCCGCTGCATCGATCGGTGCCTCGCTAAAGCAACGCGAGCAGGCGCACATCACCGCGGTCCACAGCTGGCACCACCTGCTCCCCCACGCGGCGGAACGCCAACGATACAGTCCGGCTACCCACGCGCAGATCGTCAACTTCCAGCCAATCGATACCTGCCGGCAACCGCGGGTGCTCAATGCGGACCTCCTCCCGCTGCGCGTCCACGGTCACGCCCAGGCAAGCCTCGAGCATCATGAACGGCGAACCTGCCGCCCAGGCCTGCGGCAGGCACGCGACCGGATAGGCGGTCGGCGGCTCGCCGCGCCGCCGCGTGAAGCCACAGAATAGCTCAGGCAAGCGCATGTCGAAGTTGATTGCCGCCTCGAACAGTGCCTGCAGCAACCGCACTGCCGCGCCCTTTTCGCCGTAGCGCGCCATGCCGCGAGCGCACAGCGCGGTATCGTGCGGCCACACCGAACCGTTATGGTAAGACATCGGATTGAACCGAGGCTGGCCGCCAGCTAGCGTGCGCAGGCCCCATCCGGTGTGGAACAACGCGGACTCGAGAGTCTGTGCGACCTGCTCGCCACGCGCCTGGTCCGGTAACCCGAACGCCAGCAGGTGCCCGGTGTTCGAGGCCAGTACACGGCACAACTCACCATGCCCGTCCAATGCCATCCCATAGAAGCCTTCCTGCGGCATCCAGAACATCGCCTCGACCCGTTCGCACAGCGCTGCGGCACGCGTCGTATAGTTGGCGGCGAGCGTGACGGCGCCACGATGCTGCGCCAGCCGCGCCATTGTCTCAAACGCCGCACGCGCGTACGCCTGTACCTCGACCAGTGCGATCGGTCCGTCCGGCATGCGCCCGTCCGAGTGGAACACCGAATCGTGGCTATCCTTCCAGCCCTGGTTAGCTAGACCGCTATCCGCCGCGCGCTGATAGTCGAGCAGGCCGAACGGATTGCGGTCGCATACCCGTGCAATCCATTGCGCGGCCAGCTCCAGCGCCAGCCACAATTCGTCGATTAACGCCGCATCGCCGGTCCTCTCGAGGTAAGCGCCGGCCAACACGATGAACAGCGGCGTCGTATCCACACCGCCGTAGTACAGCGCAAACGGCACTTCCCCAGTCACCGCCATCTCGCTCTTGCGCATCTCGTGCATGATCTTGCCAACCGCGGCATCGCGAAACGCCGAATCCTCGCGCGCCTGATGAGCCGCGAGAAAACGGAGCACGCCACGGGCCAACGCCGGCTGCACCCACAGCGTCTGCAAGGCCGTCATCACCGCGTCCCGCCCGAATGGCGTCGAGAACCACGGAATACCCGCATACGGATAGGGTCCGGTGTCCCGATCCGTGGTCAACAATCCCAAGTCGGCAAACGAACGCTCCATCCAAGCATTGAACAACGGATTGCTCGAGCGCAGCCTTGCACTGGCGCGACGCCTATCGCGCATCGTCCGGTGCGACTCGGCCAGCACGGCGCGTACCGCCGCCCGTCCCGCACCGCTCAAGCCGGCTGGCGGCGCCGACACCAGGCCACCGGACACCTGCGCGGCAGCCTCGTTGATTGGCCGGGTAACGATCGTGACCTGCAGGTAAACCGACAGACACGCCTCGGACGGCAGCGTCAATGTATAGTCGGCGCGCCCCGGCAGCAGCTTGTCCGGAGCAGGCGAAAACGCGACGCGCACCACCCGCTCGACGTTGTCCAAACCCTGGTAGCTGAACACGACCTCATCATTGTCAACATAGGGCGGCACCAGCGTGCCGCGCCGGCTGCGCGGCGAGCCACGCACTTCAAATATGTCTAGACAATCGCTGGCAAACGAAATCGACAGCGGTACGACCGCCGGCTCGGTGCCGTAATGGGTCAGCGCGATCGCCTCATTTAATCCATTACCGCACAGTACCCGCAAACGCTCAACATGGATCACACCCTGCGGCGTATGTTCGCCGCCCAATCGCGGCAACGACCGATTGGTCAAATGCGCGGTGAACGCCGTATTGTCGCTGCTCACGCTACTCGACAGTAGCGACGGCGCCCGGCCGCCAAATGTGAGCTGCAGTTGCGACAGCACGCGCATGTCGTTGACGAACAAGCCATCGTCATGGCCTAGAATATCGCCGTTCGGATCGTTAACGACGAACGTGTCGCCCGACTTCAGCACATACTGCCGACCGGAGATGACATTCGCGTGCGCCGGCGCAATGAACACGCCGTCGTCGGTCTCAACGCCCTGCTCCGGCAGCTTCGCGAGCCGGCCGGCGATCGGTTCTGGCCCCTGCATGAGTTGGCTCCCCTTTCAAAACCCTTGCGTTGTCACAGCACCGCTCGCGTGCTGTCGAGTGTCTGACTATTGCACAACGCGATCGTGCATTCGCACAAGGATGTTCGCCCGCTTCCCCAGTCCCCAAGTCCTCATATAACATGCAAACCCGACACGTTGAATACTTGGCCTTTCCGATGTCGGCCAGACCCTGCACATTGACCGAACATGTTATCGAGTCATTGATCGCCGCCATCTCGTCCGGCCAATATCCGATGGGCACAAAGCTGCCCGCCGGCATCATGAATCTGGGCGGCGGCTGTGATGCCAAGGCGACTCGCTCGCCGTGAGGCCATGACGGGTGACCGTGGCCCGGGGGTAAAACCGGGTGCATGAGGCGGCAGTTGGCCACGCAGCGGCGGTCGGCCGCGCGCGGGTCGAGGCAACCGGGCGCACATGAAAAAAACGCAGGTCAAGCCTGCGCTTGCCTGCGCTTTTGTTGCCCCCTGCGCCGAACCGGCCACGCCGGCCCCCCCGCAGAAGCAGATTGCGTGCCGTTTAGAACTTGTGGCGCAGGCCCAGCGCAACGTATTCTTGCGCGCCGCCGTTCGCCCCTGCAAAACCGTATGAACCGATCGAAGCCTGGGCTTGCGCGCCCGCGCCGTCCTGCTGGCCGGCGGCCTTTTGCCATGCGCCGACCAGGTACACGTCAGTGCGCTTAGACAGGCTGTAGTCAGCGCCCAGGCTCACCTGGTTGTACTTTGCCGACGAGTTGCCCGAACCCTTCGTGTAGCTGTAGCCAATGCCCGTGAGCAGCGCCGGCGTGGCCTGGTAGGTCGCGAACACGTTGCCGGTGTTGTACTTTTGCGTCTGGCCGAACGATGAAGCGGAATCCGCCGTGTACTGCGCATTGCTGTACGACGCGCCGACATTGACCGGGCCGATTGTGTACTGACCAGCGACACGGGCGATCTTGAGCGACGCAGCCGACGTGTAGGCACCGTTGACCGGGCCGTTGAAAACCGAGTCGGTCGTCGTGTTGGTCGCCGTCGTGGTGGCACCCGAGAAGTCCCGCACGCCGTTGGTGACCTTGCCACCATCGTAGTACTGGTAGCTCGCCGCCACGGCGATTGGGCCGTTTGTGTACGCCAGCGCAGCGCCCCACGCACGGCGGTCGCCGAACGAGCCGGCCTGGTTGCCGAACGCGTACAAGCCTTCGAATTGGAAGCCGGCCCAGACCGGGCTCGCGTACTTGACCGAGTTGTTGACGCGCACGCTATTGTCGTAGTTGTCGACGTCACCCGGCGTTGCGAACACGGAGCCGAAGTAGTTGTCGCCCGTCATGCCTTGTACCAGGTCTGTATCCGGCACGTATTGGCGACCCAGCGTCACCGTGCCGTATGCATCGTTCTGTAACCCTACATAAGCCTGACGGCTAAATTCGCGGCCACCTTGGCCCAGACGGCCATCGTTTGGGTTAAAGCCGTTTTCCAACTGGAAGATCGCCTTTAGGCCGCCGCCCAAATCTTCCGCCCCCGTCAAGCCCCAGCGCGACCCCTGCAGGTTACCGGAAACCGTGGACCACTGGTTCTTGCCGCCTTGGTTATGCAAGAAGGTCATGCTTTCATCGATAACGCCATACAATGTCACCGAGCTTTGGGCATGCGCTGCCGAGGTAGCGGCGAGCACGCCGAGCGAGATGGCCGAGAGTACCAGTCGTTTCATCTAATCTTCCCTAAACGGTAGTTCATTTAATTTTCGCTGCGGCCGCAGCATACCTCGACGCCTGTAGAAAAAAGAAATAAAAGCCGAGCCGACGTTGCTAAATCCAGACGGTATGGATTTGCAACCGCCATTTTCGTCAGACGGTGTGATAGCCCGTGCTGCCAATGCAAATTCCGTAGGAAATAAGCTACTGCAGCCCACCACGCGCGCCGCACAAAACACCGCCCAGTCCGGCGAGGACGGGCAATACTTCGATTTGTCGCGTTCCGCCTCGGGGTGGTCGCGTTGCCCCCGGGCACGATGGATGCAAAGCCCGCAGTGCCACGGGCCATACTTTATATGGAGACAGGTTATCGCCGTGTCGTTTCCTCAGCGCATCGGCTTAAACTCATCTAGCGCCAGGTTGAGCCTAAGCACGTTCACCCGTGGCTCACCCAACAAGCCGAACTGCCGACCGGTCGTATTGCGGGCAATCAACTCGTCGACCTGCGCTTGTGGAAGGCCTCGTGCCCGCGCCACGCGGGGGGCTTGATAGGCCGCCGCCGCGGGGCTGATGTCTGGATCCAAGCCACTGCCTGACGAGGTCACCAAGTCCACCGGCACCGGCGCCGTGTTGGCCGGATCGGCTTTATGTAAGGCGGCAAGCCGTCCCTTCACCTCGTCCGCCAGCGCGGGATGGGTCGGCCCCAGGTTTGATCCACTCGAGCTTTGCGCGTTGTACGGATTCGGTGTCGTCGCCGACAGCCGGCCCCAGAAGTAGTCGTTTCTATTGAACTGCTGTCCAATCAGCGCCGAGCCAATCAGCTTGCCGTTCTTTTCGATCAGGCTGCCGTTGGCCTGCGCCGGGAAAACAGCCTGCGCGATCGCCGTGACCGCGGCGGGATAGACGATGCCCGTGATCACCGTCAGCGCAACGAACAACACCAGCACGGGACGCAGTAAAGTGTTCATGATTCTGGTTCACAGTGGAGCAGCGTGCCGCCCCCAAAAAGGCCGGACAAGGGCAAACGAAGGGACGCCGACCCGCCCGGCAAGGGTTTCAAGGAACGGATCAGGCCCAGCCCAGGGCGGTGATCACCATATCGATCAACTTGATAAACGGGAACGGCAACACGATGCCACCCAGTCCATAGATCAGCAGGTTGCGTCGCAGCAGCGAAGCAGCACCCAGCGGCCGGTATTTGACTCCCTTTAGCGCGAGCGGAATGAGGAACACGATAATCAGCGCGTTGAACACCACCGCCGACAAAATGGCAGAGGAAGGCGAAGTGAGTCGCATCACGTCGAGCACGTGCAGCTGCGGATAGGTGGTCGCGAAGGCCGCCGGAATGATCGCGAAGTACTTCGCCACATCGTTGGCGATCGAGAACGTGGTCAGCGAGCCGCGCGTCATCAACATTTGCTTGCCGATTTCCACGATCTCGATCAGCTTGGTCGGATTCGAATCGAGATCGACCATGTTGCCCGCTTCCTTGGCCGCCTGCGTGCCGGTGTTCATCGCGACCGCTACGTCGGCCTGCGCCAGCGCCGGAGCGTCGTTCGTGCCGTCGCCGGTCATCGCCACCAGCCGCCCTTCGGCTTGATGCGCGCGGATCGTCGCAAGCTTGGTCTCTGGCGTGGCCTCGGCCAGAAAATCATCGACGCCAGCCTCGGCGGCAATCGCTGCCGCGGTGAGGCGGTTATCGCCGGTCACCATCACCGTCTTGATACCCATCTTGCGCAACTCGGCAAAGCGCTCCTTGATCCCACCCTTGACGATGTCCTTCAGCTCGATCACACCGAGCACGCGAGCCTGGCCATCGGCGCCTGGCTGCCGCTGCGCGACGACCAGCGGCGTACTGCCGCGGCGCGCCACGTCATCGACCGCCGCGCGCACTTCCTGAGGAAAGTGGCCTGCATGCGCCTTGACATACTGCTGGATCGCGTCAGCCGCGCCCTTACGGATCTCGCGCTCAGGCAGATCGACGCCGCTCATCCTCGTCTGAGCGGTGAAACCGAGGAACTGCGCATGCAGGCTAGCCATGCCCCGCTCGCGAATGTTGAAACGCTGCTTGGCGAGAACCACAATGCTGCGGCCTTCCGGCGTCTCGTCGGCCAGCGACGCCAACTGTGCGGCATCGGCCAGTTCCTGCTCGGACACGCCTGGCGCCGGCACAAACGCCGACGCCTGCCGGTTGCCAAGCGTGATCGTACCGGTCTTGTCCAGCAGCAGCACGTCGACGTCGCCGGCGGCCTCGACGGCGCGGCCGGATGTCGCGATCACGTTCGCCTGCATCATCCGGCTCATGCCGGCCACCCCGATCGCCGACAGCAATCCGCCGATCGTGGTCGGAATCAGGCATACCAGCAACGCGACCAGCGCCGTGATCGTCACGATATGACCCGATTTCATCGCAGAGACCGAGAACATCGAGAACGGCAACAGCGTCGCGGTCGCAAACAGCAGCACGAGCGTCAACGCAACCAGCAGGATGGTCAACGCGATCTCATTGGGCGTCTTTTGCCGCTTAGCGCCCTCGACCATCGCGATCATCCGGTCCAAGAAGGCCTCGCCGGGATTCACGCTGACACGCACCACGATCCAGTCCGACAGCACCCGTGTGCCGCCAGTGACGGAGGAGAAATCTCCGCCAGACTCGCGGATCACGGGCGCCGATTCACCGGTGATCGCCGACTCGTCGACCGACGCGACACCTTCGATGACCTCGCCGTCCGCCGGAATCGTGTCGCCCGCCTCGACCAACACCACGTCACCGCGGCGCAAATCCGTGGACGCCATGATACGGACCGGCGCTTTCGGGTGAGGCTCGTTCAGCTTCTTAGCCATCACATTGTGCTTGGCACTGCGCAGCGACGCGGCCTGGGCCTTCGAGCGGCCTTCCGCCAGCGCCTCGGCGAAGTTGGCGAACAGCACCGTGAACCACAACCATAACGCAATGGCCAAGATGAAACCGGCCGGCGCCTCGGCCTGCCCGGCAAGCGCTGCGATCCACAACACCGTCGCCAGGAGGCTGCCCACGTACACACAGAACATCACTGGATTGCGCAGTTGGGTTCGCGGCGCGAGCTTCTTGAACGCATCGACGATGGCGGGCTTCAGCAGCACCGGATCGAACATCGAATGGACCGCGGTACGAGCCTGCCCGAGGTTATCTGCACGATGAGCAAGCGATGGATTGACGTTAGTCATGCTTTCCTCGAAATCAATGGCCGGCGATCATCATCAACTGTTCGACGATCGGCCCCAACGCCAGCGAAGGCACATAGGTCAGCGCGCCGACCAGCACGAGCGTGCCGAGCAGCAACACGACAAACAACGGGCCGTGCGTGGGCAGCGTACCCGGCGTCGCGGCAATGCGCTTCTTGTTTGCCAGCGAGCCCGCAATCGCCAACACCGGCACGATCGTGCCGAAGCGGCCAAACCACATCGCGACCGCCAACAACACGTTGTAGAAAGGCGTATTGACCGACAGCCCGCCGAACGCACTGCCATTATTGTTGGCTGCTGAGCTGAATGCATACAGCACCTCGGAGAAACCGTGCGGCCCGGGATTGGCGATACCGGCCACGCCCAGCGGCGAGAGCACCCCAATTGACGTGCCCACCAGCACCAGGAACGGCGTAAGCAGCACCACAATCGCCACCATCTTCATTTCGAACGACTCAATCTTCTTGCCGACGTACTCTGGCGTGCGCCCGATCATCAACCCCGCAACGAATACGGCGAGCAACGCGAACACGAGCATGCCGTAGAGCCCGGAGCCGACGCCGCCGAAAATCACTTCACCCAGTTGCATCAGCAGCAGCGGCACAAAGCCACCCATCGGCGTGAGCGAATCGTGCGTGTTATCCACCGCGCCGCACGATGCCGCCGTAGTCGCCACCGTGAAGATGCCGGACTGCGCGATGCCCAAGCGCACCTCCTTACCTTCGGCATTGCCACCCGCTTGTCGCGCCGACGCCTGCTGGTCCACGTGCAGCGACGCAAACAGCGGATTGCCGGATTGTTCTGCGGAGATTTCCGCAAAGCATGCCACCGCGAACGCGATGGTCATCGCCGCAAGCACCGCATAGCCCTGCCGGCGGTCGCCCACCATGCGTCCGAAGACGATGCACAATCCGGCCGGGATGATCAGGATCGACAGGATCTGCACAAAGTTGGACAATGGCGTCGGATTCTCAAATGGGTGGGCCGAGTTCGCGTTGAAGAAGCCACCGCCATTGGTGCCCAGCATCTTGATCGCTTCCTGCGATGCGACTGGCCCCATAGCCAAGGTCTGCTTGTCCACCTTTGCGTCCTGCATCATCACATTGCCGTGCGCGTCCTTGACCGGATTGCCTTGTGCGTCGATCTTAGGCACCGGATAGGTCGTCACCTGCAACGTCGATACTTGCTGGTACGGCTTCAGGTTTTGCAGCACGCCTTGGCTCACCAGCACCAGCGACACGACAATCGCCAGTGGCGCGAGAATGTAAAGCGTGACGCGCGTCAAATCGACCCAGAAATTGCCGATGGTGCGCGCGGTATGGCGCGCAAACCCACGGATCAGCGCGACCACCACCGCAATGCCGGTGGCCGCAGACAAGAAGTTCTGCACAGCCAAGCCCGTCAGCTGGGTCAGGTAGCTGACCGACGACTCCGGTGAGTAATCCTGCCAGTTGGTATTGGTCACGAAACTGACCGCCGTGTTGAACGCGGCATCGGGCGTCATCGCGCCGAGCCCCTGCGGATTAGCCGGCAAATATTGTTGCAGCCGCAGCAGGCCATACACCACGACAGCCCCCAGCGCGTTGAACAGCAGCACCGCGAGCGCATAGTGCTTCCACGACATCTCGGCCTGCGGATCAACACCCGCGACTCGATACAGCCCGTGCTCCAGCGGGCGGCCCAGCTTGCGCACGAGCACCGACGAGCCATCCAGCACCCCGCACATATAGCGGCCAAGCGGCAGCGCCAGCGCGATCAGCACGATGATGAACAGCGCCGCCTG